>NZ_JACUZX010000005.1:0-406898 GCF_014851575.1 Rhizobium sp. RHZ02
ACGCCTTGAACTCGCCGAAGTACTTCGTGATCGCTGCCGTCAGAGACGTCTTGCCGTGGTCAACGTGGCCGATCGTGCCGATGTTAACGTGCGGCTTGTTGCGCTCAAACTTACTCTTTGCCATTTGAATGCTTCCTGTGAACGAAATGGATGACCCCGGCGAACCGGTTTAGTGCCGCCGTTTAAGGCTTTCGGGGAAATTGCGCAAGACCTATTTGCGGACCGTATTCCTAGCCTGCGGGCGCATATGGGAAGGAAGCGCCCGATCGGCAATATCCACCGGAGATGGCAGCGAAGATATATTCGCGAAGAACGGGCGCGACGGCGCCAAGGATATGATAGTACATCGTTTGCAGCCCTTACGCGGAAGCACTGCTCGGAGACACCGCAATGGAACCAAAGGAAATTGCAAAACGATCCGCAGGCAACTTTCTGATCTTTGCCGCTTGCGCATTCATATTGTGGGTTCTTGCCGCTGCGATCGACTGGGTCGCGCAGCTTGCACGCCTCTCCTCGCCCGAGCGGCTCCCGGCTCTGGCGACATCGATCGTCAGCTCTTCGACGCTGCAAGCGATCGTCGCAATATGGCTGCTCACAGCGGCATTTGCCATCGCCTTCCCAAAGATGCTGACGCCACTTTCGGCCACCACGACGCTGATGTTCGACGTGGGATACGGTATTCTCGGCGCCCTCACCGGCTTCGGCATCGCGATCGGTCTCTTCGGTGGCGGCTGGTCGATCCTGTTGCGCGCCGTGATCTACAGCGCCCTCATCGCCATCGGCTTCGTTGCTGTCCGCATATGGCTGTCGAGAGAGGATCTCAGCACCAACACCCAAAAGCGATGGACGATCGCCGGCATCATCGCGCTGGCCTCGCCTTTCGTGCTGCTCTGGGGCTAGAGGTACGCATAGCGACCCGGCTCGCGCAAAGCGTTACAGCAACAACAGGACACTGCGAAAATTTGGAGCGGG
Organism: Rhizobium sp. RHZ02; assembly: GCF_014851575.1. Classification (NCBI taxonomy): domain Bacteria; kingdom Pseudomonadati; phylum Pseudomonadota; class Alphaproteobacteria; order Hyphomicrobiales; family Rhizobiaceae; genus Rhizobium; species Rhizobium sp. RHZ02. The sequence continues at coordinate 973 of NZ_JACUZX010000005.1, forward strand.
TAGCGGGAATCGAACCCGCGTATTCAGCTTGGAAGGCTGCTGCTCTACCATTGAGCTATACCCGCGGGGTGGTATCCGATCCAATGACGAATGGTGGAGAGAGTTGGATTTGAACCAACGTAGGCTGAGCCAACGGATTTACAGTCCGTCCCCTTTAACCACTCGGGCATCTCTCCAGTCTTTTCGTCCGGATCGTGAGACCAAGCTCGTCAGACTTTCGAAGCGTTGCCGCCCCTCGGTCTGCGCCGCGTATATGACCGGACGATTTACGCATGTCAACACGATGACGACGGAAAAAATGTGAAAAATTTCATCGACCGTGGAAAGCCGGGGTCCTGAAAGAAATCCTATGCGGAAAGAAGCACGCTCGCTATAAAGCCGCATGAGCAAAGACAAGAAAACCGGTGGCAAGCCCACTGACGAAAAATCCGCCAAGGACACGCATTACGCAACCCTGCGCCGCGCGCATCGTGATAGCAAACGCGAACGCGGTGAGATTCCGACACCGCCGCCACAGAAGCGCCGGCGCGGTGCCGAGGACTGGAAGCCTCCTGCACTCGCGCCCGAGCAGGTCTATCTCTACGGCCTTCATACGGTTCGTGCCGCGCTTGACAACAAGGAGCGCCGGAACGTCAAGTTGTCGGTGACCCAGAACGCGCTTGCGCGTCTGGAGATCGCTGCCGACGCGCTCGGCATTCCGGTCGAAATCGTCGCTCCGCACGATATCGACAAGGTCCTCGGCCCGGATGCCATCCATCAGGGTGTCATGCTGGAAACGCGCCCCCTGCCCGTCCGCCGGCTGGAAGCACTGAAGGACAGCCCACTGCTTCTCGTGCTCGACCAGGTAACCGATCCGCACAATGTCGGCGCCATCATGCGTTCCGCCGTGGCCTTCAATGCAGGTGCCGTCATTACCACACAGCGCCACAGCCCGACCGAATCAGGCGTGCTGGCGAAATCAGCCTCAGGTGCACTGGAACTCATCCCCTATATCCAGATCACGAATCTTGCCGACGCTCTTGGAGAACTGCACAAGCTCGGCTTCTTCACGATCGGCCTCGATTCGGAAGGACCGGCGCCACTCGAGGGCACATTCTCGGGTGACAAGGTGGCGCTCGTGCTGGGTTCCGAAGGTAAGGGGCTACGCCAGAAGACGCGCGAAACTGTCAGCGCGCTTGCCAGGCTAGACATGCCGGGTGCGATCAAGTCACTCAATGTATCTAATGCTGCGGCGATCGCTCTTTATGCGGCGAGGCAGCATTTGAAAATTTGATGGAGTTGGGGGATCGCGGCGAAAGGCGCGATCTTGCTCTTCCATATGCGGGATGATAGCAGCGCCGCAAAGCAACTAGGAAGCCAGCAAACTGCTGCTCGTCTCGGTTTTGACTCTGCTCTTTTCCATGCTGCCCCGCATTCGAACAGGAGGAACATATTTCCATATGGCCATCCGCTCCCTCGTCATCGGCACTCTGTTCGTCGGCGTATTTGTTGCCATCATTCTCAGCATCGTCTGGATCGACAAGTCGCAGCCGATTCACGAACTCGCTCCGCTGGCGCCCGCCCCTGAACGCCCTATTCCAGCACCCGTACAGTAGATCGTGTAGCTATCATCAGGGGAACCGACGGTCGGCCCCGCGCGTTGGCTTCGCACGATTTAGGAGAGAAATGTGCGGGTAATGATCGCTATTATCGTTTTCATGGTTGCTTCGGTGCTGAGCATTGCAATCATGTCGCCGTTGGGTGCCGGAGAGACCGGTGACGCCTTGCAAACGAGCGTGCGGCAGACTGCGCCTCGGAACTAGCAAAGTCGGGTCTGCGGCGTTCGCAACGCAAACTCCGATGCAAGGTCGGACGAACGAAATCACGATCGCGCGGATTTCTTCTTTACAGGACGGCAGAATCTGGTACTTGGCAGGCATCGCCCTTGTAGCTCAGTTGGTAGAGCACCTGATTTGTAATCAGGGGGTCGCGGGTTCGAACCCTGCCGGGGGCACCACTAATTTTGCACGAAATCAGTGACTTGATAACTAATTCGCCTCAGTTGGCGCGTTTTTTTCATGTGACCTCAACCCGTCACGGCTCCCTCGTTCGCTGGTCGGACCAAGGCCGCAAACTTGGCGAGGACGCCGTGCCTGTAGCGCGGCGGAGGCTGGCTCCAAAGGCTTCGGCGTCTCGCAATCTCTTCATCTGGGACGTCGAGCTGCAGAAGTAGCTGATGGGCGTCGATGGTGATTTGGTCGCCGTCCTTGACAAGTGCGATTGCCCCCCCCTCGAAGGCTTCGGGCGTGACATGCCCGACCACCATACCCCATGTGCCGCCGGAGAACCGCCCATCTGTGATGAGACCGACGCTCTCTCCAAGGCCACGTCCGATGATAGCGGAGGTCGGGGCAAGCATTTCCGGCATTCCCGGACCACCCTTCGGCCCGAGGTAACGCAGGACCAGAATGTCGCCGGCCTTGATTTTGTCCGAGAGAATAGCATCCATTGCGGATTGCTCGTCTTCGAAGACGCGCGCCGGGCCAGCAATCACCGGGCTCTTGAGCCCGCTGATCTTTGCCACCGCCCCACCCTCTGCCAGATTGCCTGTGAGTATGGCGAGATGTCCCTCGCGATACAGTGGCGCTGAGAGCGACCGGATAACGTCCTGGTCCGCACGAGGCTCGTCGGGCACGGCCGAGAGTTCGTCAGCGATCGTCTTGCCGGTGATCGTGAGACAATCGCCGTGCAGAAGGCCCGCATTCAACAGTAGCTTTAGGACTTGAGGAATGCCGCCGGCAGCGTGGAGATCAACAGCCATATAACGGCCGGATGGCTTGAGATCGCAGATTACTGGTACCCTACGGCGTATCCGCTCGAAATCCTCCAGCGTCCATTCCACCTCGGCCGCATGCGCAATGGCGAGATAGTGCAGCACCGCATTCGTTGAACCTCCAGTGGCCATGATGAGCGCCACGGCATTTTCAATCGACTTCCGCGTGACGATGTCGCGTGGTCGAATGCCGGCCTTCACCGCTTCCACCAAAACGCGCGCGGACTCGACCGTGCTATCGATCTTTTCTCGGTCGGGATTGGCCATGTTGGAGGAGTAGAGCAGCGACATGCCGACCGCCTCGAAGGACGAACTCATGGTGTTCGCGGTGTACATGCCGCCGCAAGAGCCGGTCGTCGGGCAGGCATTGCGCTCAATGCCCTCGAAATCCTCAGCGCTCATCTTTCCGGCCATGTAAGCGCCGACGGCCTCGAACGCGGACACGATGGAGAGGCTCTCGCCCTTCCATCGACCCGGCTTGATGGTGCCGCCATAGACATAGACGGCCGGAACGTTAGCGCGGAGAATGCCGATCATACCGCCCGGCATGTTCTTGTCGCACCCGCCGAGCACTAGAACGCCATCCATCCATTGGCCCTGCACCGAGGTCTCCACACAATCGGCGATAACCTCGCGCGAGACGAGAGAATATTTCATGCCCTCCGTTCCCATGGCCATGCCGTCCGAGATGGTAGGCGTGCCGAATATCTGCGGATTGGCTCCGGCCGCCTTGATGGCGGCTATCGCCGCGTCGGCAAGCGGCTGGAGGCCGGCATTACATGGCGTGATCGTCGAGTGCCCGTTGGCGATGCCGATCATCGGCTTGTCGAAGTCCCCTTTGGTATAGCCCAACGCATAGTACATCGCGCGATTGGGCGAGCGAGCAATGCCTTGGGTGATATGCCGTGAACGGTCGTTGTGAGCCATAAGCGCCTCCCGCTAGCCAAACGGAACCATACTCTATTGGAAACCAAATACGCTGTGAAATATGCTTTTTGCCTCCAACTAAGTCGCCGCACATATCAAAGAATGCCGATGGAACTGAGACAGATCTGCCAAATTTGTCGCCGTCGACGAGAAGCTGCAATTTCCTCGGCGTCTTGGACTCGGTCAACAACCGCCGGTCTTCCGCTTCGCCAGAGTCGCCATCAGGTCCGCGTTCATCGCGCCAGGCGGTCCAGTTTCGTCACTAGCACCGTATCGCCCTCACGTGCATAGTAGAGGCACCTTCTCAGTTCCTTTCGCTTCCCGGTCAAGCCGGTTTCGTAAGTGAACGAGTGACGTCATGCGGCCGGATGCATGATGGTTCAGACCCACGAGGAGAGCGACATGGCATTCTTTGCTAAGGGAGTTTTGCTTGCTGCGGCGGGCGCCATCGCCTTCTGCCTTCTGGCGTGCGTTGCGCAGGCGGCATCGTGCGGCAAAAGCGCTGCCGGGTTTGAACAGTGGAAAGTAGAGTTTGCCGAGACGGCAAAGGCTGCAGGCGTCAAGGGGAAGGGTCTTGCAGCGCTTGCCGGTGCGAAATACGCCGTAGGAACCATTCAGGCCGACCGCTCCGTCAACAAGGCTTTCAGCGGCTCGGTCGCCGACTTTATGAGACGACGCGGTGGGTCCGCGATTATTTCCAAGGGCCGTTCGCTTAAGACGGCGAATGCAGCGCTCTTCGACAGCATCGAGCGCAACTACGGCGTGCCCGCCGGCGTGCTTCTCGCCATCTGGGGTATGGAGACCAACTTCGGCGCCTCTATGGGCAACCAGAACACAGTTTCGGCAATCGTCACGCTCGCGTACGATTGTCGCCGCCCGCAATTCTTCGCGCCCCATGCTATCGCGGCGCTCAAGCTAGTCGACAGCGGCGTGCTGAGTGCCGGCTCGGTCGGCGCCATGCACGGCGAGATCGGCCACACAGGGTTCCTGCCTGGGAATGTCCTGAAATACGGCGTCGGAAACAGGAACATGCGCGACAAGAGCACGGCGCTGATGTCCACGGCCAACTTCCTCAGGGCGCACGGCTGGGGCGCCGGCGGGGACTATCAGGGCAATATCGGCGCCATCGCCGGCTGGAACTCCGCGAGTGTGTATCAGCAGGCGATCGCCCGCATCGGCGAGGCGATCGACGGCGGTTAGATCCTGCCTCCAGTTACAAAGCCGCCATGCGCCGAGTCAGAATGTTATTTGCGTGGAAGGGGTGCGGAGGACGAGAATGCTCGGTGTGTGGCTAATCTCTCAGGCTACCAGCGACTCGGTTGGGCTCGTGTAATGGGCACGTGATCGCCGATACAGTCGATTGGCTTCCTCCGTCAAAGGGTGCGCAGACATTGCGGAAACCTCGAGGGCCGAGGCGTTGTCACTAAAGGGCCACGACCCGACCGGAGACATCGTCCGTGTAGATGCAGTAGAATAGGTGGGCAGATGCAGACGCAGTCGGTAGTTCGCGAGGCTCAAGCGAGCCGATCTCCCACCAGTCCAAGTGTCTCTGCAAAAGTGACCACGCGTGCAGGCGCTCCTCGTGCCAGACATCATCGTCCGGCAGTTCCTGGAAGTGGCCGTTCAGCACGACGCTCCTCCATCCGCCCTTCCCCCACTGCTCCTCCACCTGGAGACAGACTCTTGGATTCAGCCGCATCCACTCCACTTTTCGTCCTGGCATCGAAAAACTGTAGGCTACTCGTGATTGGAACGCAAAGTAGATTGGGACCACGTACGGCCGGCCTTCGTTACTGCAAGCCAGATGACCAAAATGCGCCCGTTCCAGCATTTCCAAGCATTCTACATGGCTCATACTCCTGAGTGTCGTTGACATGTCTGTCTCTCCCATTCCTCCGAGGAATACTCGACGGGCCGCAAAACGAGGACACCGCTTACATAAATCATCCTCCTTTTTTGCTGGATCTGCATTGTGCTGGATCAATTTCCAATCCTGAAACGTGTACGGATAGGGCAGAGGATATCGCTCGGCGCACTGCAAAACGGATGGTACCGAAACGCGTCTTCGACCGATGTTCTAAATGTGCGTTCTCCGGCGGACGGTTCGACCGATACTGCGTTAGACTGAGTCCGCGCGCCAATTAATTTCCTGTGTTCTTGACATTGATCAAAGTCACTTGCCCACCCGCGTGCTTTAATGACTGCGCTCGATGTCGAGCGAAACGCAATGATTAGATCCGGCTTCCGGACCTCTTGGCCAACAGGAGATGATCATGCCCGATATGTTCCCCATTAAGAAAGAACAGAAGACCACGACGCCGGCTCCCGGCGGGATGTGGTCTCCATTCGACTCACTTCGTACCGAAATCGACCGGCTGTTCGACGACTTCGGCCCTTCCTCATGGCGTCCGCTCTCAGGTCAGCTCCTCGGACGCACGACTTCTGCTGCCGACTGGGTCGTGTCTCCCGCGGTGGATGTCGTCGAGAAAGACAACGCATTCGAGATCACCGCGGAAGTTCCCGGCCTCGACGAGAGCAACATAGACATCAGGCTTTCGAACGGCGTGCTGACCATTCGGGGCGAAAAGACGGAGGAAAAGGAATCGAAGGACGAGGCCTACCACCTTTCGGAGCGCCGATACGGCTCCTTCCAGCGCTCGTTTCGGCTTCCTGACTACATCGAGGCAGATAAGATCGCCGCCGCTTTCGCGAAAGGCGTCCTGAAGGTCACGCTTCCAAAGGCTGCCAACACCGGGACGAACGACCGCAAGATCGAGGTCAAAGCCACATAGCCTTGGAGCGTGCGAAGGGGCGGCTGTCGACCCTGGGCGGCCCCTCTGGCGTATTTCTTCATCGTTTCGTCGATCAAGGCCATGGGAGGTTTGTCATGCTGTCGCCCGATAGAGATTTCAAACCCGGCGGTGAGCGTTTTGCCATTCCAACGCAGGGAGAAGTCGAAGGCAAGCTGCTGGTTTCAGAGATCGTAGCAGTGGCTTGTCTCCAGGAGCTCATGAAGCTCAAGAATACTGCCGCGATTGCAAGGGTTCACCGACGCGTCCTGCACGAACTCAAGGAGAAATGCCAAGTCCTGAAGTTATGTGTCACCGACGAAAGAGCCGTCGTCGAATATGCGGAGCAGGTGTTAAAGTGCGCTGTGGCAGAAGCAGGCGGCTGTCGCTAACGCCTCCAGATACGAGCCTCGATACATGCGTGGCACGCTACCGCAAAGAAGGGCGGTTATAGACGCCAACTTGGCATTGGAGCACGTTTCAAAACGTTCTGTATCCATTGTCACTACGAATGCCTCGGCAAGCCTGCGCGTACGGTCTCGCTATCGACGGAGAGTACGCAGTGCCGCCCCACGCCAGGATTGACGCCATCTGCCTTGTCGACGAAAGATGATCCGAGGCTTGCCCGGCTCGAGTTCCGGGCCTTCCACAGCATACGCCTGAAATCGAGCAGCGAAGAATTGACGATGGCTCCAGCCGGCGCTGCAGATGCACTTGACAAAATCGGCTTTTATTGGCGCCTAGACGCCAAGACTATGTTATCGTTCGTTGAATACGTAAAAGGAATTATATGGGCCGTTCGTTTCAGACGCTTTCCTTCCTTGCCTCCTCGGCGACAGAGGCGCTGGCGGCTCGGGAAGAGTTGATAGGCATTTATGGTGACGTGCCCCCTGAAGAGGCCGACGTGATCGTCGCCCTCGGCGGCGACGGTTTCATGCTGCAGACGCTGCATGGCACGATGAACTCGGGCAAGCTGGTCTACGGCATGAATCGCGGCTCCATCGGCTTCCTCATGAACGACTATCGAACGGAAGATCTGCAGGATCGAATCTGCACAGCAGTCGAAAATGCCTTTCACCCTTTGCAGATGACAACGGCGAATTCCGACGGCACGAATTCGACAGCACTTGCCATCAACGAAGTCTCGCTGTTCCGGCAATCCTATCAAGCCGCCAAACTGCGGGTCGAAGTGGACGGTGTCGTGCGACTCGACGAGCTTATCTGCGACGGCCTGATGGTGGCCACGCCCGCGGGTTCGACGGCCTATAACCTCTCCGCGCATGGACCGATCCTGCCGCTTGACGCCCCTCTGTTGGCGATGACTCCGGTCAGCGCGTTCCGGCCGCGGCGCTGGCGCGGCGCCCTGCTGCCCAACAAGGTGACGGTCGATATACACATACTCGAGGCGGAGAAGCGGCCGGTCAACGCGGTCGCTGACAACACGGAAGTGAAATCGGTGCTGCATATTCGCATCGCGCAATCGGAACTTACGACCGCGCGCATTCTCTCCGATCCCGATCGATCATGGTCCGATCGTATTCTTGCGGAGCAGTTCGAGGACTGAGACATGAGCTTGCGACGAACGACGCTTTGTACCTTGCTGCTAGCCGCGTCCACCCTCTGCGCGCGAGGCGTTGAGGCAGAAGACGCGATCCTACCGGCTTCAGTCATCTTCGCGACCAGCACCGGTTACTGGGAAGACGACGGTGCGGCGCCGGCCATTCAACGATCACCTTCGGCGCCCCAAACTGCGGCTGCCGTTCCCGCTCCCGCAAAACCGCGCCACGGCTACTACAAGCTGTTTGCCGTCAGGCAGGCGGACCGCACCGCCAAGATATATTTGCAGCAAATCGAGCAGAGCGACGCTGAGCCGTCCATCACCTCGACGGTGGAGTTGCAGGAACTCAGCGATCTGAAGCCGTATGTCACCGACATCAGGCCCGAAAACTCCTCCGGCATGCTCAAGGAGCCCGGCCTTTTTGCAATGGTCTACCTGAAGACCGATCCGGATGCGGAATCGGAGACTTGGACTGTCGTCATCGACGAATTTGGTGAGGTTACCGTCGGCAAAGCCAGCAACTAGTCGAAGCCGTTGATTTGTCGCTGGAGAACTTCCGGTTTTCCCGCTTGAATCGAAAAGGCCCCGTTCGGGGCCTTCTCTATGTTCATACGTTTGAGCGGTTACTCGACGTCGTCGACGACAGCGTCCGGCTTGCCGCTGATGCGGTGAGCGAGAGCGGCTTCCATGAACTCGTTGAGCTCGCCATCCAGCACGTCGCCCGGCGCCGTGCTCGCCACGCCCGTCCGCAGGTCCTTGACCAGCTGGTAGGGCTGCAGCACGTAGGAGCGAATCTGGTGACCCCAGCCGATGTCGGTCTTCGAGGCTGCCTCGGCGTTCGCCGCTTCTTCGCGCTTCTTCAACTCGGCTTCGTACATACGAGCACGCAGCATGTCCCAAGCCTTGGCCCGGTTCTTGTGCTGCGAGCGTTCCTGCTGGCAGGAAACCACGATGCCGGTCGGGATATGCGTGATGCGCACGGCCGAGTCGGTCGTGTTGATGTGCTGACCGCCCGCTCCCGAGGCGCGGTAGGTGTCGATGCGGCAGTCGCTCTCGTTGACCTCGATGTTGATCGAGTCGTCGACCACGGGATAGACCCAGATCGAGGAGAACGAGGTGTGGCGCCGCGCGTTGCTGTCGTAGGGCGAAATACGCACCAGGCGATGCACGCCCGACTCCGTCTTCAGCCAGCCATAGGCGTTGTGGCCTTTGACCAGCAGGGTTGCCGACTTGATGCCTGCTTCTTCACCATCGTGCACTTCAAGAAGCTCTACCTTGAAGCGCTGACGCTCCGCCCAGCGGGTATACATGCGCAGCAGCATGTTGGCCCAGTCCTGGCTTTCCGTTCCGCCTGCGCCGGAGTGGACTTCGAGATAGGTATCGTTGCTGTCGGCCTCGCCCGATAGCATCGCCTCCACCTGGCGGCGGGCGGCTTCAGCCTTCAGGCTCTTGAGCGCGTCTTCGGCGTCCTTGACGACACTCTCGTCGCCCTCTTCCTCGCCCATCTCGATCAGTTCGACGTTGTCGTTGAGCTGCTGCTCGAGCTGCTTCACGCCGTTGATGCCGTCATCTAGCTGCTGACGCTCGCGCATCAGCTTCTGTGCTTCCGAAGCATCGTTCCAGAGGGTCGGATCCTCTGCCTTGTTGTTCAACCAGTCCAGTCGTCTTATCGCCTGGTCCCAGTCAAAGATGCCTCCTCAGCAGGGTGATAGCCTGCTTGGTTTCATCGACTACGTTCTGGATTTCCGCTCGCATTTTCCTGCTTCTTCGCGTTGCTTGAAAAGTTGCCCGTCAAATAATTGTGGCGGCTGCGGATGTAAAGGGCCGCAACCGCCACAACGGGTCAGGGAAAAGGTTAGTAGAGGCCGCCGGCGCCGGACTGGACGGCCTGGTTGGCCTGCGGCGACGTCCGCAGAATTTCTTCGGGCGCCATCGCATTGTCCATGCCGATAACAGAGAGGCTGTCGGCAGGACCGGTACCTGGCTTGAAGGCCTCGATAATCGTGTTCGGGTCGCCCTGAACCGCAGCCATGCCGGTCTTGCGGTCGATCGGAATGAGGTTCATGCCCGCCGGAATGACAAACTTAGATTCCGGCATGTCCTTCACAGCAACCTGCATAAACTCGTTAAAGATCGGCGCAGAAAGCGAGCCGCCTGTGCCGCCGCGTCCAAGCGTCGACGGCGAGTCGAAGCCGATGTAAAGGCCGGCGACAAGATCTGGCGTGAAGCCGACGAACCACGCATCTTTTTCATCGTTGGTCGTACCCGTCTTGCCAGCAACGTCACGCCCGCCGAGATCGACCTTGCCGGCGGCCGTGCCGCGCTGGATGACCCCCTGCAGCATCGAGGTGATCTGGTAGGAGGTCATCGGGTCGAGAACGGTTTCGCGATTGTCGACGACGTTGGGCTCGTCCTGGTTATGCCAGTCGCTCGCATTGCAGCCCTCGCAGACGCGCTCCTCGTGCTTGAAGATCGTACGGCCATAGCGGTCCTGGATCCGGTCAACCAGGGTCGGCTTGATCTGCTTGCCGCCATTGGCGATGACCGAATAAGCCGATACCATGCGCAAGACCGTGGTTTCGCCGGAACCGAGCGACATGGCGAGAACCGGCATCATGTGATCGTAGATCCCGAAGCGTTCTGCATATTCGGCGACGACATTCATGCCGAGATCGTTGGCAAGGCGCACCGTCATGCGGTTGCGCGAGTGCTCGATCGCGAAGCGAAGCGTGTTGGCGCCACCACCCTCGCCTTCATAGTTATCCGGTGCCCATACCTGGCCATTGCCCGTCTGGATCGACAGCGGATCGTCGCTGACAACCGACGCCGGCGTATATCCATTGTCCATGGCCGCCGCATAGACGAACGGCTTGAAGGACGAACCCGGCTGGCGCATCGCCTGGGTCGCACGGTTGAATTCCGACTGCGCGTAGGAGAAGCCGCCGACCATCGCAAGCACGCGACCGGTCTTCGGGTCCATCGCGACGAGACCGCCTTCGACCTTCGGCGGCTGGCGAAGCCGGTAGGACTTGGAACCTTCGTCCCCCAACCGCTCGACGTAGACGACATCCCCGGCTGACAGAACGCCGTCGGGCGACTTTGCTGTCTTCCGGCCGGAAGCCGAGCGATATGCCCACTGCATATTCTTGGCCTCGATGGCTCCACGCTCGCGCTCGGAAGGGATCTTGCCCGCGCCATCCTTCGGGGGCTGCAGCCCGATGTCGACGCCGTCGGCCGATACGGCCAGCACGACAGCCAGTCGCCATTCTGGCACGTCCGTCAAAGCCGGAATATCGGCCAGCGCCTTGCCCCAGTCAGCAGCCGTGTCGATCTGCTTGATCGGACCGTGGAAGCCACGACGCTCATCGTAGTTGGTCAGACCATCCTGAAGGGCCTTGCGCGCAAAGACCTGCAACGCGGGGTCAAAAGAGGTACGAACGGACAATCCGCCTTCGTACAGCATCTTCTCGCCGTACTGGTCGATCAACTGACGGCGGACCGCCTCGGCGAAATAGCCGGATGCAAAAAGCGAGGGCCCGCTGCTGCGACCGGTGACACCGAGCGGCTGTTTCTTGGCCTCGGCACCATCGGACTGACTGACATAGCCATTCTCGACCATGCGATCGATGACCCAATTGCGGCGGGTGATCGCTGCTTCGGGATGGCGGAAGGGATGATAGTTGGCGGGACCCTTCGGCAGGGAGGCAAGATAGGCAGCGTCGGCGACCGTCAGTTCGTTCACCGACTTGTTGAAATAGGTGAGCGAGGCGCTCGCGATACCGTAGGAATTCAGGCCGAAGAAGATCTCGTTCAGGTACAGCTCAAGGATCTTGTCCTTGCTGTAGGCTTGTTCGATACGGAAGGAAAGGATCGCTTCCTTCGCCTTGCGCTCCATCGTCTGTTCGCTGGAAAGCAGGAAGTTCTTGGCAACCTGCTGCGTGATCGTCGAACCGCCCTGCGTCGGACCGCCGGTCAGATAAGCAACCAGTGCGCGCGCAAAGCCGGTAACATCGATGCCGGGGTGCTGATAAAAGTTCTTGTCTTCAGCAGACAGGAAGGCCGCCTTGACGCGGTCGGGAACAGCCTGGATCGGCAGGAAAAGTCTGCGTTCCTTTGCATACTCCGCCATTAGCGCACCGTTGCCTGCATGAACGCGGGTCGTCACCGGCGGCTCGTAGCTGTTCAGCACTGCGTAGTCCGGAAGGTCCTTCGTGACGGTTGCCAAGTAAACGGCAACAACAGCCGCCACGCCCAAGAACAGGACGCAAGCCACTCCGAAGAAATATCCAAGAAGTCTAATCATATTTAAGCTACCGGTATCTCAATCATCGATCAGCGCGATATAACAATCGCAGGATCGGGGCATCTTGCATGTTGGGCGACTTACTCCATGAGCGTTTTCGCCACAAGCCGATTCCGTTTCATCTATGGAAACACAAGGCTGAGTAACGGCGTGAATGTGAGTAAAATAGGGCCTTGAAGCGCTATTCCCACATTGCGATCGTGTTACACCAGAAAGTGTCACATCTGCGCCACGGCTGCAATCAGCCCCCATTTGCAACCATCGCCGTGCGGTAGTGCTTGACGGCCTCCGTCAGCAGGTCGGCCATCCTTCCCCGCCATCCGTCATCAAGCAGGAGCTTTTCGTCGTCCTTGTTGGAAAGGAAGCCCAGTTCCAACAGGATAGACGGCACATCCGGTGCCTGCAGAACGCGGAAGCCCGCATGGCGGTGTGGATTGTTGATCGTCCCTACCTGATCCTTGAAGGATGTAAGCACGCTTTCAGCAAGCGAAATAGAAAAAGCCTGCGTTTCGCGGCGCGTCAGGTCGAGCAGAATATCGGCGACTTCGGGAGGCTCAGCCACGGTCTCCTTGCCGGCAATCTGGTCGGAGAGGTTTTCGCGGTCGGCGAGATCGGCGGCGAGCTTGTCGGAGGCCCTGTCGGAAATCGTGTAGACTGTCGCGCCGCGAATATCCTTTTGCTTCAGGGTGTCCGCATGCATCGAAATGAAGAGGCCCGCATGGTTCTGGCGGGCAATCTCCACACGCTCGGAGAGCGACAGGAACGAGTCATCCTTTCGCGTCAGGAACGCCTTGATGCCGGACTCGCGGTTGAGGCGATCGGCGAGCGCCTTGGCGAAGGCGAGCGTTACGTCCTTCTCCTGCGTCTTGGTATCGACGCCGATCGCACCCGTGTCGATCCCGCCGTGACCAGCATCGACAGCGATGATGAAATCTCCATCAGCCGGTTTCTCCGGCGCAGGAATGGCGCTCGTCGTCTGTTGGGACGAAGGATCGCTCCAGGACTGGGCCTTGACCAGTTCGGCAAACTTCTCGTTGTCCGTCATTGCCGCATCCAGGACGAGACGGTGCCCCTTGCCGTCCTCATCTTCCTGGACCTTGGCGACTTCCATCTTCACCGGCTTCTTGGCGGTCAGCACGATACGGGCGCTGTCCTCGTCCATCTTGCCGTAGCGTATGTCCTTGAAGAGACCCCTCGCCGCGAGATCCGCAGCTGGGAAGCCGAAGGCTGTCGCAGGCAGGTCGACGACGATGCGTTCGGGATTGGCGATATAGTGGACGGAAAAATCGGGAGCCCGATCGAAGTCGATGACAATGCGCGTACGTGCATCGTCGCCGATGATTCGGGCGCTATAAGCGAGCAAGGGGTCGGCCTTCGCTGCTTCGTCTGCTCGCACCTCAGGAAGAAATGCAAAAGCCGTCGCGGCCGCGGCAACGGCCACCACGCCGGTAAACCTTATTTTCCGCCATCCGGATATCACCGTCGCGGGTCGTACCCTCTTAAACAATCGACCGCCACACCTTAAATATCATTCCGATCAACTTCTCCCGGCAAACGCGAGATCGCCGGTATCAGCGAGGTTCGCGGCCACGGAGCCGAATCGGCGCCCTTAATCCCCGACTTTGTATGCCTTCCAAAATCCATCAATATTATGGCACATTTGGCTTTTCCCTTGCTATTGTGACAGAGAAAACATACAAGGATTTTTAGGGTAGAAGTGCTGACGGGATAGAGTCGCCTGCACGGCAGCCAAACCGCAAGGGAACTGGCGCCACAACCGGCAATCGTCCGCCGTCTTATGTGTTTCCACTCGAAATTGGATCCTGAATTTTCCGGCGTATGCGGGAACTTCATCGGTGGATAGCCACCAACCGCTCTTTACAGAGAGAGCAAACTCATCGGACCTGAACAAGGTCTTAGTTTTGTCGATCTCGCTTGGTCTTTGATGGTGTCGCAGCAGGTTTTATCTGAAGTCTACAGGCCCCGGGAGAACATCTCCCCCGCTGCTGTCTGGCTGCTGCCTTCCACACCGCACCAATCGCGACTTTCATTATCCGGCGCTGCAACGACGAGCCGCCTCTCCTCTGTCTCTTCGACACAAGGGGATGCCGACGTTCGGCCGCGCCGAGGAGCACAGCTTACATGGCAGACAAGATGCTTATCGACGCGTCTCACGAGGAAGAGACGCGCGTTGTTGTCGTTCGCGGAAACCGCATAGAAGAATTTGACTTCGAGTCACAGCACAAGAAGCAGATCCGCGGCAACATCTACCTCGCAAAGGTAACGAGGGTTGAACCCTCGCTGCAGGCCGCGTTCGTTGATTACGGCGGCAACCGGCACGGCTTTTTGGCCTTTGCCGAAATTCACCCCGACTACTACCAGATCCCGCTTGCCGATCGTCAGGCCCTGCTTCGCGCCGAAGCTGAAGAGCATCGCCGCGACGACGACGTCGAACACGTCGAGACGGCGCCGGTCGATCTCTCCACCCAGGAACAGCCCGAGGTTGGCGTAGCCGCAACTGCCGAAGCGCCGGCAGCGGAAGCCGCTCCCGAAGAAGACGGTGCCGTAGCAACCGAAACGGTCGAGGCCGTTGCGGAAGTCGCCGAGGAAGCACCCGCCAAGAAGGCAAAGCCCCGCCGCAGCCGCAAGAAGGTGGCGCCGGCTGCTGAAGCGCCTGCCAGCGACGAGGCTGCCAGCGAAGCCACCGCCGACAACGACGATGAAGGCTCGTCGGGCAACGAGATGGCCGCAATGGTCGAGACCGACTCGATCTCCGAAGAGGTCGACGCCCGCCGCCGCAGCGATGACGACGATGACGACGATCACGACCACGAAGAGGAAGTGATCGAATCCGTCGGCGCCGAAGACGCCATGGAGGAGGTTCCCGATCGCGTCCAGCGCAAGCCGCGCAAGCAATATCGTATCCAGGAAGTCATCAAGCGCCGCCAGATCCTGCTGGTGCAGGTGGCAAAGGAAGAGCGTGGCAACAAGGGCGCTGCCCTGACGACCTATCTTTCGCTGGCCGGTCGCTACTCCGTCCTCATGCCGAACACGGCGCGTGGCGGCGGCATCTCCCGCAAGATCACCAATCCGCAGGACCGCAAGCGCCTGAAGGAAATCGCGCGTATGCTCGAAGTCCCGCAGGGCATGGGCGTCATCCTGCGCACCGCCGGCGCGAATCGAACCAAGGTCGAGGTCAAGCGCGACTTCGAATATCTGATGCGCCTGTGGGAGAACGTCCGCACGCTGACGCTGCAGTCGACCGCTCCCTGCCTCGTGTATGAGGAAGGCTCGCTCATCAAGCGCTCGATCCGTGACCTCTACAACAAGGATATCGGCGAGATCATCGTTGCCGGCGAGGAAGGCTATCGTGAAGCGAAAGACTTCATGAAGATGTTGATGCCGAGCCACGCCAAGGTGGTTCAGCCCTATCGCGACATCCACCCGATCTTCTCGCGCTCCGGCATTGAGGCTCAGCTCGACCGCATGCTGCAGCCGCAGGTAACGCTGAAGTCGGGCGGCTACCTGATCATGAACCAGACCGAAGCGCTGGTTTCGATTGACGTCAACTCCGGCCGCTCGACGCGCGAGCACTCGATCGAGGACACTGCTCTGCAGACCAACCTCGAAGCGGCGGAAGAAATCGCTCGCCAGCTTCGTCTGCGCGACCTTGCCGGCCTGATCGTCATCGACTTCATCGACATGGAAGAAAAGCGCAACAACCGCGCTGTCGAGAAGAAGCTGAAGGAATGCCTGAAGAACGATCGCGCGCGCATTCAGGTCGGCCGTATCTCGCATTTCGGTCTTCTGGAAATGTCGCGCCAGCGCATCCGCGCATCCGTTCTTGAATCGACGACGCAGGTCTGCTCGCATTGCGGCGGTACCGGCCACGTCCGTTCGCAGTCCTCCGTTGCTCTGCATGTCCTGCGCGGCATCGAGGAGTACCTGCTCAAGAACACCACGCACAACATCACGGTTCGCACGACGCCTGATATTGCGCTGTACCTGCTCAACCACAAGCGGCAGACGATCGTCGACTACGAAGCCCGCTTCGGTGTGTCGATCATTATCGACGCGGATGGCTCGGTCGGCTCGCAGCACTTTGCGATCGACCGCGGCGAGCCGGTCGAGAACCCGGTCAAGATCGAGACCCTGTTCAACTTTGCTGCCATCCCCGATGACGAAGACGACGATATCGTGGTCGAAGTCGACGAGGAGGAAGAAGAGGAACTGGGGGCCAAGCCGGCCGCAGCCGAACGTCCGGCTCAGCGCGCCGAAGGCGATGGCGAGGGCCGCAAGCGCAAGCGTCGCCGTCGTCGTCGCGGCCGCAACGGCAATGGCGAGGCGGTTGCTCCCGACAGCGTTTCGGCTGATGCGGTGGAAGGCGACCAGATCGACAGCGATGACGAGGAAGAAGGTGACGAAGGCGTTGCCGCCACCTCGGAAACGCGTGACGAAGGTGATGAGAGCCAGCGCCGCAAGCGCCGCCGTCGCGGCAAGCGCGGCGGCCGCCGCAACCGCGAGGAAGGCGGCGAGCAGGAGGCTTCTGCAGCGGAAGCGGCAGATGACGATGCCGAAGATGGTGAGACGGAAGTGACCACCGTCGAGGTGATCGAAGCCGCCGCCGAGGAAGCAGTCGAAGCTCAGCCGGCGATGGCCGCTGTTGAAACGGGCGCCTCGGTTACGGAAGACGTAAAGCCGAAGCGTGCACGTCGCAGCCGCAAGGCATCGCCGGTCGAAGAGCCTGTCGTCGAAGAAGCATCGACGGAGGCAGCACCGGCCGCGGAAGCCGAAGTCGAGGCTGTATCCGCAGACCTGGCTACGCCCGCAGTCGAAGAATCGAAGCCTGTGCGCGCCAACAGGGAGTCGAACATCTCCTCGTCTGAACCAACGGTTAAATCGACGCGCAGCGATGCTGCCGAGACCGAAGGTGACGGCAAGCCGAAAAAAGCTGGCTGGTGGCAGCGCCGCGGTTTTTTCTAAGACTGATTTTCGGCGATAAGTAACAGGATCCGACTGCGGTGACGCAGCCGGATTTTTTTATGCTTTTGGCGATGGCTGTTTCACCCGGATACGGAGCGGCTTGCCTTCGACAGTGTTCATGTCGAACCCGTTCGTCTTCTTGACGAGGTCGCTTAGCTTCCGGAAGCCATATGTCCGAGGATCGAAGTCCGACGCCAGATTTGCGAGCTGCGCTCCAACCGCACCGAGCGATACCCATCCATCTTCACTCTCCATCTGAGCGATGACCTTCTTGATGACGGGCGTCGCTGCGCTCGGCTGGCGTAGGGAGGGCGCTTGCGTAACCTCGCTGCCGTTTGATTTGACCGTGGGCACCAGGTTTTCGGTATAGATGAATCGACGGCATGCCTGCCGGAAACTCTCCGGTGTCTTCTGCTCGCCAAATCCGAAAACATCGATGCCCTGCTCACGGATTCGCGAGGCAAGTCGCGTAAAATCGCTGTCCGAGGATACAAGACAAAAGCCGTCGAAACGGCCACTGTGCAGCAGGTCCATGGCATCAATGACAAGAGTGATGTCGGAAGCATTCTTGCCGGTCGTGTACGCGAATTGCTGCTGAGGGACTATCGCGTGTCGCGCCAGCACGTCGTTCCATGCTTTTGAACAGGAACTGGTGAAGTCGCCATAAATGCGCCGAACGCTTGCCTCGCCGATCTTGGCTATCTCCTCGAATAAGCCAGCAGCGATTCTTGCGGAAGTGTTGTCAGCATCGATAAGTACGGCCAGTCGTGGCGAGCGGGGTTCGGGCATTCAACGGCTCCAGTCCCTCTTGATAGACCCAACGTCCACCATCAACGAACCGACCATTTCTTGCAACCAGTAGTAATAAAACCGGGATCGTGTCCACTGCAGTGGTGTAACTGGACGGCTCTGGTCCCATGCTCTCCGGCGTGAGCCGGACTGATCAACGTGCCACTGCCGGCAAGCTGATCAGAGGATCATCGCTCATCTGGCCGATGGTTTCTAGGGTCATGTAACGAGCCCGCTGCACGGCCCACTCGTCATTTTGTTCGAGCAGCAATGCGCCAACGAGGCGGACGATGGCGTCGTCGTTGGGGAAGATGCCGACGACCTCTGTGCGTCGCTTGATTTCGCCGTTGAGCCTCTCAAGGGAATTGATCGAATGGAGCTTGACGCGGTGCTCCTTTGGAAAGCTCATATAGGCGAGGACGTCGTGTTCGGCCTCATCCATGATGGCGGCGAGCTTCGGTACCTTCGGGCGGATTTGGTCGGCGACGGCGCGCCACTGCAGGCTTGCAGCCTCTGCCGTCTCCTGGGCAAAGGCGGTGGCGATGAATGCCGACACGACGCGGCGGCCACTCTTTCCGGCATGCGCCAGCACGTTGCGGGCAAAATGAACCCTGCAGCGCTGCCAGGTCGCGCTGAGAACCTTGGAGGTTGCCGCCTTGATCCCTTCGTGGGCATCGGAGACGACGAGCCTGACGCCGCGCAGGCCGCGCCTTGTCAGCTTGCGCAGGAACTCCGTCCAGATCGGCTCGGCTTCCGAGGTGCCGACCTCCATGCCCAGAACCTCGCGCCGACCATCGGTGTTGACGCCGACGGCGATGATGACTGCAACGGAAACGATCCGGCCGCCACGGCGCACCTTGAGGTAAGTCGCATCGACCCAGAGGTATGGCCAGTCGCCTTCGATCGGTCGGTCCAGGAAAGCCTTCACTTTGCCGTCGATCTCCTCACACAGTCGACTGACCTGGCTCTTGGAGACACCGCTCATGCCCATTGCCTTAACCAGGTCGTCGACCGAGCGGGTCGAGATGCCCTGGATGTAGGCCTCCTGAATGACGGCTGTCAGCGCCTTCTAGCCATGCGCCGTGGCTCCAGGAACGAAGGGTAATAGGTGCCCCTCCTGAGTTTGGGAATGCGCAGTTCGACGGTCCCGGCCCGCGTCTCCCAGTCCCGGTCGCGATACCCGTTGCGCTGGGCCATGCGCAACGGGTTCTTCTCGCCATAAGCGGCACCGGCGGAGGCCCCCACCTCCATCTCCATTAATCGCTCGGCGGCGAAGCCGATCATCTCCCGCAAAATATCGGCGGCGGGGGTCTTCTCTACGAGCGTGCGCAGGTTCATCATGACATCGGTCATCGGTGGTTCCTTCCAATCAGGTTGGTGTCAGCAACCCGACTTTACCGGAGAACTTCGATGACCGCCGCTCGCTCGCTACAGCGCTGATGAGGGCGCGCTCCCGAGCGGCTTCTCTACCGCCGAACTACACCACTCGGCGGGACACGACCAAAACCGGTAAACAACACGTCGACGGCCTCAAATGAGGCTGGCGGCATTTGCCATATGATGCTTGACGTTCGAACGGGACTTTCGCTGATCCCAGCGACGCGCCTTAGTCCCGCTCGGCAATCATGGTCTCGCGCGGATACTCTCCATAGAACCCCCGCCAATTGGCGATGGCGAAGCCAAAGACCACCAGCGCTCCCGCCTGATGCAGCAGCCCCCAATGAAGAGGGACCTGCAGCAGCAAGGTCGCGATACCAATCGCCGCCTGTATTGTCACCAGAACAAACAGGACGACGGCGCGCCGGGCATGCGTCGTGGAGGGCGCTGCAGTCAGAGCTATGATCATGTTGATCAGCGTCAGCGCAAAAAGGGTGTAGGCGCCCAGCCGATGAACGAACTGCACGGTCTTGGGGTTCTCGAAGAAATTGATCCAGGCCGGTTGCTGGATCAGCAGATCCGAGGGCACGACGGCGCCATCCATCAATGGCCAGGTATTATAGGTGAAGCCGGCGTCGAGGCCTGCGACGAGCGCTCCGAGGTAGATCTGGAAAAGCGCAAACGCCGCGATTGCGCCCGCCCAGACATGCGAGCCTTGTGTGGGCGCCTTGTCATCGGAGTGAGGGGAAAGCCCTCGCATGATCCACATGCAGGACGCGAAGATAAGACAGGCCATGATCAGGTGCGTTGCCAACCTGTATTGGCTGACGTCGGTTCGGACGGAGAGTCCTGACGACACCATCCACCAGCCGATCGCACCCTGCAGTCCACCCAGCATGAGAATTCCGAAGAGCGGCCAACGCAACCGTCTCTCCACCTTTCCCGCCAACCAGAAATAGAGCAGCGGCAGCGCGAAGATGACACCAATGCCACGTGCGATCAGGCGATGGGCCCATTCCCACCAAAAGATGCCCTTGAACTCGTCGACCGTCATTCCGCTGTTCATCTGCTGATATTCGGGAATGCGCTGATAGAGCCTGAACTCCTCGTCCCACTGCGCGGCGCTGAGAGGCGGAATGACACCATGGATCGGCTTCCATTCGGTGATCGAAAGCCCCGAATTCGTGAGCCGGGTGGCTCCGCCGATGATCACAAGACAGAACAGCGCCAGGAGCACAAAGCCCAGCCAGATGCGAACGGCCCGGCGATTGCCATCCTGCCGGCGTATCTCACGCAGTATTTGCTGTTCGGTGGTCAAGTTCGCGATCGCCATGGCTGCTCCTTACGTACGGTAGTTGATTTGCCTGAGCGGCTCATGCAAAACAAGCCCCGAACCTTTGCGGCATGCCGTCGCGGCAATCGGAACACCAGTTTGAAAGATATTTGATGCCTGTCCGCCTCCGCAAATTCATCGGTACGATCCTGATCGTCGTGCTCGTGCTCGCCTATGCGCTGCTCGCAAACACGATTGCGGTCGCCACGCTCGGTGACGCGCCATGGTGGGGCCAGCTGCTGTACTTTTTATTGACCGGCCTGCTGTGGGTGCTGCCCGCGATGGTCATCATCAAATGGATGGCCGGGCCGAAGCAGCAGTGATCCGTTAACGACGGGATAACCGTGATCGATGGAAAGCAAGGTTTAGCGCCGCTCATAAACCAAATGGACGTTCCGTTGGACTATTCTTCGCGCCTGCAAGTCAGTCCGGAGAAAATCAGTGCAGGCGCAGAAGCTTCCTGTTTCAGATAGGGCACACCATTCAACGGAACCCGACGCCGGTATTTCCGAATGGCTGGCGCCGGATGCGCAGCTTGGGGCGGCAGAACTCGACATCGCCGTCCTGGATAGCTTGGCGCCGCTGGAGACCGTTTGGCGCGCGCTCGATTGCGACAACCTGAATTCTCTTCACCAAGGCTATGACTGGTGCATGGCGTGGACCAAGGCCTTCGGACACCAACTGTCGATCGTCTGGGGCAGGATTGGCGGAGAGACTGCATTCATTCTACCGCTAGAGATAACCAGCTTTCATGGCTTCCGGACCGCCAGATTTATCGGCGCCGATCACAGCAACATCAACACCGGCCTCCTCTCAACGCGCTTCATTGAACTTGCCGACAATCTGGAGCCTCAAAAGCTTGCGATGTCTCTGCGCCGTGCTCTGGCCGGACGCGCCGATCTTCTGCTGCTGCAGAATGTTCCGTTGGAATGGCGCGGCCGACGCAATCCCCTGGCATTATTGCCGATGGTCCAGAACCAGAATCACGCCTACCAGCTTCCACTTCTCGACAAGATGGAGTCGACGCTTCAACAGGTGAATGCCAAGGGCCGACGCAAGAGGTTCCGGGCGCAGCTGCGGCGTTTTGAGGCGCTCGGTGGCTTCGACTACATCTCCAGCGGCACCCCGGATGAACAACACCAGTTGCTCGATCGCTTCTTCGAACAGAAACGTGAGCGTCTCAAGGCGCTCGGGTCGCCTGACGTATTTGCAGACCCGGAGACCAAAGCGTTCCTGCACGGCGCCATCGACATCCGCGACCGCGACCGCGACCGCGGGATGGTGGGACTGGAAATGCACGCAATCCGCCTGAAGGGCGAACATGACGGCCGCATCGCCGCGCTCGCCGGTCTTTCTCGCAAAGGCGACCACATCATCTGCCAGTTCACCGCCTTCGATGAAAGCGCGGCGCCGGAGACGAGCCCTGGCGAATTTCTGTTTTGGCAGATGGTAGCCGGCCAGCACGGCAAGGGCGTAAGACTGTTCGATTTCGGCCTTGGCGACCAGCGATACAAACGCTCATGGGCGCCTGTAGAGACTGAGCATCATGACGTCGTTCTGCCGCTTTCGCTCCGCGGCACCGTGGGTGCCGCAATGCACCGGGCCATCACGCGCGGCAAAGGCTTCATCAAGTCTCAACAGAGGCTCTACGCCGTGGCCCAGCGCCTGCGCCGCGTTATCGGCGTTTGATTACGCGGCACGCCGCGAGATTGGGTTCTCGATGGACTCGTTGCTATCGGACATCAGAACGACGCGTTCATAACCGGCGGCTTCGAACTCGGTCATGACAGTCACGAACTCCTGCTCGACGATCTCAGGCATCGAGAGAATGATCTCGACATCCTTGCTTTGGGTCAGCCTGGAAACGCCGGCCACGTCGGCGGCGCCGCATTCCACCATCACCAAATCATAGGCCGAGATCAAAGCGTCCAGCAGCAGAGACAAGCGATCGGCACCGCGCATTGCCCGGCGCGGATCGCTGATGCCCTGCGGAATGAAATGCGCGTCTGAGCGGCTGTCGCCGTGGATCGTATCGCCAAAGGCTGCATCGCCGCAGAGCAGATCGGTTATGCCGAGCATCTTGCGGTTCTCAGCCATGAGGTTTGTCGGCAGACCGGAACCGGTCATGTCGACCAGAATGACCCGCGAGCCGTCCTCAGCCAACTTGCGCACAAGGGACACGGTCGCCGCCGAGCCGTCGTCGCCGGTTGGAGAAATGGCGATAGCCAGAGGCGCCCTGCTACCTCGAAGGTAGTCCGAGACGGATGCAATCGAGAATTCGTTTGTTTCAACGATTTTCTCGTCCTCAGCCTGTTCGGCCACCGGCTCGTCGTCTGCGGGCGTGGCCAACAGGCTCGGTGTGCCCACGCGATTGACGGAGCCGGTGGTCGCTGATTGAGGTTCCCCATCCTCGCGCTCTTCCTCTTCGCTTAGCCCAACCGGGCGGAGCGCCCGGCCGCTGAAGAGTTCGGCGAGCATGATCACAATGGACGTCATGATGAAAGTTGCGAAGGCCGCAACGATGACGATCGGCAGAACCTTCGGGAAATAGGGATCGACGGGCTGTATGGCCTTCGACACGATGCGGGCGTCGGCCGGGCTTGAGTTCTTGTCGGCGCGCGAGGCGGCCTCCCGGTAGCGAGAGAGATAGGTCTCCAGAAGCTGGCGCTGCGCGGTCGCTTCACGCGTCAAGGCGTTGAGGCCAACCTCGTCCTCGCCGGCCTGGGCGCTGTTCGCCTTCAGACTGTCGACCTGCTGCTCCAGTTCCTTTTGGCGAACAGCAGCGACCTTCGCTTCGTTTTCGATGCTTGCAAGGATCTTCTGCGTCTCCTGGCGAATCTGGACCTTGATATCCGAAAGCTGCGCGCGGAGGCTTTTGAGGCGGGGATGGTTGTTGAGCAACGACGTCTGCAGGTCGGATATCTGCGACTGCAGCCCCGACTCCGTGCTCTTCAGTCGCTGGATCGACTGAGACGACATGATGTCCTGCAGCGTGTCGGACGGCTCACCTGACGAGAGAGCATTGCGGACGGACTGGGCACGCGCCTCGGCGTTTGCGCGATCTCCCCGGACCCGGGTGAGCTCAGCCGAAATGTCGTTCAATTGCTGTGTCGCGAAATTCGAGCCGCCGTTGGTCGGAAGCAGTCCGTGCTCAGCACGGTATTCCGCCACCTTCTGCTCGGCGTCATTGACCTTCTGGCGGAGGTTTTCGATCTCGGGCTCCAGCCAGCGCGTTGCCTCGGAATTCGAGTCCAGCTTGGCGCCGCTCTGCGTGGCGAGATAGACCGCCGCCATCGCGTTCGGGATTGTCGCCGCGAGCTTGGGATCCTTCGACGTAAAGGTAATGCCGATCACCCGCGATCCCGGCACCTGATAGACTTGCAGCCGCTCGGTGAAAGCGTCGATCACGCGCTCTTCGGGGGGATTTTCATATGGATTCTTCTTGAGGTGAAGGGCGACCAGGATGTCGGTGAGCGCCGAGCCATTCGCGGCAGCGTCGAATTCCGGCAAATCGTAGAGCTTCTGGCCGTTGATGACCTGCTTGATGAGATCCGCGGACTGCAGCAGCTGCACCTGGCTTGCAATGTTGAGCTCGTCCAGCAACGGACCAGCATTGGTGTCGTTCACCTGCGCATTGGCGAAAGCAGGAGCACGCGGCTCGATCAGGATGCGCGTTTCGCTTCGGTATTTGGGGGAGATCATCTTGGCGCCCGTGAAGGCGACCCCTGCCCCCAACGCAATAATCGCCAGAGCCTTTAGCCGGCGCGCCCAGACGGCGCGGACCAATTGTCCGAGATCGATGTCCACATCCTGATTACCCGATACGCCGGACATGCTGGTACTCCGAGAACAAACGTGGCCGCGAGGGTAAATGACTATAGTAACCCAACGGTTAATGCTTGCTCGGGCAATCCCGACGACATGTCGACTGGCCGAAGCCAAAAAAAATCGGCGCTTTTTACCGACCATTAACCCTAACGGATTGATAACGGCTGAGACCTATTTCGTTTTCCGATGAGCAGACGCGATGCCTTTCGCACAGCCCAAGTTCTTGATGGCTCTGAGCCTCGCCGCCATGACTGCGGGCGTGAGCGGCTGCAATAGCTACAAGCCTGCCCCCCAGGCTTTCAATCAGGCGACGATCCAGCCCTATTCGCTTGATAGCGGCGACCGGCTGCGCATCACCGTGTTCGACCAGCCAAGCATGACCAACACTTATACGATCGACCAGGCCGGCTATATCGCCTTCCCGCTCATCGGGCAGGTGCCGGCTCGTGGACGGACGCTGCAGCAGTTGTCGGGCCAGATCGCGCAGAAGCTGAGACAGGGCTACCTGCGGGACCCTGATGTCACGATCGATGTCGACCGCTATCGCTCGATCTTCGTCATGGGCGAAGTCGGTCAATCCGGCCAATACGCCTACGTTCCGGGAATGACGGTGCAGAATGCCGTTGCCATTGCCGGCGGCTTTACGTCGCGCGCCAACCAGGGCGCTGTCGACGTAACCCGGAAGGTCAATGGGCAAGTGATCACAGGTCGCGTCAACATCTCTTCGGCGATCGTCGCCGGCGACACGATCTACGTTCGCGAACGACTGTTCTGATCCTCGATGACCGAACAGCCCCCCCTCCGCATCCTCCATTGCTTCAGATCACCGGTCGGCGGAATTTTCCGCCATGTCCGCGATCTGGTGTTGGAGCACAGCAAGGCGGGGCACGAAGTCGGCATTCTTTGCGACAGCTCAACGGGCGGCGAGCATGAAGACCGCTTGTTCGACGAGATTCGTCCCTACCTGGCGATGGGATTGACCCGCATGCCCATGCGGCGGCACGTCAGCCTCTCCGACATCGGAGTGATCTGGGATACGTACAAGAATATTAAAAGTTTGCGGCCGGATGTGCTGCACGGTCACGGCGCCAAAGGCGGTGTGCTCGCGCGGCTTGCCGGCTCGGCCTTGCGGGTAAACAGGTATCGCGTAGCCCGCCTCTATACTGCGCATGGTGGAAGCCTGCATTATTCTCCGAGGTCGCTCGTAGGGCAATTCGTGCTCCGCATGGAGCGTCTGCAGGAGTACTTCACGGACGCCCTCGTCTTCATCTGCGAGTACGAGCGCGAAGCCTATACGAGGAAGGTCGGGCGGCCGCGAACGGAAACGCGGCTGATCTACAATGGCCTTGCGGAGCGCGATTTCGAGCTCATCCCAACGCGTTCGGATGCCGTGCATTACATCTACGTCGGCATGCTGCGGGACCTAAAGGGTCCCGATCTCTTTGTGGAGGCCTTCGCGAAGGCGGAGCGCATTCTCGGACGCCCACTTTCGGCCGTGATGGTCGGCGACGGGCCCGAGCGCGAAGCATGCTGATGCGCTTGCCCAAACCACGCTCGATTGCCGGCGATGCGCGTTCAGCAGGCGTTCGCGATGTCACAGAACCTGGTCGTTCCGTCGCGCGCTGAAGCCATGCCATACATCGTGCTCGAGGGTCTCGGCGCCGGGAAGACCATCATCGCAACTCGCGTCGGCGGAATTCCAGAGGCGCTGGGCAAAGACAGCCCTGCACAACCCCGAGGATACCGACGATCTCGCACGCGCCATGGCGGACGCGATCCGCATCCCAACGATGTCCTGAAATTGTACCACGACCTCCTGGATCCCCAATCGAAGCAAGCTATTGCTCTTGCTTCGTAAAAGTTTTCTTAGGGGCTTTCTGTTATTGCCGGCGTGATAACCAGCGGCGGTAGCCACATGAACAAGGCAGAGAAAAGCGAGCAGTTTGACCTGGAAGCGCTGCGGAAGCAGGTTTCCGACATCCATCGACGCGACGAAGGCGCGGATGGAACGGTTCAACCGGAGCCGATCAACGCCTATGCCCGTCAGATCGCCGAGCAATTCAGCACCGGAAACCGCTCGCCGGCCATCATTATCGGTCAGTTCCGACTTTTTGAATTCGCCTCACAGTTTCTCGTCGGGTTGCTTGCATTCCTCTTCTGGCCCGGGAGCGGGGGCGAAACCCTTGCAGGGCGGGCGATCGCTGCCACCGTTGTTGCGGCACTCCTCGTCAGTGCGCTCCAGACGGCCGACACCTACTCCATCCCAGCGCTCCGCGCCCGCATGCGCCTGCTGCCGCGAGTCCTTGCCGTGTGGGCATCCGTCTTCCTGATTGTCACGGCTGCAAGCGTACTCTCCGGCAACATCGGCCGGGCACAGCCGCAAGCACATTTTGCGTGGTTCATTGCCGGCGCAATCGTCCTCCTCGCCGCTCGCTTGTTGACGGCCTACGGTATCCGCAACTGGTCACGCAATGGCATCATGGAGCGCCGCGCGGTGATCGTCGGTGGCGGGGCACCGGCCAAGGAGTTGATCCGCATTCTCGAACAGCAACCCGACAACGACATCCGGATCTGTGGCATTTTCGACGACCGCGGCGAGAAACGGTCGCCGATCATGGTCGCCGGCTATCCGAAGCTCGGAACGGTCGCCGAACTGGTCGAGTTTGTACGCATTACCCGTATCGATATGCTGATCATTTCCCTGCCGCTTAGCGCGGAGGCCCGCATCCTGCAGCTGCTGAAGAAGCTTTGGGTGCTGCCGGTCGACATTCGCCTTGCCGCGCACGCAAATCGCCTGCGCTTTCGCCCGCGTGCCTATTCGCACATCGGGTCTGTCCCGATGCTCGATATCTTCAACAAGCCGATCAGGGACTGGGACTCGGTTGCCAAGCGCTGTTTCGACATTGTCTTTACGCTGCTCGCCCTGGCGCTCCTCTGGCCGATCATGCTTGCAACGGCAATCGCCATCAAGGTCACCTCGAAGGGGCCGGTCTTCTTCATGCAGAACCGTCATGGCTTCAACAACGAGATCATCAGGATCTTCAAGTTTCGCTCAATGTATGCCGACAAGGGTGACCCCACCGGACGTGCCGCGGTCACCAAAGGCGATCCACGCGTCACACCCGTCGGACGCTTCATCCGCAAGAGTTCGATCGATGAACTGCCGCAGCTTTTCAACGTGTTGAAGGGTGACATTTCGCTGGTTGGCCCGCGCCCACATGCCATTCTGGCCCAGGCGAAGGACCGCCTCTTCGGCGACGTCGTGGAAGGCTATTTCGCGCGTCACCGCGTGAAGCCCGGGGTGACGGGTTGGGCGCAGATCAACGGCTGGCGCGGCGAGGTCGATCACGACGACAAAATCAAGTTCCGGACCGCCTACGATCTCTACTATATCGAGAACTGGTCGCTCTGGTTCGATCTGAAAATCCTGTTCCTCACGCCCTTCCGGTTGTTCAATACGGAAAACGCCTATTGAACGCGGCCTCGGCGACACATCTTCGCGTTGCTCAACCGCAACGAGCAACGGTGCGGCTGATCGGTTCGGCGATGGTTGCCTTTGGTGTCTTTCTCTCCGGCTTCGTTATCGATGAGCCGGCGCCCTACGAGCTGTGGATGGCCGCCCTTCTCGGCATCTGGTTCATCCTCGGTCTCAGGATTTCACGCTTCACAGCGCCGCTGCTTGCCCTGCTGCTTGCCTTCAACATCGGCGGCATGCTCTCGCTGACCCAGATGACGGACCTCGGGACCGGGCCAATGTATGTCGCGGTCTCGACGTTCCTCGCATTGACTGCGATCTTCTATGCCGCGATCGTCGAGGACAGCCCTCGGCGCCTGCCGCTCATCTTCAATGCCTGGGCGTTCGCCGCCGTTATCACCTCCCTGCTCGGGATACTCGGCTATTTTCACGCCTTCCCCGGCGCAGAGGTCTTCACGCTCTACGATCGTGCCAAAGGCGCCTTCCAGGACCCGAACGTATTTGGCCCATTCCTGATCCCGCCATCGCTCTACCTTGTCCACGGCATTCTTGTCGGCAATCTGAGGACGTCGCCGATCAAAGCGGTAGCGCTCTTGATCCTGGCACTGGGCGTTTTCTTGTCGTTCTCGCGTGCGGCCTGGGGCCTCTTTGCCGCCGGGATTCTCCTGCTGATCTTCTGCATGCTACTCAAGGAACGCAGCGGCGCGTTTCGACTGCGCATCCTGATTCTGTCGCTTGCGGCGATCATGTTGCTGGTTGCGTCGCTGGTCGTCGCGTTGCAGTTCCCGAAGGTCAGTGCGCTCTTTTCGACGCGCGCCCAGCTCGTGCAGCAGTATGACGGTGAGCACCTCGGTCGCTTCGAGCGCCACCGCATCGGCTTCACGATGATGATGGAACGACCGCTCGGAATCGGTCCGCTGGTCTTCGGCACGATGTTTCCGGAGGATGAGCACAATGTCTGGCTGAAGTCGCTGACGAGCTACGGCTGGCTTGGCTTTGTCAGTTACGTCACCATGCTCTGCTGGACAATCTATCTCGGGTTCAGGAACCTGCTGAAGGATCGGCCTTGGCAGCCCTATCTGATGATCGCGTGGATCGGAGTGCTAGGGCATGTGGCAATCGGAAACGTCATCGACATCGATCACTGGCGACATGTCTATCTGCTTTTCGGTGTGGTCTGGGGCTGCGCCGCGCTGGAACAGCGCCATAGACGCAATGGCGCTTCACATCGGGCTTGCGAACGAGCGCCGACGCGCTAGTCTTTGATTCATGATCACAGCGACACAAATGCGCGGCGCCCGCGCGATGACCGGAATGAGCATCGAGCAACTGGCAACCGCCTCAGGTCTGCCCGCTGCCACCATCGAAATAATGGAGCGCGATGAGCGGGAAGGCGAGCCGCATGCGCTGCTCGCGGTCAAACAAGCGCTGGAGGCGGCGGGCATCATCTTCATCGCCAGCGGCAACCATGACGAAGGCGGACCGGGCGTCAGGCTGCGAGCACGTACCGGGATCGACGAAGGGATCCGCCCGGAAAATCTCAACGCGGCAAACGACGACTAGTCGGGCGCTCTTCAGGTTCCGAAATTACAAATAAGCCCTTGCGAGGGCGGCAAGCTTGCCCTTGTCCCTAACGCCCTGTCGGTAGAGCTGGATCAGGAGCGCGCCGATGACTTCGGCAGCCGGTGTATCGCGCGCAAGTCCCCTGTCCCGGCAGACATCGTCAAGTACTCCGGACAGGAGGTCTAGATCATCCGAGAAAAGTGGCAGGTCACGTGGAAGAACTGGGGATTTAAGCATCACGCCACAGGTTCCATGAGGGCTAATGACACCACTAGCATTGACGTCGACCGCCCATCCATAGCCGACGATGCGGGCACTATGCGCCCGAGCCGGTGATTTATCAACCGAACATTTCCAACGGAAACATATATGTGAACGGCGTGTTTCAGGCCGGTCTGATGGGCGACTTCCGCCTCAATTTTTCAGCCGCTCAAAGGCAAGCTGCGAATAGATTGAGTCCTCGATGATGACCGTTGCGCCGACCTTGACCAGATAGGTCTCGGCGAGGTCCGTCAGTGCCAGTGCGACTTCCTGTTCCGACCAGCCCGACGATATGGCCTTCTCGACCAGAGCCTCGAAGGACTCCGCCAGAGCTTCCCGGCATGTTTCGCTTGCCTCGCGGTTGGCCATAGGTCGTCCACCAACAGTTGTCGAACATATATTACATGAAACTAATAATTATTCGAGTGATTAAGAAATTTTTCTATCAGCGATATATCCGTGCTGCCCCGACATCAGAAACACTGACAGGAAAAGGGCAACTGCGTCGCAGTTGATTTTCGGCAAGGCTAGCCATGAGAGAGAGATCACCATCGGCTGCTGGGGGTGCCGAAGGTTACTATGTAAATGGTCGGGGCGACTGGACTCGAACCAGCGACCCCTTGACCCCCAGTCAAGTGCGCTACCGGGCTGCGCTACGCCCCGACCTGCCGAAACGGCCTGATCCTGTTAGTATTTTGGAATTTCCGGCGCAAGGGAAAAATCATGCATGAGGAATAAAAAGGAACGAAAGCCGGGGATAGGTGGGCTTGCAACAGAAGTTCCACGGCAGTTCCGCTGCCGTCCGTGAGACCTGCGTCTCACAGCAAATCAGGCCAGCGAGCGTCTTTTGCATGTCGGCAATCAAATATGTGCGGTCCCTCCGATAAAAGATGCGCGCACTCAGAGTGGCGATCGCAATCGAAACGCTTGCCGGCAGTGACGAAAGGCTTTGAACGCGAGGCTTGACTAGAGGCAAAGAGAGTCACAAACTTCTGAATTGTAAGTAGCCTGTTTCGGACCCCGGCTCATAGTTCCCATCGAGATACGTCGAAGTACTGGCTTGATTTAGCAACTGCTAGAAGAGATTTTCTTGGCGGGGGGCCTGTCGTTTGACGCCCTCATGGGGGAGCACATGAAGAGAATCATGATCGCCGGCCTTTTGTTGCTTAGTTCCTGCGGAAGCGTCACTCAGCAGACAATCCCGTATACCCTCTCGGAGGGCGAGGTTTCTGCCATTCAGAACACAGTTCGAAGCTACCTCAAAGATCCCTCCAGTGCGACGTTCAAGAGCATGATGGCGGCACAGAGACAGCCCGGGATCGTCTATGTTTGCGGCATAGTGGACTCCAAGAACAAGGGCGGTGCCTTCACTGGCGGAGAGCCCTTCGCCGGTGTTTTGAGAAACACAAGTGCGACGGGAAGAGCGGCCTTTTCGTTTACCCTGACGGCCCAAGGCAGCGCACAAACAAACTTCAACAATATGTGCCGGCAGAATGGGGTCGTCAGCTGACGCTTGTCCTCTGAGCGTCTCCTGACATCACCCAGCTGGCCAGCTCGTTGGAATCTACATTTCGGCTCGACATCGAAAATCGAGGCGTCATGCCCGTTTATGGTTGCCTGGATCGTTTGCTTTGTGTCTGCTCAGGCCCGCCAAAGGCGAATTCTTGCCAAGATGGAAAATCCGACAATGAAGACGCTACAGACAATAGCAATTGTGGTTCTGAGTTCGGCATGCATTAGCGCAGCGCAACCACCAACGATGACAGGCGATTTTGGCTCCCAGACGCTCGCTCTCATCAATTCGTATAGGGCGAGCCGTGGCCTGTCTCCCCTCGCCGCAAATCGCACTTTGAAAGCCCTGGCGCAGCAGCATAGCCGCTACCAGGCAGCTCGGCGAAGCATGAGCCACTATGGTTTCCGCCAGAGATCGGCTCAAGCCAGAGCCGCTGGGCTCAGTGTGGTATGTTCAGAGAATGTCGCGATGGGGTATACGACACCGCAGCAGCTTTTTGCTGGCTGGAGGCGCTCCTGGGGCCATAACACGAATCTGCTTCGACCTAATCTGCGATACGCGGGAGTGGCCACTGTCGGAGGCTACTCGACTTTCTTCGCTTGCCAGTAGCATCATCTCGATTTTGATTTTTGCCAACGCCGGGAAGTGTCAGTGCTCGGTCGTGGTCGAAAACGCTTGCTCGATCGGCCCTCCGCGAATAAGAAACCTCGGAAACGCGAGACTTTGGATAAGACCATGCAGATTGAGATCCCCTGCCCCAAATGCAGGAACACCCGAATGAAATTCGAGCGGCCCGAACCGCTCGACACCGATATCCTTACCTGCTTCACCTGCGGACATGAATTGGGAACGCTGGGTTCGGTAAAGGCAAAAATGATTGCTGCTTTCGAGCGCATGAAGAAGCAGGCGCAGCAACAGCGCAAGCACTAGCGCGCTATCTGACCAGCGCAACGCGCCCGTCTGGGCCGGTGTCGACACGCCACTCCCGATAGTCGGAGATCGAAAAGTGCGGCGTTGCGAACGGCGTCGTATGCGTCTCTGTGATGACTGTCACATCCGCGCCCGCCGCTTCGCCTGCGAGAATTCCGGCAACGGCATCTTCGAACACCAGGCATTTCGTCGGATCGACTCCGAGGCGCTTGGCCCCCAGCAGGTAGCACTCCGGGCTCGGTTTCCCGGCTACCACTTCTTCACCGCTCACCATCGCCACGGGCGTCGGAATGCCTGCGGCGGCCATGCGCCGCCGGGCGAGTTCGATCGGTGCCGAGGTTACGATCGCCCACTTTGCCGGTGGAATGCTGTTCAGGAAATCGATCGCGCCGGGGATCGAGACGATACCTCCAACGTCCTCCATCTCCTCCTTCAGTAGCTGCTTTGCCTCATACTCCGGATCGACGCCTGGCAACGCCAGCTGGCGAATGACGTCGGAGGCGCGAATGCCATGGATCGTCTTGAGGAAAACCTCTGGCTCGAGGCCATGCCGCATAGCCCATTCCGTCCAGACGCGTTCGACCACCGCGATCGAGTTCAAGAGCGTGCCATCCATATCGAACAGGAAGGCGTCATAGAATTTGCCGGGAACGGAATGAGACGCGGTCACGAAGGTTTCCTTGGTACTGACTGGGATTACGCTCGCCGCCGACTACGATGCGTTTGGCAGAGGCCGTCCGAACGCGCGGGCGATGCTTCACTAACTAAGCCATCGAGGCGCTCCGGTAAATTGGATCAGCGAACTTGATCCAACAGGCGCTTGCATTCGAGGAGATCGTAGAGTGCTTCCTGAAGCAGCGCTCGATCCTCCTTGCCGACGCTCGACTTGCCGATCGAGATTTCCGGGGATTCTTCATCGCCACCGCCGAAATTGAAGAAGCGGCGTGTGATCGGCGGCTTCGCGCGGCCAACCACCTGATCCTCCTCAGACATTCCGACCCGTGGCTCGGCCGCATCACCGCCCTCCGGCGGGCCGCCCGTCAGCGCCTGGACGCTGGCGAGATCGCCATGCCCGATGGAGATGACAAACTTGTTGCCGTTGGTCTTCAGAAGTTTCTGCACACCCTTGATGGTGTAGCCGTGATCATAGAGCAGGTGGCGAATGCCCTTCAGAAGATCAATATCCTCGGGCCTGTAGTAGCGGCGGCCGCCGCCGCGTTTCATCGGTTTGATCTGAGGAAACCGAGTCTCCCAGAAGCGCAGGACATGCTGTGGAAGGTCTAGGTCGTCCGCCACCTCGCTGATGGTGCGGAACGCATCGGGGCTCTTATCCAACATCCTTACTCCCTACGCGGTCTCGGGGTGCGCCGCGCGTCTGTTCGGCTGACAAGGCGCAGCTGTGTCTCACGAACGTCAGAACCGAGCCGCGACTCATCATATTTCAACGGTTTGACGCCGCGAATTCAAGTCACCTCTTGAATACCGCACAGATCGTTCAGGGAAGATTGCAGGTTGTTGTCGTCGAGCGAGAGGGACCTCCCTCTCCTCAGCCCAATCAGGAAGCCGGATTTGCGGCCTTCTGCTTGGTCTTGCGCAGAGTATGCGCCTTGAGGATCCGCGTCTTCAAGACATTGGAGGCCTTGAAGGTCATGACGCGTCGGGGAGAAATCGGTACTTCCTCGCCAGTCTTCGGATTGCGGCCGATGCGCTCATTCTTGTCGCGCACCTGGAACGTCGCAAAAGACGAGAGCTTGACGGTTTCGCCGCGAACAATCGCGTTACAAATCTCGTCAATGACAGTTTCCACGAGCTCAGCAGATTCGGTTCTTGAAAGACCGACCTTACGAAAAACTGATTCCGCCAGGTCTGCTCGCGTCACTGTCTTTCCGGTCATGGTTTCCCCGCCCATTTGCCAATTATATTATGAAAGCGGACAAAGAGTATTTGTCTTGCGCCTCACGGTCAAGCTCTTGTTCGTCGGTAGTTTTTTGGATTTTCGGGTTACCAGCGCAGGAGTGCTGCGCCCCAGGTGAAGCCGCCGCCCATCGCTTCCAACATCACCAGATCGCCTTCCTTGATCCGGCCGTCGCCAGCGGCCGTGGCCAGCGCGAGCGGAATCGACGCGGCAGACGTGTTGCCGTGGAGATCAACCGTAATGACTACTTTCTCAGGTGCAATATGCAACTTCTTGGCGGAACCGTCGATGATACGGCGATTGGCCTGGTGTGGCACGAGCCAGTCGAGATCGTCGGCGGTCGTTCCCGTGGCGTCGAAGGCGGCCTGAATGACGTCAGTGATCATGCCGACTGCATATTTGAAGACTTCGCGGCCCTCCATGCGCAGCTTCCCAACCGTGCCAGTCGTCGAGGGACCGCCATCCACATAGAGCTTCTCCTTGTGGGAGCCATCGGAACGCAGGTGCGCCGTCAGCACGCCACGATCAGCGGTCGTGCCCTTGCCCTCGGCAGCCTCCAGCACGATCGCCCCGGCGCCATCGCCAAAGAGGACACAGGTCGTGCGATCGTTCCAGTCGAGAATGCGCGAGAAGGTC
Organism: Rhizobium sp. RHZ02; assembly: GCF_014851575.1. Taxonomy (NCBI): domain Bacteria; kingdom Pseudomonadati; phylum Pseudomonadota; class Alphaproteobacteria; order Hyphomicrobiales; family Rhizobiaceae; genus Rhizobium; species Rhizobium sp. RHZ02. Next base: position 35,965 of record NZ_JACUZX010000005.1, read on the forward strand.
TCGGCGCCGATTACCAGCACGCGCCTGGCGAGACCGCCCCTGATAAAGGCGTCGGCCGTTGTCACAGCATAGACGAAGCCTGTGCAGACGGCCTGTACGTCGAACGCAAAGCCATGGTGCATGCCCAGGCGGTTCTGGATATTGACGGCAGTCGCCGGGAATGTGTTGTCGGGCGTCGAGGTGGCACAGATGATAAGATCGATATCAGCTGGCGTCAGGCTTGCCTTGTCGAGCGCAGCACGCGCCGCAGCTTCGCCGAGCGACGATGTCGTCTCGCCCTCGCCCGCGATGTAGCGTTGGCGAATGCCCGTACGCTGGACAATCCATTCGTCCGATGTGTCCACGACATCTTCCATGTCGCGATTGGTCATAACGCGTTTCGGAAGTGCGGCTCCGAACCCGCGAACAACTGAACGGATCATATTGCTTAAACCCCGTCGCTCATGCGGCTTCCGGCCCGATCGGGGGCAGCCGCTTGGCATGATACTTTTGAAGATCGTTTTCTATTTTCTGATTGAGGCCATTCTTGGCCATGTCGTAGCCGACCTCGATGGCGGCAGCGATGCCTTCGGCATTGGCGCCGCCATGGCTCTTGATGACGACGCCGTTGAGGCCGAGGAAGACGCCGCCGTTCACACGGCTCGGATCCATCTTTTCGCGCAGCATGTCGAAGGCGCCCTTGGCGAAGAAGTAGCCGATCTTGGCAAGCAGCGTGCGCGACATTGCAGCGCGCAGATACTCACCGATCTGCCGCGCTGTACCTTCGGCCGCCTTCAAAGCAATATTGCCAGAGAAGCCTTCGGTCACGACGACGTCGACGGTACCCTTCCCCAGGTCGTTGCCTTCGACGAAGCCATAGTACTCGAGCGAGTCGATGTTAGCCTCACGGAGCAGGCGCCCCGCTTCCTTCACCTCTTCCTGGCCCTTGATCTCTTCGACCCCGACATTCAGCAGGCCAATCGACGGACGCTCGATCTCGAACAGCGCACGGGCCATTGCCCCGCCCATGAGCGCGAAATCCATCAACTGCTGCGAATCCGCGCCGATCGTCGCGCCCACGTCGAGAACGATGCTCTCGCCCTTCAAGGTGGGCCAGATGGCAGCGATCGCCGGCCGCTCGATATTGGCCATCGTACGCAGACAGAACTTGGCCATCGCCATGAGCGCGCCGGTATTGCCGGCCGACACCGCGACGTCGGCTTCCTTCGTCTTCACCGCTTCGATCGTCCGCCACATGGTGGAGATATAGCGACCGCGACGGAGCGCCTGGCTCGGCTTCTCGTCCATGCGGACGGCCAGCTCGCAGTCGTGGAAAACGGTCTTTTCCTTGAGCTTCGGAAACCTGTCGAGAACCGGCTCGCACTGTTCCTTCAATCCATACATCACGAAGAAAATATCGGGATGTCTTTCCAGTGCCTTGGCGGCGCCGGGGATGACAACCTGGGGACCAAAGTCGCCACCCATGAGGTCGATAGAAATTCTGATCACGCGTCCCTGATCCTTGTTTTTCGCCTCCGGCGGGCGAAATTTCGGCCAAAATACCGGTTTTCCCGTCGCTTACAACTGAATTGTGTCAAATCCCCAACGGGGTTCAGTCCTTTTTCCAATCCTTCAGCACGGCGAAGGCAGACGGCTTTTTATCGTTCTCTCCAGTGTCTTCTATGTGACCGGAGAACTCCACACCGGGCTTGCGCGGATAGGGATCGATCGCAAGAGCTGCGAATTCCGTAACCACCTCACCTGCGTCAATCGTATCGCCGGTGAAGCTTTCGGGAAGGTCCGGGCCATCGGGGTCCAGCACCATTTCGCCGGCATCATTGGCGGGCCGGCGCGCAAGCTTGGAATTCTCCGGCACGAAGATCTGCTCGAAGCTCTCGTCGATCTCCGATGGGACCGGATCGAGGGTCACGACGCAGGACTGGACGATGTTGGCACGCACCCTGCCCTTGATGCGCACACCATCCCGCTTCCACCGACCGATCTGGAGGTCAGCACCAAAGCTGTCCACCGATAGGACACTCCAACTGTCCGCAAGGGCCGCCAATTCGCGCTTGTCGGCCTCCAGATGCACCTCGACAGGATTGGCCGATATATGACCTACATTTACGAGGTAGGAGAACGGAACGTCGTCTCTTTTGTTTTTCATCGTCTCTTCCTCACGCTACCTTCGGAAGTGTCGCCGAGCCTGTCGCTATGACGTCCTCCGACTGAGACAAAAGATGGTCTTCGGCAACAAACATCCAGTCCGCGAGACCGCGCATATCCACCGGCTCATTCGCCTTCGGATGAATGTTTCGCACGAGCGCCGCAGCGAGTCCTTCGGCATCCCTGGTGTCCATCGCCTTGGCGTAGGCCTCCAGTCGGCCATAGAACATGCCGGCCAGCTTCTTCATGCGTTTGGGAACCGTGTTGTCACCGATCCCCAATTCACGGATGGAGTAGTCGATATCCTGGAAGAAGGCGTCGACGATTTCCTGCGCGATCTCCTGGCCGCTCGTCCCGGAGGTTCGTGTGCGCCGGAAGAAGAGGATCATCACCGCCGAAAGCATCTCGAAACGCCCCATCACCGTATCCGGGACATTCAAGCGCTCATAGAATTCCGGCATCCGTGCGGCCGACGTCAGTGCCTGATATTGCCGATCTACGATTACCTGGTTGTTGTTTTTCTTGCCAAAGAGCCCGAAGATCATCGTTTTTTCCGGAAAGGCCTCATTCTGAGCGCCAAGCGGCGTCCGGCCTTGTTGCATGATTTCGAAAGCTGGTTTACCGAAGCAGGCGCGAATTGCAATGCCGAAGGTGGCCACTTTCGGGACAGCACCCCTTCTGTCCGCATGAGCCAACGGGATGTCTCTCCCCGGAATGGCCACAATGGTTTTGCATCAGCGATCTGAGGCCGGTGGCTGCCATTCATAATTTTAGGGAGTAGATGTCGTTGACGAAACGGTATTTCAAGTCTGACAAAAAATTCCTCAGCAATGCCGCTATTGCCATCATGATCGCCTCCGCCGGACTTTCAGGCTGCCAGACACAAACCGTCCTCAACGGTGGATATGTCGCCGACGAGCAGTCGCTGAATCTCGTCCCAGTAGGATCGAGCCGCGAGCAGGTTCTCCTATCCCTCGGCACCCCGTCCACGACGGCGACGTTCGATGGCGAAGTCTTCTACTACATCTCGCAGCGCCGCGAGCGCTCCATGGCCTTCCAGAAGCTGAAGGTGGTCGATCAGAGCGTGCTGGCGATCTATTTCGACAAGGACGGCATCGTTACGCGCCGTGCGAACTACACCCTCAAGGACGGCAAGATTTTCGATACGATTACCCGCGTCACCCCGACGGGCGGCAAGGACTTCACCTTCCTACAACAGCTGCTATCGGGCGGCAGCGCGGCGAACGCTGCGAAGGGCCTCTTCGGTGGCGGCACCTCGCAGCCGGCCTCGCCGCAGAACCCGGCCAGCCTCCGCTAAAGCGGGAGCGAACTCTCAAAGAAAAACCCGCCGGATCGCTCCGGCGGGTTTTTTGTTTCGGCGATGTGCCTCAAGCCAGGACGGCGAGAAGCAGAAGAGCGACGATGTTGGTGATCTTGATAGCCGGGTTAACGGCAGGACCAGCCGTATCCTTGTAGGGGTCGCCGACCGTGTCGCCGGTCACCGATGCCTTATGCGCGTCGGAGCCCTTCATATGGCGAACGCCGTCCTTGTCGACGAAGCCGTCCTCGAAGGATTTCTTGGCATTGTCCCACGCGCCACCACCCGAGGTCATCGAGATCGCGACGAACAGGCCGTTGATAATAACACCGAGCAGCGATGCGCCCAGCGCCGCGAAAGCGGAAGCCTTCGAGCCCGAGATGATCAATACGCCAAAGTAGACGACGATCGGGGCAAGAACCGGCAGAAGCGAAGGAATGACCATCTCGCGGATGGCTGCCTTGGTCAGCAGGTCAACCGCCCTGCCATAGTCTGGACGCTCGGTCCCTGCCATAATGCCGGGCTTCTGCTTGAATTGACGGCGAACCTCTTCGACAATTGCGCCGGCCGCGCGGCCGACGGCGGTCATCGCGATGCCACCGAAGAGATAAGGAATGAGACCACCGAAGATCAGTCCGGCAACGACGTAAGGATTGGAAAGATCGAAGGAGATGTCGCCAATACCTGCAAAATACGGGTACTTGTCACCGTTGGCGGCAAAGTATTTTAGGTCGTAGGAATAGGCCGCAAACAGAACCAGGGCGCCGAGGCCAGCGGAACCGATCGCATAGCCCTTGGTAACGGCCTTCGTCGTATTGCCGACTGCGTCGAGCGCGTCGGTCGACTTGCGTACTTCCGGCGGCAGGTGGGACATTTCCGCAATGCCACCGGCATTGTCCGTCACCGGACCGAAAGCGTCGAGAGCAACGATCATGCCGGCAATGCCGAGCATGGCGGTAACCGCGATGCCGGTGCCGAAAAGGCCGCCGAGCTGATAAGTCGCCAGGATGCCACCGACGATGACAATCGCCGGGAGGGCTGTCGATTCCAGCGACACCGCAAGACCCTGGATGACGTTCGTGCCATGGCCGGTCACAGAGGCCTGGGCGATCGAATTGACTGGGCGCTTGTTGGTGCCGGTGTAATATTCGGTGATGACAACAATCAGCGCTGTGACGAGCAGGCCGATCAGACCGCAGACAAAGAGATGCGTGCCGGTAATGTCCTCGCCACCGACCGAGCCAATCGAACCCCAGCCGATGGTCAGTGATGTCGCTGCGCCAAGGCCGATGATCGACAGCAGGCCGGTGACGATGAGCCCCTTGTAAAGGGCGCCCATGATCGAGCCATTGCTGCCGAGCTTGACAAAGAACGTACCAATGATCGAGGTGATGATGCAGGCGCCGCAGATCGCAAGCGGGTAGAGCATCGCCGATTCAAGAACGGGTGCGCCGGCAAAGAAGATTGCGGCGAGAACCATGGTCGCGACGACGGATACGGCGTAGGTTTCGAAAAGGTCAGCTGCCATGCCAGCGCAATCTCCGACGTTGTCGCCGACGTTATCGGCAATTGTCGCGGGGTTGCGCGGATCATCTTCCGGGATACCCGCTTCGACCTTGCCGACGAGGTCACCGCCGACGTCAGCGCCCTTGGTGAAGATGCCACCGCCGAGACGGGCGAAGATCGAAATCAGCGACGCACCGAAGCCAAGCGCGACGAGGGAATCGATGACTTCGCGAGAGCTGCCTTCGTGCCCAAGCACGACAGTCAGCACGTAGTAGTAGATCGACACGCCAAGGAGCGCGAGACCGGCCACCAGAAGCCCGGTGATGGCACCCGACTTGAATGCAATCTCAAGTCCGGCGGCCAGGCTCTGGGATGCCGCCTGCGCCGTGCGAACATTGGCGCGCACCGAGACATGCATACCGATGAAGCCAGCAGCGCCAGACAGAACAGCGCCGATGAGGAAGCCGATTGCAGCCGTGCCGGAGAGCAGCAGCCAGGCTGCAATGAAAACGACGATGCCGACGATTGCGATGGTCTTATACTGGCGCGTCAGATAGGCCTGCGCACCCTCACGAATATAGCCTGCAATTTCCTGCATGCGCTTGTTACCCTGATCGGCGGCAAGCACCGACCGGGTTGCCCAGATGGCATAGACCACCGAGAGCAGACCGCATGCTATTACCCATAAAAGAATGCTCATTTCGCTCTTTCCTCCAAAAGAGCCGGAGCTCACTCCCTCTCCGGCTGCGAATACGCCGACTCGATTTCCTCCCACAGAAATGCTGCAACGCCGGGCGGAGATTGCGTGGAGGAAAACGGCGCGTCAAGCCCGTAAGAGCCAAAAGCCCTTGCAGCACAATGGGAACGGAGGATTCTTGGAGGTCGGGCCTGCCGACCCGGCAGAACGCTACTTCTTGGCTTCGCCGCGCACCTGCTTTGCGATGCGGTCAAGCACGGCGTTGACGAGCTTCGGCTCATCGTCGCTGAAGAAGGCCTGAGCGATTTCGACGTATTCCGTCACGATGACCGCAACGGGAACATCCTTGCGTTCGAGAATCTCGAAGACGCCGGCACGGAGGATCGCGCGGACCGTGCTATCGAGACGCGACAGCGCCCAGTCGTCCTGTAAGGCGGACGCAATCATTGGGTCAAGGCGACGCTGCTCCCGCACGACGCCTGATACGATCGAGCGGAACCAGGAGGGGTCGGCCTTCAAATAGGTCTCACCGTCAAGTTCCTGGCCCAGGCGATGCGCCTCGTATTCAGCCACGATCTCCAGCACGCCGGTGCCGCCAATATCCATCTGGTAGAGCGCCTGAACGGCAGCAAGGCGCGCAGCACCTCGCTGGTTTGCAGCCTTGACCGGACGCTCCGAGTTCTCGTTGTTCATTCGTTATGCACCCAACTTCTTCTTCAGCTCTATCATCGTAAGAGCTGCGCGGGCGGCAAATCCGCCCTTGTCCTTGTCCGAACGGCGGGCGCGAGCCCAGGCCTGATCGTCATTCTCAACAGTCAGAATGCCATTACCAATGGCAAGGGATTCGCTCACGGCCAGATCCATCAGCGCGCGAGAGGATTCGTTCGACACGATATCGAAATGGTAGGTCTCGCCGCGGATGACCATACCGAGGGCGACGTACCCATCATACTGCGTGCCCTCATTATCTGCTCCGTCGAGCGCCATGGCAATCGCCGCCGGAATCTCGAGAGCGCCCGGAACGGTGACGACCTCATAGGTCGCGCCCGCCTCTTTCAAGGCGAAGGTCGCGCCTTCAAGCAGGGCATCGGCCATGTCGTCGTAGAAGCGTGCTTCGACGATCAAAATGTGGGGAGCGGTTTCTCGCGCCATGCTTCACCTTCAGTAGCTAGAGGACTTCACCATTCGGCAGGCCGCGGTCAAAACACGCCGCGACCCGAATGGCAAGCAAATTCCGACCATGGTTGGATGCCGAATCCGGAATCCCGGCAACGGCGGAGCGGGCAATTCTTGCGTCATTTTGTGCCGGCGTCGGACCGGCGCCTCGAAGATGGCAAATGAAGGGCAATTCGCATGAACAATATGTGACTAAATTCCAGATACTTATGAATTGAAGGCGGATGATCCGATTACCAATTTCATCTGCGTAACGCTGACGATCCACTGCCGACGGTCGATCGTCAGAGCAGATGAAAGGATACCCCATGAATCGCGTTGCAGCCATCGCCTCCGCGGTCGCTACCCTTGCCTTTGCAGATGCCAGCCGTGCCGAAAGTCTCGACATGACGACCCCGTCGGGCATCGAACGAACGCTCCGCAGCTTCAGCGGCGCAAATCTCGATATTCGGCAGGTGGCCGACCACGGCAGTTCGAAAAATATCGGAGCGCCCAATTCATTTGCCGCACACAGTGTCCACGACATCCAAGTGATCCGTGCGGCCATTGCCGTCAACAAACCCCTTATGCATCAGCTCAACGCCAGAGGTGTGCTGCTCGGGAACATCGTCAACGCTGATCAGGCCGCGGACGGCGGTATCACGGTCTACTATCGATAAGGTCAAGGGCGACAGCGGAAGACTGTCGCCCGTCACGATGCTTTGCGGGTTGTATTTTCTCGCAGGATGATGCCTTTTCTCCGGAAACAGGAGAAGACAATGTCCGGCGTATCGAAGCCCGTCATCAACGTCGCTGATTTGAAGCTTGAGCACTGGAAGCAAGGGGATCTGTACGAAGGGACGGATGTCTCATTCGGCTCGCTTCTCGGCCTTGCAGGTCTCGGCATAAGCTACAACGAGGTCCCGCCCGGCAAATCCAGCTGTCCATTCCACAACCATCACGTGGAGGATGAGCTGTTTTTCGTCATCGAAGGCACCGGCGAATATCGTTTCGGTCCTGATCGCTATCCGATCCGGAAGGGTGACACGCTCGGCGCTCCAGCCGGGGGACAAGAGACCGCCCACCAGATCATCAACACTGGTTCGACGCCTCTGATCTACCTCGGCATTTCGACAATGGCGAAAACCGAGATTGTCGAATATCCCGATTCCGGAAAGTTTCTCGCCAAGACCAATCGCGACGAGGGACAAGCGAACCGGTTTCGCTTTATCGGCAGCGAGCATGGCAAGCTGGACTACTGGGACGGCGAGCCGGGTGCTTGACCTCCATCCGAGGGAACACTTCAAGATGACCAGCATTCCTACCATCGAGACAGCGCGACTGCTGCTACGTCCGCACACCGTTGACGATTTTTCTGACTATATGACGATGTGGAGCGACGAAGCGGTGGTGCGCTTCATCGGAGGTGTCCCCTCCACCCGCGAACAGGCCTGGGCGCGCATGCTGCGTGTCGCCGGCATGTGGCATCACATGGGTTTCGGATTTCTGGCGATCGAGGAAAAGCAGTCAGGGCGTTTCATCGGGGAAGCAGGCTTCCTCGACATGAAACGGGATATGCACCCCGCTTCCACGGAAGGCACTCTGGAGACCGGTTGGGGACTGATGCCCTTCGCGCAAGGGCACGGCTACGCCAGCGAAGCGCTCACGGCGCTGATCGCCTGGGCGGAAGAGCGGTTCCCCTCCAAGCCAATGACCTGCATTATCGACCCGGGGAACGACCCCTCGCTGCGCCTGGCGCACAAGCTCGGCTTTCGCGAAGTCCAGCGATGCAACTATAATGGAGAGGTTATTCTGCTTTCGCGGTCGGGAACTCCGCCAGCCTAGCGGCATAGCGCGCCATGGTATCGACTTCGAAATTGACGAAGTCGCCTGCCTTGCGTTCGCCCCAGGTCGTGACCTCAAGCGTGTGACGGATCAGCAGGACGTCGAAATCGGTACCGTCCACCGCGTTGACGGTGAGCGACGTGCCATCCAGAGCGATGGAGCCCTTAGGTGCAACGAACTTGGCGAGATGTTCAGGCGCACGCAGGCGAAAGCGCGTCGCATCGCCCTCTTCCGTCACCGAGAGGATCTCGGCCTTGCCATCAACATGACCGGAAACGATGTGGCCGCCGAGTTCGTCGCCGATCTTCAGCGAGCGCTCGAGATTGATGCGGGTACCTTCCTTCCACGTCCCGATCGTCGTCAGGCGCAGAGCCTCTTCCCAAGCTTCGACCTCGAACCAGCGGCCGTTGCTGCCCTCGCCGGGCAGGCCGGTCACCGTCAGGCAGATACCGGAGTGCGAGATCGAGGCGCCCATGTCGATGGTCGCCGGATCATAGGCAGTGGCGACACGCAGCTTGATGCCTTCCTTCAATGGGGAAACAGATTCGATCTTGCCGACGTCGGTGACAATTCCGGTAAACATCAAAGCTCTCTTTCGTATTCGTCCAGGCGATCGTCGCCAAACATGAAGGTGCCCCTGTGCAGGAAGCCCGATGGCATATCGGTCTTCTGGACCGGCGATTCAATACCGTCCTGCCCGATCACCGCAGGGCCTTGATAGAGGAGGATGCGGTCGATGTAACCGGCATCCAGGAAAAGCTTCGCCGTCCGCGCGCCGCCTTCGATGACAAGCGAAGAAATTCCGCGCGATGCTAGTGCAGGCAGCAGTTGGTCGGGCCGGTAGGGACTGCATTGGACCACTTCGACGCCAGCCTGATCCAAAGCGTCTCGTCGTGCGAGAAAGGCCTCGTCCTCGCTATTGTCGAAGCGGGGCGGTTCGGCCGCGACGACGATCAATGGCACCTGCTTGGCCGTAGCGACCAGCTTGCTGTCCAAGGGCAAAGAGAGATCTTCATCGAGCACGACACGAACCGGTGAGCGGGCCTCAAGTCCAGGCGTGCGAACGGTGAGCAAGGGATCATCGGCGATCGCAGTCCCGATCCCAACCAGAATCGCATCGGTTTCGGCGCGCAGCTTCTGCACCTCTACCCGTGCCGCAGGCCCAGTGATCGCAATTTGCCCCTCGCCCTTTTTTCCGATCATGCCGTCAGCGGAAACCGCAAGCTTGAGAGTCACATAGGGCCGGTTCTTCGTCTGCCGTGTGAGGTAAGCAGCAAGCGAACGCTTGCCTTCCTTTTCGAGAATTCCTGACTCGACCTCGATCCCCGCATCGCGCAGCATGGCAATGCCCCTGCCCGAGACACGCGGATCCGGATCGGTGACGCTTATCACCACACGACCAATGCCGTAGGCAATCAGCGCCTCCGCGCAGGGTGGTGTCTTGCCGTAATGCGAGCAGGGTTCGAGCGTGACATAGGCGGTGGCGCCGCGCGCCAGTTCGCCGGCTTCGGCCAGGGCCTGCGGTTCGGCATGGGGACGCCCGCCGACTGCCGTCACTGCACGGCCGACGATCTGACCGTCACGCACGATCACGCAGCCGACGGAAGGATTGGTAGATGTCTGGCCGAGATGCAGGAGACCCAGGCGGATCGCCTCTTCCATGAAACGCGCGTCGTCTTCCGAAGCGCTCATGAGCTAGTTGTCCAGGGGATCGCGGGCGATCTTGGCGTTGATCTCGGAAATGACTTTCTCGAAATCCTCGGCATGCGAAAAATCCCGATAGACAGAGGCATAGCGAACGAAGCCAACATCATCCAGGCTCTTCAATGCTTCCAACACCTGAAGGCCGATCTGCTCGGAGCTGATCTCGACTTCGCCGGAGCTTTCAAGCCGTCGAACGATGCCGGATACCGCACGTTCGATGCGGTCGCGGTCGACGGGACGCTTGCGCAGTGCGATCTCGAAAGATCGCACCAACTTGTCGCGGTCGAACGGTACCTTGCGGCCGGTCTTCTTCGACACCATCAGCTCGCGCAGCTGCACGCGCTCGAAGGTCGTGAAACGACCGCCGCAATCGGGACAAATACGCCTGCGGCGGATGGACGTATTGTCCTCCGCCGGGCGTGAATCCTTGACCTGTGTGTCTTCCGATCCGCAGAATGGGCAGCGCATGCGCTATCCTTAGCCCATGTAATCATACATTGGGAAGCGGTTGGTCAGCTCGACCACCTTGCCGCGAACGGCTGCTTCCACGGCTGCGTTCCCCTCGTCGGAGTTGGCGACCTTCAAGCCGTCGAGAACCTCAACGATGAGGTTGCCGATTTCCTTGAATTCCGCTTCCTTGAAGCCACGCGTCGTGCCGGCTGGCGCGCCGAGGCGCACACCCGAAGTGACGAATGGCTTCTCAGGGTCGAACGGGATGCCGTTCTTGTTGCAGGTGATGTAGGCGCGGCCGAGGGCTGCTTCGGCACGCTTGCCGGTCGCGTTCTTCTTGCGAAGATCGACGAGCATCAGGTGGTTGTCGGTGCCGCCGGAGACGACATCGAGGCCGCCGGCGATCAGGGTTTCCGCAAGCGCCTTGGCGTTCTTGACGACCTGCGCGGCGTAGTCCTTGAACTCCGGCTCCAGCGCTTCACCGAAGGCGACGGCCTTGGCGGCGATGATGTGCATCAGCGGACCACCCTGCAGACCGGGGAAGACGGCCGAGTTGAACTTCTTCGCCAGATCTTCGTCGTTCGTCAGGATCACGCCACCGCGGGGACCACGCAGCGATTTGTGGGTCGTCGTCGTGGCAACGTGGCAGTGCGGGAACGGCGACGGATGCTGGCCACCGGCGACGAGACCGGCGATGTGCGCCATGTCGACCATCAGGTAGGCGCCGACCGAGTCAGCGATCTCGCGGAAGCGCTTCCAGTCCCAGATGCGGGAGTAAGCGGTGCCGCCGGCGATGATCAGCTTCGGCTTATGCTCTTCGGCCTTGCGGGCAACTTCGTCCATGTCGAGCAGGTTGTCGCCTTCGCGCACGCCATAGGACACGACGTTGAACCACTTGCCGGACATGTTGACCGGGGAACCGTGCGTCAGGTGACCGCCCGAGTTGAGGTCGAGGCCCATGAAGGTGTCGCCCGGCTGCAGCAGTGCAAGGAACACGGCCTGGTTCATCTGCGAACCGGAGTTCGGCTGAACGTTGGCGAAGTTGACACCGAAGAGCTTCTTGGCGCGTTCGATCGCCAGTTCTTCAGCGATATCGACGAACTGGCAGCCGCCATAGTAGCGCTTGCCCGGATAGCCTTCGGCATACTTGTTCGTCATGATGGAGCCCTGGGCTTCCAGCACCGCGCGGGAAACGATGTTTTCCGAGGCGATGAGTTCGATCTCGTGCCGCTGGCGGCCGAGTTCCTTGCCAATCGCGCTGAAGATTTCCGGATCGGTATCGGCAAGCGAGCGATTGAAGAAGGTCTGGGTGGAGGCATTGGTCATGAGCGGGCTCCTCAACTGGAATGCGCGAAGGTATTAGCGCCCCGCCCTTTCAAGGGCAATACGGAGAACGACATTTGCTAGGCAATCTACGCGCCGCGCGTTCTATGCCCGACAGGACAACAAAAAACCGCGCCAGAGAGGCGCGGTTTCTTCAAAATCAAACGCGATCCAATTGACTTATTGAACCGGCTGCTCCGTGGTTGCGGTCGTGTCGAGCGCAAGCTCGGCGTTGCCGTCGAGCTGATAGATATCGTCGCGGAACTGCACGACGCCATCCGGCATGCCCCAGGCGGAAATGTAGACGAAGTAAACCGGCACTTCTTCGGCGAGCTTGATCGGCGTGTTGACGCGGGTCGTGATGACCTGCTCCATCTGCTGACGCGACCACGGCGGGGTCTCGCGCAGCAGCCACGTCGTCAGATCGCGAACGTTCTGGACGCGAACACAGCCCGAGGACTCAAAGCGCATCAGCTTGTTGAAGAGACCCTGCTGCGGCGTGTCATGCATATACTCGCCGTTCTTGTTGTAGAAGTTGATCTTCGTGGACGCCATGGCGTTGATCTTGCCCGGGTCCTGACGGAACATGAAATTCGGAGCCTTCTCGGCATTCCAGTCCACCGTTTCCGGCGCCACCTCGTTGCCCTTTCCGTCGATCAGGCGAATGGCATTCTTCTCGAGATAGGTCGGGTCCTTGCGCATCAGCGGTACGATGTCTTTTTCGACGATCGAGCGCGGTGCCGTCCAATAAGGATTGAGGATAACTTCGTAGATCTTCGAGTTGACGAGATGCGTCGGACGGCTGAGACGGCCAACGACCGCAGCGTGGCGCGTCGCAACGCTGCCGTCTTCCACGGCCTCGACGTAGGCGGCCGGAATGTTAACCATCACGTGGCGGCGTCCGAGCTCTTCCGGGAAGGTCTGGATGCGGATGAGGTTGGTGTTCAGCTGCTGCAGACGAACATCGGCCGGAATGTTCATGGCCTTCAAGGTGAACTCGCCGATGACGCCGTCGGCCGGAAGGCCGTGGCGCGCCTGGAAGCGCTTGACGGCGCCGTCGACATAGGAATCAAACGCCGAAGACATGCCAGCCTCGCGCGGTAGGTCGCCTGTGATGGCAAGACGCTGGCGAAGGCTCTGGACGGCCGGGTCGGTCACGCCGATCTGCAAGCGCTGCTGGCTTGGGCTGACTTCGGGCCAACCGCCAGCCGAAGCGATCTGCTGATACTGGGCGATTGCCTGCTGGATGCTCGGCACCGACTGCGGCCCGAGAATCGGCGTGTTGGAAACGACAGCCGTTGCGGTGCGGGACGCAGCCTTCGCATCGAACTGATCGTCCCAATCGCCGCGTTGTGGAGCATTAATGAGCGAGTCGATCGCCGATTGCGCGAGTGCGGGGGCCGCCAATGCGCCCGCGCCAACCATTGCCGCAGACGTCAGAAACGCCCGACGAGAGAAAGCTTCAGTACCGATTTTCTTCGACATTCATCCCAACCACTAAATTGCCGCCGCTTGAGAGACCGGCAGCCTTCGCTATCCCTGCGAGAACGCAGATCTCTCTATCAACCCGTCGCTACGGCGCATCGCACAATCTCTCTGCCGGCGATCACATGATTGCGAGCAGGGAGCGCGAGGTTGTCAGACCTCAATTTGGGAAGCGCCCTTTGCCGTGTATTTCCGCTGACATGCTAATATGGCCAATTCGTGTCGCCCTGCACCACGCTCAACCGTCGGTCGCGGGCGATGCGCAAAGAACCATATCCATCCACAGAAATGTGGCGGTTAATAGCGGCTAAAAAACGGCTTGAATACAGTCGATTATGCTTGCCTGCCATGCGTTGCAAAGATGTCACGACCTCGCAGACAAGGCGCGGATTACGCGCGTCCGGTCCGCCCACTGCCTGCAACAAATAGAGCTGACGTCGCGACGACGTCGCGTGATTCCCGGGAAACCCCAAGCCCGTCGCGGAGGTCATTGTCCAAGTCGGCGACCGAGTACGCAGCCCGGCAGCGAGACGCTGCTAACGGCGAAAAGGCGCTACGGAATACCGTTGCGCCCTTTCGTGCCTTGGAGGTCCGATAAGCCAGCAGGGAAGTTGGCTTACGAGATTACAGGCGATAGAGGATCTGGTCGTTCCAGAAGCGGTCCAGACGGGTAAGCAGCTTGTTCATCTGCGTGAATTCGTCGGAGCCGATGCCGCCAACCTTGTCGATCGAGCCGACGTGACGTTCATAGAGCTTGGCGACGGTTTCAGCGATGTCCTGACCCGCTTCCGTCAGGCTGATGCGGACCGAGCGACGGTCGATGCGCGAGCGCTGATGGTTGATGAAGCCGAGATCGACAAGCTTCTTGACGTTGTAGGAAACGTTGGAACCCAGGTAGTAACCGCGGGAGCGAAGTTCGCCGGCGGTGAGCTCGGAGTTGCCAATGTTGAAGAGAAGAAGTGCCTGGACGGCATTGACGTCGCTGCGACCCTGGCGGTCGAACTCGTCCTTGATGACGTCGAGGAGACGGCGGTGAAGACGTTCAACAAGATGAAGGGATTCCATGTAAAGATCACGGATGCCTTGTTCCTGCTGGTCACGGAAGTTCGATACCGCCTGCGGCTTGATTTTCGTGTTCATGATGACTGCCTCACTGTTTTGTTTGGCGGTGTTGGTTCTCTTCCCGCCTTGAGACAGACCCTATCGAATACAAATAAAATTCTACTTAAACCGCAGGCTTAACAGTGCCTTACCGGAAACCCTAGATGTATCAGGGTAAATCAACGCTTACCTGCTGGCGCCGCTTGCGCTTTTCGTACCAGAGCGCAACACGGAATCCCAGGTAGACCAGGACGACCGCGGCATGCAGCAAAACGATCAGCCGGTTGGACCCGAAAACCTCCGGCATGAAGCCGTACATGATGATCTGTCCGCCTGCCGCGAGCACCCAGATAACCGGCCCCCAGGAGACGGCCAGCCATAGACCGAGAGAGGCGACGGGGAAGAGAACGGCGAGGCTGGTGCTTGCGACCTTCCACGGAAGGCTGAGCAGATCGAAGCGCCCTGCCCCGACCAGCGAATAGCCGACGAGCATCGCCCAATACTGCAATCCGAACCAGAAGCAGGAAACGGCGACAAGCCGCAGGAACAGGATGAAGAGAACGCTGGTCAGCGTCCGCTTAGGTATCGTCGGAGAATCAGCGTCCATGTCTCAAACAATAGGGTTGCCGTTGCGACTTCGCCAGCGCCTCCTCCATTGCGGCCAATCGTCCGGTTTGGATTTCGGCCACGCCATGATAATGAGCGCTTCGACAATTGGAATGGCAGAAAGCTGGAAACCACCATGCAGGACAAGACCCATCTCGTCGACGAGATTACCGGCCATCGGCGCATGCGCCGCAATCGCAAGGCCGATTGGACGCGGCGCCTCGTGCAGGAGAACCGCCTGACGGTCGACGACCTGATCTGGCCGGTTTTCGTCGTTCCCGGCACGGGCATCGTCGAAGCGATCCCGGCGATGCCCGGCGTCAACCGCATGAGCGTGGATAGGCTGGTCGAAGCCACCAAGGAAGCGGCCGATCTCGGCATCCCTGCGATCGCGACCTTCCCGAACATCGAAATGGAACTGCGCGACGAAACAGGCTCGAACAGTCTTGAAACCAACAATCTGATCAACCAAGCGACAATCGCAATCAAGAAGGCGGTGCCCAATATCGGTGTCATCACCGACGTCGCGCTTGACCCCTTCACGAGCCATGGCCACGACGGGATCCTGCGACAGGGCGAGATCGTCAACGACGAGACGGTCGATCAGGTTGCGCGCGCGGCCGTCATGCAGGCCGATGCCGGCTCTGACATCATTTCGCCGTCGGAGATGATGGACGGCAGAATCGGCGCCATCCGCCGCGCCCTTGACGCTGCCGGGCACCAGAATGTTGGTATTATGAGCTACGCCACCAAATTCGCCTCGGCATTCTATGGCCCCTACCGCGAGGCGATCTCCACCGGCGGTCTGCTCAAGGGTGACAAGAAGACTTACTACATTGATCCGGCAAACGGCACCGAAGCCATCCGCGACGCCGCGCTTGACGTGGAGGAAGGTGCCGACATGCTGATGGTCAAGCCGGGCCTGCCCTATCTCGACATCTGCTGGCGCATGAAGGAAGCCTTCGGTCTGCCTACCTTCGCCTATCAGGTTTCGGGGGAGTACACGCAGATCAAGGCGGCCGCGATGAACGGCTGGATCGACGGCGAGCGCGCCATGCTGGAAACCCTGCTCTCGTTCAAGCGTGCGGGCTGCGACGGAGTCCTCACCTACTTTGCAGTCGAGGTGGCAAGAATCCTAGCCAGGCGCTGATTGCGCGCCAATATTGCATTTGAGGGAAGCGATACCATATCAGCGGCATCGCTTTCTCGAAAGGAGACCGTAACGATGACGCTCACGCCCAATCCGCTCTATGCTGCACCGGACGACTGGCGCGCCTATAGCGGCACGCTGAGCCGTCGTGTCTTCGCATTCATCCTCGACTACGTGATCATTCTGCTGCTCTGCATACCGGCGGCGGTCATTCTTTTCTTCCTGTCGATCGTCACACTGGGGCTCGGATTCTTTCTCTATCCGGCGCTGTTCGTGATCGTTGCAGGCCTGTATTTCGGCTTTACGGTGGGCGGTTCCCAGCAGGCCTCATTCGGCATGCGCGCAATGGGCATTGCCATTATCCGCGTCGACGGGCAGCCGATGGACTTCCTGACGGCCATCGTTCACCTGGCGCTTTTCTGGATCCTGAACTCAGTCCTGACGCCGCTGATTCTGCTGGTTGGCCTGTTCACCGAACGCAGCCGGTTGATCCACGATTTTCTGGTTGGCACCGTCACGGTACGCACCGCCTGATCAGGCTCGCCACAAGCTAAAATAAACGCTGCTCCCGACCTTTGCCGGGAGCCTCTCGACGCCATATCCAAAAGTATGACGCGCGACATCGGGCAGGAGAACGGCCCCGCTGTTGACGTTTTTTATTCTTAAGTCATCCTGTCAGATAAGCAGCGAACCAAAGGAAATCTCCGCAACAGATGAATACGCAGACGACGCCATCACCGCAGTTCTACCTGACTGCTCCGGCTGCGTGCCCCTATCTGGCCAACGAGATGGAACGTAAGGTCTTCACGCATCTCGTCGGTCCCCGCGCAGCGGAGATGAACGATATCCTGACACAGGGCGGCTTTCGCCGGTCGCAGAACATCGCCTATCGTCCGGCCTGCGAGGCCTGCCGCGCCTGCATTTCCGTGCGCATCCTCGCACAGGAATTCCTGCCGACGAAGTCGATGAAGCGCGTGCTGGCAACGAACGCCGACATCATCTCCACGGAATTCCCTGCCCAACCGTCCAGCGAACAATATTCGCTGTTCCGACGCTATCTCGATTTTCGCCACCAGCAGGGCGGAATGTCCGACATGACGGTGCTCGACTATGCCATCATGGTCGAAGACACCCATGTGAACACCAAAATCATCGAGTATCGGCTTCGAAAGGAAGGGACGGGCCTGGAAGAGCGCCCGACCGGCGAGCTCTTGGCCGCCGCCCTGACCGATACCATGAGCGATGGCCTGTCCATGGTTTATTCCTACTTCAACCCTGACATGGATCGCCGCTCCCTTGGCACGTTCATGATCCTTGATCACATCAGGCGCACAAAGGCCTTGGGTCTTCCACACGTCTACCTCGGCTACTGGGTTCAAGGGTCGAGGAAAATGGACTACAAGACTCGCTTCCAGCCGCAGGAGCATCTGACTTCGCGCGGCTGGGAACGCTTCGATCCCTCCGTATTGCCCGAAAGCCCGCGCTACTAAATGCTCCTCCCCTCCCTTTCCGATCATCGGAAAGGCCTGCTGCTGACGGCAATCGGCGGCTTGGCTCTTTCCATGGACATTCCACTGGTGCGGCTTGCTCACGGCGACATGTGGTCGATCCTGGGCATGCGCAGCATCACGACGGTCGCCGCCGCGCTGCTGGTGATCTGTCTTATCAGATACGCCAAGGGAGCATGGCCCGTGCTCGTGCCCGGCAGGCACGGCCTTGCGACGGGACTGCTCTACGGCTGCTCGACGCTGACCTTCCTGCTTGCCGTCTTCAACACGGCGACGGCCAATGTGGTTTTTATCGTCGCGTTCAATCCGATGTTCGGCGCTCTCTTGTCATGGATTTTTCTCAAGGAACGTCCCACGGCATCCACGCTCGTCACCATGGCGGTCATGGTGTTCGGTGTTGGCCTGATCGTGCATGATGGATTGGCCGGCGGCCATCTCTTCGGCGATGCCATGGCACTTCTCAGCGCCTTTATCCTCGCATCGGCGATAACCATTGCCCGGGCGTCGCGTCGGGAAATGGGCTTCGTGCCCTTGCTTGCCGCCGCCCTGCCGGCGGCCCTCGGCTTTGCAAAGGCCCTGCCGGTCGGGCTAGCCATAGAGCATCCAGCCTGGATCATCCTCAACGGTACGCTTCTGATGCCGGTCGCCTTTTGGTGCCTAGCTACCGGACCACGCTATCTCTCCGCGCCCGAAGTCGGCATGTTCTATCTGCTCGAAACCATCCTGGCTCCGATCTGGATATGGCTGATCTTCGCGGAAGCCCCACCGACGATGACGCTCGTCGGCGGCACGATCCTGGTCTGCGCGATTATGCTGCACTCGCTTTGGATGGTTCGGCGGAAGCCTGCGCGACAATCTCTGGCACACTGACCACCTGCATCGCATCGAGTTCGCGCTCGAGCCCCTGCATGACGTGGACCCAGCCCTTCCGCGTCTCTTCTTCGAACTGGCCCCATTGGGCGCACATTTCGTGCGAGAGCGTCAACCGCGTGCCTTCGGCGAGCGGTTCGATGTCGATCTGTATTCGATCCGCATTGTGATCATGCTCGGCTGCCGAGAAGCAGAAGACCATCCGCCGCGGTCGGCGCAATTCGAGAAATACGCCGTAATGCACCGCATCGCCTGTCGGACGTCGGTCGATGACGAGAAAATGTCCGCCGACCTTTGGATCGATGTCGGCTCGGATAACGCGTCCTTCGTCGCTTGCGAAAAGGAAGCGTTTGGCGATCTGAGGGTTCAGCCATGCGTCGTAGACGGCGCAGGGCGAGGCATTGAATATATGCGCAACGTTCAAGGTGATGGTATTGCAAGCACTCATCAACAATCCTCCGTGATCGGACATGGCACTCTCCAGGAGCACCACACTCGATCATTCCGTCCGCCTGCGGAATGACGTCTGTCCATGTTGTGATTACAGGCCAGAAGTAGAGGAGTTGCTCCGCTCGCCAAGAGCGAGGCGCAGAATTATTTTCGCTTAGCCGGCAAACTTGCCGCTGCGCGGGAAGCCTTTCGGAACGGTCCGACCAGCGGTGGCGCGATCGCCAAGCCATTCGGCAAGCTCGTCCTTGTTCTTCGTGAAGGTGCGGCCCGCGCTGTCTTCCCAGACGAGGCCGTCTGATATTGCGAAACAGCGTACGTCGGAAATGCCGCCATCCTTGTAGCGCTGCAGGCGGACGCCCTTGCCGCGACCCATTTCCGGGACCTGCGACAGCGGGAAGACGAGCAGTTTGCGATTGTCGCCGACGACAGCGACATAGTCGCCACTGACGGGAACGATCAGCTTCGTCTCATCAGGCATGGAGACATTCATGATCTGCTTGCCCTTGCGGGTATTGGCGACCATGTCGGTCTCGGCAACAACGAAGCCGTTGCCCGCCGTCGAGACGATCATCTGCTTGCGGGCAGGATCGTGAACGAAGGCGGTCAAGACGTCCTGATCGTTGTCCATATCGATCATGATGCGCAGCGGTTCGCCATGACCTCGACCGCCGGGCAGCTTGTCGCCGCCAAGTGTGTAGGCCTTGCCACCGGTGGTGATGATCAGGATCTTGTCGGTCGTCTGCGCAGGGAAGGCAACCTTCAGCGCGTCGCCTTCCTTGAAGGTCAGGGTCGCGGTGTCGGAGATGTGCCCCTTCAGAGCGCGTATCCAGCCCTTTTCGGAGACGACGACGGTGATCGGCTCCTTCTCGATCATCGCCTGCTGGATAGCCTGCTCGTCGGCTTCCGGCGCGTCGGCGAACTGGGTGCGGCGACGGCCGAGCTCGGTCGCCTTGGCGAACTTCTTCTTCACTTCGCCGATTTCCCAGGCGACGGTCTGCCACTGCTTTTCTTCCGATGCCAGCAGTGCCTCGATCTCGCCCTTCTCCTTGGTGAGTTCGTCGAACTCGGTGCGAATCTCGAACTCCTCGAGCTTGCGCAACGACCGCAGCCGCATGTTGAGGATCGCTTCGACCTGATTGTCGGTCAGGGACCAGCGCGCGATCATCACCGGCTTCGGCTCGTCCTCTTCGCGGATGATGCGAATGACCTCATCGATGTTGAGGTAGGCGATCAGCAAGCCGCCGAGGATTTCCAAGCGGCGGTCAATGGCCGCCAGGCGGAAGCGCGAGCGGCGCTGCAGCACTTCGCGGAGATGGTCGAGCCACTCCTTCAGGACCTCGTTCAACGCCATGACGCGCGGGATGCGGCCCATGGAGAGAACGTTCATGTTCAGCGGGAAGCGGCTTTCCAGTTCCGTCAGCTTGAACATCGATTCCATGAGGATCGTCGGATCGACCGTCCGGTTCTTCGGCACCAGCACGACGCGGACATCTTCGGCGGACTCGTCGCGAATGTCCTCGAGCAAGGGCAGCTTGCGCGCCAAGAGAAGTTCGGCGATCTTTTCGATCAGGCGGGACTTCTGTACCTGGAACGGGATTTCTGTGACGACGATCTGATAACCGCCGCGGCCAAGATCCTCGGTCTCCCACTTGGCGCGTGTACGGAAACCGCCACGGCCAGTCTTATAGGCCTCGATGATGCTTTCACGGCCATCGATGATGATGCCGCCGGTCGGGAAATCCGGACCGGGAATAAACTCGACCAGCTTCTCGACGGTAGCATCGGGATGCTTGATGAGATGGAGGGCCGCGTCGCAGAGTTCGTGGACATTGTGCGACGGAATGGACGTCGCCATGCCGACTGCAATGCCCGACGAGCCATTCGCCAGCAGGTTCGGAAAGGCGCCCGGCAGGACGACCGGTTCTTCGTCTTCCTCGTTGTAGGTCGGGCGGAAATCGACCGCGTCCTGATCGATACCCTCAAGCAAGAGGCCGGCCACATCCGTCATGCGCGCTTCGGTGTATCGATAGGCGGCAGCGCTGTCGCCGTCGATATTGCCGAAATTTCCCTGCCCGTCGACGACAGGGTAACGCTGTGAGAAATCCTGCGCGAGACGCACGAGCGCATCGTAGACAGACTGGTCGCCATGCGGATGGAACTTACCGATGACATCGCCGACGATACGAGCACATTTCTTGAACGCGGAATTGGGCCGAATGCCCATTTCGCTCATGGCGTGAATGATGCGGCGATGCACCGGCTTCAGGCCGTCGCGCACGTCAGGGAGCGCACGATGCATGATCGTCGATAGCGCATAGGCCAAGTAACGCTCTTCAAGCGCCGCCTTCAAATCGACCGGAAGGATACTGTCGTCGTCTCCGCCAGAGGGCGGCAAAATCTCTTGTCCCATATGTCCTGACTAGCCGAGATGGTTGTTTTGAGCAAGGAATCCGGGCATTCCGGCTGTGGATGAAGTCTTGGCGTACGAGAAAAGAATGACCCGAGACGCTTTGCCTGAATTTCGTCGTTGTTTCGTTTTCCCTTCAACACAAATTTAGAAATCCGCAAATATAAACCACGACCGAACCACAATAGACCGATGGCGAATTCTCGCTCGCCGCACAACGCCGCCACCAGAGGACCCAAATGACTTTTTACCGGACGACACGGCTGATGCTTTCGAGCGTCGCCTTTCTTTCTCTCGCCGGCTCGGCTTTCGCGCTCGACGGCCAGGATCTGCTGAAGAAGATCAACGCAGCCTATAGCCAGCAAGGCGGTACGATCGTTGCCGACGGCGTCGATGTCAACGGAACCACCGTGACGCTGAAGAAGGCAAGCTTCAAACCAAACAGCGGCGAAGCGGTGTCCATCGGCGACATCACCATGACCGGCGTAGAAGCAGACGAGGATGGCAGCTACTATGTCGAGGAAGCATCCTTCCCGAACGTCAGCGCCACGAGTGAAGGCTCCACCTTCACGGCATCCGACCTGACCCTGAGCGGCATATCGATCCCCGCGGATCCGAAGGGCGAAGGGCTCGACGCAATGCTCCTCTACGAAAATGCCCACAGCGGCCCCGTGAAGGTTGTCCAGAATGGAGAGGAATTGTTCTCTCTCGCCGAAAGCGACCTCAATCTGACGCTTCGCGAAGATGACTCCGGCTTCGATTTCGATGGTGCCTTCAAGGGCTTGAAGGCCGATCTCAGCAAGGCAAGCGACGCACAGAGCAAGGAAGCAATCGAGAAGCTTGCCCTCCAGCATATCCAGGGCGACATCACGATGAAGGGCGCCTGGGACCTGACGCCCGGCACGATCGACGTTTCCGAGTTCGCCTTCGACTTCAACAACGTCGGCAAGCTGAACCTGGCCTTCAAGATCTCCGGCTATACGATGCCCTTCGTGAAGTCTCTGCAGGAAGCCGCCAAGCAGGCCGAAGCGAACCAGAACAAGGAAGAGGCGCAGCAGGCCCTCGGTCTCTCGATGCTCGGGCTAATGCAGCAGCTGTCGTTCGAGAGCGCCCAGATCCGCTTCGACGACGCTTCCATCACCAAGCGTGCGCTCGACTACGCCGGTGGCCAGCAGAACATTTCCGGCCAGCAGATGGCTGACTCGCTGAAGGCAATGACGCCGATCATGCTGGCACAGCTCAACATTCCGGAGCTGCAGAACGCCATATCGGCAGCCGTCAACACCTTCCTCGACAACCCGAAGAGCCTGACGCTTGCCGCCGCACCGGCGAAGCCCGTTCCGTTCCCGATGATCATGGGCGCTGCCATGGGCGCACCGAACACGCTGCCGCAGGTGCTTGGGGTCAAGGTTTCGGCGAACGACTGATGCGCCGAGCTCGAGTTTTTGAAACCCGGCGTGCAGTTGCCCGCCGGGTTTCTTTGTTTTTGCAAGGTGGTCGCTGCCGGTTAGGCGGCGTAGCGGCGTAGCTCGTTCATAGCGTGCCCGACCATCTCCAGCAGTTCTGCAGTCGTGGCACCGTCACGCGCCTGTACCGACATGCCCTGGACGATCGCACCGAGGAAGCGCGCAAGCGATCCGGCGTTCGCATCCTGCCTGATATCCCCTTCCTTCATGCCGCGCTCGATGCGAGCGGTGAACAGGCCAAGCGTCTGCAATCGCAACGACGAGACGTGGTGCGCAATGTCCCCGCTCTCGGAAGCACAGTTCAGAACTGCAGTGGAGATCATGCACCCCTTGGGATGTTCCGGGGCGGTGAATAGGGCAGCCGATGTCTCGAGGAAGCGCCTGAACGTCGACACCGTATCGATCTTTTCTTCAAACGGATTGCCGGGATTCGGCCGCGGCATGCGCCGGTACTGATTCAACGCCTCGCGATAGAGTTCCGCCTTCGAGCGGAACGCCGCATAGAGGCTTTGCGGGGTGATCCCCATCGAGGCGGTCAGATCGGCAATCGAGCTGCCGTCATAGCCGTGCTCCCAGAAGACGTCGCGCGCGGCCGAAAGAACCGTTTCGCGATCGAAGGCGGGCGGGCGGCCGCGCTTTCTTTGTCCGCTATCTTGTGTGCCGTCATTATTTTTCACAATGGTCACTTTAGAAATATTTCTCGATCCGGTTTATTCAGGAACGGTCATTGTGATTATAGGAGGTTCGATCCGATGAGTCTTCCCCTTGAACCCCAGGATGCACAGCAGACAGTCGGCTTCGCGAACGCGCTCGATGCGGTGATCGACCGCACCATCGCCGCAAAGCGCCTCGTCGGTGCGGTGGTCCTGATCGCCCAAGACGGTGATATCGTCTATAGCCGCACCGCCGGCCTGGCCGACCGCGAAAGGGGACAGGCCATGGCCGAGGACACGATCTTCCGGCTCGCCTCGATCACCAAGCCGATCGTCACGATCGCCGCCATGCGGCTTGTCGAGGAAGGCCGCATCGGCCTCGACGACCCAGTGACGAAATGGCTGCCGGATTTCCGCCCGCGTCTTGCCGACGGCACGGAATCGGTCATTGTCATCCAGCATCTGCTCACCCATACATCCGGCCTCAGCTATGGCTTCACCGAGGAAGACGGCCCCTATGCCCGGGCCGGCATTTCCGACGGCCTCGATCAGCCCGGCCTGCCGATTGCCGAAAACCTGAAGCGGCTTGCGAGCGCCCCTCTTCTCTTCGCGCCCGGTTCGAACTGGCAATATTCGCTCGCCATCGATGTCATCGGCGGCGTCATCGAGAAAGAGACCGGCAGTTCGCTCGGCGAGGCGGTGGCAAGACTGGTGACCGAGCCACTCGGCCTGGCTGACACCGCCTTTGCGGTGCGCGACCGGGATCGGCTGGCCGCCGCCTATATGAGTGCCTCGCCGCAGCCGGAGCGGATGGGCAAGGAAGCGTCCGTGCGGGCGCTGACCGGTTTCGTGCGTTTCGCGCCGGACCGCATCTTCGATCCGAACTCCTATCATTCCGGCGGCGCCGGCATGGCGGGAACGGCAGGCGAGGTGTTGGCGGTTCTGGAGACGATCCGCAAGGGTGGCGCGCCGCTTCTCTCGTCCGAGACGGTCAAGACCATGATGGCGGATCAGGCGAACGGCGTGCGCCAGCCTCTCGATCCGGGCGTCGGCTTCGGCTTCGGCTGGGCGGTGGTGACCGATCCGGTCGCCGCACAGGTGCCGTGGTCGAAGGGGACGATCCGCTGGGGCGGCGCCTACGGCCACAGCTGGTTTGTCGATCCCACAAAGAACCTGAGTGTCGTGGCGCTGACGAATACGGCACTGGAGGGGATGTGGGGGCAGTTTACGGTGGATCTGCGCGACGCGATCTACACAGCGCTCTGAAGCCAGAAACAAAAGAAGCCCGACGCGCGCCGGGCTTCTTTTCAATCATGTACTCTGCCTCAGTCCTTCTTGACCGGCGGGATCGGGCGGATCGCAAGTTCGCGCAGCTGCGTCGGCGTTGCCGGGGTCGGCGCGCCCATCAGAAGGTCCTGCGCCTGCTGGTTCATCGGGAACAGCGAGATCTCGCGCAGGTTCTTGGCGCCGACGAGCAGCATGACGATGCGATCGATGCCGAAAGCGGCACCACCGTGCGGAGGCGCACCGTACTGGAAGGCGCGGTAGAGGCCGCCGAAACGATCTTCCACGTCCTGCTGGCTGAGGCCGATCTTTTCGAAGGCGGCGACCATAGTTTCCGGCGACTGGTTACGGATCGAGCCCGAAGCGATTTCGAAGCCGTTGCAGACCGCGTCGTACTGATAGGCCTTGATGCCAAGCGGATCCTGGTTCATCAGCGCGTCGAGGCCGCCCTGCGGCATCGAGAACGGGTTGTGGGCGAAGTCGATCTTCTTTTCTTCCTCGTTGTATTCGAAGAACGGGAAGTCGACGATCCAGCACAGCTCGAAGCGGTCGCGGTCGATGAGGTTCAGCTCGTCGGCGGCGCGGGTACGGGCTTCGCCTGCAAACTTGTAGAACTTGGACGGCTCGCCGGCGACGAAGAAGCAGGCGTCGCCCGCATCAAGGCCAAGCTGCGTGCGGATCGCTTCGGTGCGTTCCTCGCCGATGTTCTTGGCGAGCGGGCCGGAGCCGCCGATCTTACCGTCTTCTTCCTTCCAGAAGATGTAGCCAAGGCCGGGCTGGCCCTGGCTCTGCGCCCAGGCGTTCATGCGGTCGCAGAATGCGCGCGAGCCGCCGGTCTTTGCCGGGATCGCCCAGATCTCGACCTTCGGGTTCGAGGCGATCATGCCCGCGAAGACCTTGAAGCCAGAGCCGGCGAAGTGATCGGTGACGGCTTCCATGACGATCGGGTTGCGCAGATCCGGCTTGTCGGAACCGTACTTGCGGATCGCTTCGTCGTAAGGAATACGCGGCCATTCCTTGGTGACTGGCTTGCCTTCGGCAAATTCCTCGAAGATCGAGGTCATCATCGGACCCATGGTGTTCCAGATGTCTTCCTGCTCGACGAAGCTCATTTCGAGGTCGAGCTGGTAGAACTCGCCCGGCAGGCGGTCGGCGCGCGGGTCTTCGTCACGGAAGCACGGCGCGATCTGGAAGTAGCGGTCGAAGCCGGCAACCATCAGCAGCTGCTTGTACTGCTGCGGCGCCTGCGGCAGGGCATAGAAGGTGCCGGGATGAATGCGTGATGGCACCAAGAAGTCGCGCGCACCTTCCGGCGAGGAGGCCGTCAGGATCGGCGTCGTGTATTCGGTGAAGCCGATATTGCCCATCTCGCGACGCATGGCAGAGATCACCTGCGTGCGCTTGACGATGTTCTTGTGCAGCGTTTCGCGGCGCAGGTCGAGGAAACGGTACTTCAGGCGCACGTCTTCGGGATAATCAGGCTCGCCGAAAACGGGCAGCGGCAGTTCCTTGGCGGCGGAGAGAACTTCGATCTCCTGCGCATAGAGTTCGATCTCACCGGTTGCCATGTTCTTGTTGACGGTGTCTTCGGTGCGCGCCTTCACGAGACCGTCGATGCGGATGACCCACTCGCCACGAACCAGTTCAGCCTGCCTGAAGGCCGGAGAGTCCGGATCGGCGACGACCTGTGTAATGCCGTAGTGGTCGCGAAGATCGATGAAGAGAACGCCGCCATGGTCGCGAACACGATGGACCCAGCCGGAAATCCGGACGTTCGCGCCGACATCCGACTTGCGGAGGGCTGCACATGTGTGGCTGCGATAGCGATGCATAATCTCAATTCCCGGTATTTGGCTTAAGACGGCAGCAAGGGGCTCTGATGGCTCTCCCGTACCGACAAGAAAATCGGGCGGAAAAGCGCATGGACGGTCTGATTTGTCAAGGGTTGGCGCACCGAGCCTGCGCTTTGCGAGCGGTTATAGCGTGGTGCAACCCCGTGCTGGTGAACAGCCGTGCGGCAGTTTAGCAGCCTCGCACCATATTGCTGAAACTCTCGGTCAACTTTAAAGAGGAGCGATATCGTTCGTGTGGAGCCTCGAAATGCCTCTTCTCACTCGCCGCAATCTGCTGAAAACGTCTGCAGTCGCAGGTGCCTACGGCGTAGGGATCGGGATCGCGGGCAAGTTCGGGCTGGCGGAGGCTGCACCCGCGCCGCAGGTGCTGAAGGCCGTGAGGACGACCGCTGGTATCACCGACGCAGGCATCACGAAGGACATCCTGACCTGGGGCGATGGCGGCATGCCGCCCATCTTGCGAATGACGAAGGGGAAGCCTTTTGCTGCCAGGCTCACGAATACGCTCGACGAGCCGACTACGATCCACTGGCACGGTCTGAGAATCGCCAACAAGATGGACGGGGTGCCCTTCCTGACACAGCCCTACGTCTATACCGGCGACAGCTTCGACTACGCCTTCACCCCGCCGGATGCCGGCACCTTCTGGTACCACCCGCATTGCAACACGCTGACGCAAATGGGTCACGGCATGACAGGCCTTCTCGTGGTGGAGGATCCTGACGACCCCAAATTCGACGCAGAGGTCTTGCTCAACTTGCGCGACTGGCGCCTCGGCGGCGATGGCCAGTTCATTGCGGCTTTCCGCCCGCGCGACGCGGCAAAGAGCGGCACCTACGGCACTGTCAGGACAGCCAATTGGCGTCAGGAGCCCCAGTATGATGCGCCCGCCGGCGGCCTCGTTCGGCTGCGGATCGCCGCGACCGACGTCACCCGCATCTTTTCGTTGAGGATGCAAGGGGCCGAGGCGACGATCATCGCGATCGACGGCAATCCGGTGCCAAAACGTTTCTCGCTCGATCTGCTGCTGATCGGCCCCGGCCAGCGTCTCGATCTCGCCGTGCGGATGCCGGATAGCGAAGGCGCCATTGCCGCGCTTGAAGACATCCGCGGTACAACACCGAAGACGATCGCCAAGCTTCGAGCCGTCGGAACATCGCTGAAGCGCAATGTCGGCGATCTCGCCGCGCTCGGCGAGAACCCTGTGGCCAAAGCCGACCTGTCTTCCGCAGAGAAGATCCCGCTCGTCCTCAGCGCCACGGCAGAAAGCGGAGCGGCCGACAGCATCTGTGGCACGCTGGGCTACAACTTCTGGGCCATCAACAAAGTGCCGTGGCCGGGTGACGGGCCAGACCCGACTGCGCCCCTGGCAGAACTGAAACTTGGCAAAAGCTACATCCTGCAGCTCGAAAACGTGACGCCGCACACGCACCCCATCCACCTGCACGGCATGAGTTTTACGGTTCTGTCGTCATCGACGCGGGATGTCACGCCCCTTGTCAGCGACACTTATCTCGTCCAGCCTGACGAAAAGGTGCAGCTCGCCTTCGTGGCCGACAATCTCGGCGACTGGGTGCTGCATTGCCACATCATCGAACATCAAAAGACCGGTATGACCAGTTATGTTAGAGTTGTTTGATAGGTCTTTGCGGGTTCTAGTTGACATATCCGGCCGAAAGGAGAAGGAAGGTTCAACTATGTCTATCCTGCGAATGAATTGAGATGATCGAAACTACCGCCGATTTGGAGGCGGCCTGCAAAGAGCTGGCCAAGTCAGAATTCATTACCATCGACACCGAGTTTCTCCGAGAGACGACGTTCTGGCCGGAACTCTGCCTGATCCAGATGGCAAGCCCGACGACCGAGGTGCTGGTCGACCCGCTCGCCAAGGGTCTCGACCTCCGACCGTTCTTCGAGTTGATGGCCAATCCGGCCGTCCTAAAGGTCTTCCATGCCGCGCGCCAGGATATCGAAATCATCTACAACCGCGGCGGACTGATCCCGCATCCGATCTTCGATACGCAGGTTGCCGCGATGGTATGTGGCTTCGGCGACTCGGTCTCCTATGATCAGCTGGTCAGCCGCACCAAGGGCGTTCAGATCGACAAGTCTTCGCGCTTCACCGACTGGAGCCGCCGGCCGCTTTCTGAAAAGCAGCTGGACTATGCGCTTGCCGACGTGACGCATCTGCGCGACGTCTACCGCTATCTCAAAGCCGAGCTGGAACGCGAAGGCCGCTCCTCCTGGCTGCGGGAGGAGATGGATATCCTTGAGGCCCGCGAGACCTATGACATGCATCCTGATGATGCGTGGCAGCGCCTGAAAATGCGCCTGCGCAAGCCGCAGGAGCTTGCCATCCTGAAATATGTCGCCGCCTGGCGCGAGCGCGAGGCCCGCTCCCGCAACGTGCCGCGCTCACGCGTATTGAAGGATGACGCGATTTACGAGATCGCCCAGCAGCAGCCGAAGGACGCCGAAGGGCTCGGTCGCTTGCGAACGATCCCCAAGGGTTGGGAGCGATCGGCTGCCGGCGTAGCTGTCATCGACGCCGTCAATGCGGCCCTTGCCTTGCCAAAGGCCGACATGCCGCACGCCCCGCGGCAGACGCAGCAGCCGGAAGGTGCTGCCGCTGCCGCCGAACTTCTGAAGGTCCTTTTGAAGCTGATCTCGGAAAAACATGGCGTCGCGCCGAAGGTCATTGCCAACAGCGAGGATCTCGACAGGATCGCAGCGGAAGGCGAAATGGCAGAAGTCGCGGCGCTGCACGGCTGGCGCCGGGAGCTTTTCGGCGAGCCGGCGCTGCAGCTTATCCAGGGCCAGGTCGCTCTTCGCTTCGTCGGCAAGAAAGTGGAGACGGTGGCGCTCTAAGCGCCATCAAGCGGACTTTTTTCGCGCATAGTCATCGCCAGATCGATTTGATCCAAGAACGCCGGCTTGGCGCGCCTTTCGGAAGCGCAGTAGTGTTCCTATATGGCTTGAGCACCGCCGGCGAAGCGACCGCGAAAAGGACGACATGAGGGAAATATCTCCAGTTCAGAACTGGTTGTTGATCGCGCTTGTTATCGCTGCGAGCGGCGTTCTCTACGACATGCGCTTCTATGGCGGCCATCCCTTCGTGGGCGCAACCTTTGCGCTGTTCATCGGCATGCCGATCATGGCCTTTGAGCGCAAGGTGATCCTGCGTGGTCTTTACCGGCGCATGCAGGCGTTGCCGACGGTAACGTTCTTCCTCGCCAAGATCTTCGCCTACGAAATCCTGATGAGCATCGGGTTCGCGATCGCCGGCCTCTCCATGTGGTGGCTCGGCGTCTTTAGTCCGGCATCTTGGGTCAATGCCGTTGTCCTGCCTTTCGATGCCTTCCTCTATGCACTTGCGGTGTGTGCGCTTATCATCTTCGTGCTGCGCATCCGCGAATTGCTGGGCCGAGACATCTTCACGAGCATGCTTTTCAGCCGCTACAGGAAGCCAATCAGTGAGGAGCGGGTTTTCCTGTTCATCGACCTGGTGGATTCGACGTCCTTCGCCGAGAAGCATGGCGATCTCCGCGCGCAACAGATGCTGAGCTCGCTGTTTGCCACCTTTGCGGAGCCGGTGAGAAAGTACAGGGGCACCATCGACGACTACGTGGGCGACGCCGCCATCATCAGCTGGCCATTGGAGCGCGGGATCAAGTTCGCGCGATGCGTGAACTGCATCTTCGACATCATCGGATCGATAGAGGCGGATGCCGAGAACTGGCTGAAGACATACGGCCAAGTCCCTCGCCTGCGCGCCGCTCTCCACGGCGGTACGGTGATCACCGCCGAAATCGGGGTCGACCACCATAAGATCACCTATTTCGGCGACACCGTAAACACCGCCTCCCGACTTGAATCGCTCTCCAAGACGCTGAACCGATCAGTCCTGATCTCGAGCGACCTTGCCCAGCGGATCAAGATGCCGGAGACCGTCTCGGTCGAGGACCTTGGAAGCCACGCCGTCAAGGGCCGGGGCCAGAGCCTCGGTGTCATCGCGCTCGCCAAAGCGGACAACCACAAGACGTCACCAAAGCTTCATGCAAGCGTCAACGCACCGACATGAAAGCCTTGCTATTCGAGACCCGCATTCCAATCCCTGGGGGTTTCGATGAAAAATACTCTTCTTGCTTCTGTTTCATTTCTTTTTTTGATCGCCGGTTCAGCCGCCGCTGACCAGCAGGAATTTCCGGCAAAGCTTGCAAGCCAGGCCATCCTACCCGCCAACACGCTCGTGGCGGCTCCCGCCGATGCGCCAGAGTTCCTCAAGCATTCCGGCAAATTCACCACTGCTGACCGCAAGCGCACCGAAGCGCTCAACAGCGTTCCCGGCAAGGACGGCGCACGCGTCACCGATCTGAAACTGCCCTTCGATGGGCAGCCGATCCAGGGCTTCTCCGGCATCAAGAGCATGCCGGACGGCACGTTCTGGACGCTCTCGGATAACGGCTTCGGCGCCAAGGCCAACTCCAGCGACGCGATGCTCTCCCTGCATCAGGTCAAGTTCGACTGGCAGGCCGGCAAGGTCGATGTCGTCAAGAACCTCTTCCTCTCCGATCCGGACAAGAAGGCACCCTTCCCGATCGTGCTCGAAGGCGCCGAAAACCGCTATCTTACGGGTGCGGACTTCGACATCGAATCCGTGCAGCCCGTCGCAGACGGCTTCTGGATCGGCGAAGAATTCGGACCGTACCTTCTCAAGTTCGACACCGAAGGCCGCCTGACCGACGTTACTGCGACCACGGTCGATGGTAAGCCGGTCATGTCGCCCGACAATCCGGTGCTTTCCATCCAGGCAAACCCGACCGCGAAGACGCCGATCTTCAACCTGAAGCGCTCGGGCGGCTTTGAAGGTCTTGCTATGTCCAAGGACGGCAGCAAGCTCTATGGCCTGCTGGAAGGCGCGCTTTATCAGGACGACGGCAAGATGGAATCGGTTGACGGCCACACCGCCATCCGCGTCATCGAATTTGACACTGCTTCCAAAAGTTGGACCGGTCGTACGTGGTTCTACCCCTTCGAAGACAAGGGCGTTTCGATCGGCGACTTCAACATGCTCGATGGCTCGACCGCACTCGTGATCGAGCGCGACAACGGCGCCGGCACCAAGGACAAAGCCTGCGCCGATTCCAAGCAGCCGAAGCCGGATTGCTTTGAAGCCCCAGCCGAACTCAAGCGCATCTACAAGATCGAATTCAACGACGCCAACGTCGGCAAGGCTGTTCGCAAGATCGGCTACATCGACCTCCTGAACATCAAGGACCCCGACAACAAGAAGAAAGCTGGCAGCAAGGATGGCGTCTACGACATGCCGTTCGTGACGATTGAGAACGTCGATCGCGTCGATGCCACGCACATCATCGTCGGCAACGACAACAACCTGCCCTTCTCGGCCGGCCGCGCCGTCGATAAGGCCGACAACAACGAGTTCAGCCTGCTTGAAGTCGGCGAACTTCTGAACGCGAAGTAAGTCTCGGGCTTCGCCAAGAAGCCCCGCTCGGAAGAGCGGGGCTTCTTTGACTGGAATGCTCGATCTACGGACGTTCGAAAGTTCGGCTCAGCGCTCGGTCGCGCCCTTTCCGGCAATAATGTGATCGCGAAACTTCACAATGCGTGACGTGCGCGTAACGGACGTCTTCGCCCCGTTGAGATTGATCACGTAACTCTTCTGTCGCCCGGGCGTCAATTCGTGAAAGGCTTCTGCAAGTTCAGGGTCGGAGTCCAATGCCTCGACCAACTCGTCAGGCAATTCGAGTTCGCTTTCTTCCTTTGGCGGTTTAATGCCTGCCTCTGCATATCCCATCGCCTCCTTAAGGTAGGACAGGATGACAGGTTCCATCTTTGCCACTAGGGCGTTGTCCACAAAGCGGATCATGTCGGGATGCCGGGTATTCGGCCCCTGCTTCTCGAGAACGCCTTCGGAATCCTTCATGAGCGCTGCGTTGAAGAACGTGGCGCGAAAGTCGCTGCGAAAGGCACCGAGGATCACGATATTGCGGCCTTCGTGCATGTAGCAGGGATGCGCCCATTTCACCGTCTCGACGAGCCCGGCCTCGAGGCAAATTCGGCGAAGGTCGTTCAGGCCGTCGATCCATTGCCGCGTCGAACAGTCCGGAGTCGCAAAGCGCTCGCAGCGTCCGCATCCCTTCGTGAAGAAGTCCTCGATATCTGTGATCATGTCTCTGCCCGCATTTCGTTTGTGTCATTGGCCAGTTGAAGCATGTCAAACAGATACGTCAACCTCGCCGATAGCCGCCGGACTGCGCTACGCTGCATGCATCGGCAATATTGGCGGGCCAGGCATCGGGGCATGCGGTCTCCCGCTATCCGCAGCGCCAGCCTTCGGATCACCGGACGTCGATGGGCCATCCGTTGGTCGGCTTTCGCGGAACGTCAGTTCCGCGCCGAGTGCTATTCGAAGCGGAAAGCCAGACGCTTGTCCGCCAGCTTGGCAAGCTGCTGCAGCCGGCCATCGAGACGCTCACCTGCAAAGTCGTGATATTCCGCCGGCACTACGAACTCCAGGTCGAGATCGGGTTTGGACGATTTCTGGAAGGTGAGATTGCGCACGACGCCGGGCATCGATGCCGAAAAGAGATAGACGACACGCAGCAGGCCGCCGAGGAGCTTGGCGCGCTCGATAAATCGCGGCGTTGCGATCGTACCAAGAGGCCCCGTGGCGCCGTCGTCATAAGGCCCTTCGAACCTGTAGTAGTTCGTCAGCGCAATGAAGGCGCGGCCAGGATGGCTGATGCCGACAAAGGATGAGTGAGCGATAATGTTCAGCGCCTGCAGGCCGCGGTAATCGGGATGCGCGCGCCAGCTGATGTCGGCAAGCAGACACGCAGCCTGGCGATAGCGCGCCTCTTCTTCCGTCTCCGTGATGCCGAAATAGGGCATCATGCGGCCTGTCCAGTCCGCCAGCTCCCTGGCGTGTTCCGGCGAACGGGCGCGCAGAATGGCGAGTTCGCCAGCGGCCGCCAGCAGTGGATCGCTGCGGCGCTCGCTCTCGGAGAGCAATGAATAGAGGTAGCCTTCGCGCACGCCCTGCCCCGAGAACGAGATGACAGAGGGTTTCATCGCGCTCAGGACTTCCTTCATGGCAACCGCGCCGAAGGGAAGCAGCGCGCGGCGATGCTTCGAAACGGCCATCCACGCAGGATCCTTCGAGTCCTTGGCAATCTCCACCTGATCGAGGAATTGCATCATCGCATCGAACGGAACCTCATAACCCTGCATCATGTGCAGCGGATATTCCGTCATTTCCATGTGCAGCTTCGCGATGTTTCGCCAGGTACCGCCAACGGCATAGAAAGTGCGCCCAGCCCCCTTCGCCAGCAGCTTGGAACTTGTTTTCACATGCTTGCGAGCAAACGTCCTGGCCTTCTCCATCGAGCCGCCGGCATATTCGGACAGACGAAGCCCACCGAGCGGCAAGGTAACCCCCTTGCCGACTTCCTTGCCCTTGATGTCAATCAATTCCAACGAACCGCCGCCGAGGTCACCGGCAATACCGTCTGGCGCATAGAAGCCGCTGACAATGCCGAGGGCGGAGAATTTCGCCTCTTCCTCGCCGGAGAGAACGCGGACCTTGCGCTGAAGAATGGTCTCGGCCTGATGGATGAAGTCGGG
The DNA here is from genome assembly GCF_014851575.1 of Rhizobium sp. RHZ02. NCBI lineage: Bacteria > Pseudomonadati > Pseudomonadota > Alphaproteobacteria > Hyphomicrobiales > Rhizobiaceae > Rhizobium > Rhizobium sp. RHZ02. The sequence continues at coordinate 70,588 of NZ_JACUZX010000005.1, forward strand.
GCCGTTCGATGCTTCGCGGGCAGCCGCGGTCGCGAGAACGTACATGGTGGCAGCGCGCGCCTGATCGGACAAAGCCTTGAACCGGTGCAAAGCCGCCAGAGCGCGCTCGACGCTTGCCTCGTCCATCTTTCCGGTCAGCGCGATGCCCCGTCCGAGGCCGCACAACACCTTTTCGTTGAAAAGGATCGTCGGCGATCGGGACATGCCTTCATAGATGACCACACGGATCGAGTTCGACCCGATGTCGACGACGGAGACCGGGGCAATACCGGGAAGGCGCCCCTGGGCTTCTGATTCAACCATGCAGGTCCAATATTACTTGTTGTTTCGGCCAGAAAGCAGACCGGCGATCAGCTTGGGTGCACTGGATTTCAAGGCTTCGCCACGGCCGGACAGGCTGGGGTTGGTCATGAAATACTGCTGCGCATTGAACGGCTCTTCGCCCTTGCGCACTTCCATGCGCCTTGACGTTCCGTCGGGCAATATCTCGTAGCTTTGCTGGTTGTCAATGATATTGCCGAGCATAATCTGTGACAGGACCTGCTCGTGAACCGTCGGATTCTTCAAGGGTACCAGAGTTTCGACCCGGCGATCGAGGTTACGCGGCATCATGTCGGCCGAGCCGATATAGACCAGCGCCTTGTCCGACGGCAGCCCGTGACCATTGCCGAAGCAGAAGATGCGGCTATGCTCCAGGAAACGGCCTACGATCGATTTCACGCGGATATTTTCAGAGAGACCGGCAACTTGTGGACGCAGGCAGCAGATGCCGCGGATCACGAGATCGATCTCAACGCCGGCGCGGCTTGCCGTGTAGAGCGCGTCGATGATCTCCGGGTCGACAAGCGAATTCATCTTCATCCAGATCGCCGCCGGCGCACCACCCTTGGCGTGTTTGATCTCCTCGTCGATGTGACGAAGGATTCGGGTGCGTAGCGTGTAAGGCGAGACCGCAAGCTTCATGCTTTCTTCCGGTTCGCCATAGCCGGTAATGAAGTTGAAGATGTTCGCCATGTCGTGGGCGACCACCGGATTGCACGTGAAGAACGACAGGTCGGTATAGATCTTCGCGGTGACCGGATGATAGTTACCGGTGCCGAGATGGCAGTAGCTGCGCAGCTTGCCCTCTTCCCGCCGGACGATCAGCGACATCTTGGCGTGGGTCTTGAGCTCGATGAAACCGAAAACGACCTGTACGCCGGCGCGCTCCAGATCGCGGGCCCAGCGAATATTTGCCTCTTCGTCGAACCGTGCCTTCAGCTCCACCAGAGCGGTGACAGACTTCCCGGATTCGGCCGCGTCGATCAGCGCACGCACAATCGGGCTGTCGTTCGACGTGCGGTAGAGCGTCTGCTTTATCGCCAGGACGTCAGGATCGCGCGCAGCCTGGAGCAGGAACTGGACCACCACGTCGAAAGACTCGTAGGGATGGTGAACCACCATGTCCTTTTCACGGATGGCAGCGAAGCAGTCGCCGGCGTGCTCGCGGACGCGTTCGGGAAATCGCGCATTGTAGGGGGGAAATCGAAGGTCGTCGCGCGGTGCCTTGGTGATCTCGGAGAGAGTGTTCAACGCAAGGAGGCCCGGCAAAACCGCGACGCGATTGTCGGGAACGTTCAGCGCCTGCACGACGAACTGGCGCAACGACGTCGGCATTTCGGAATCGGTCTCGATGCGGATCACCGATCCACGGCGGCGGCGCTTCAGCGCGGTTTCGAAGAAGCGCACGAGGTCTTCGGCCTCTTCCTCGACTTCGATATCGCTGTCGCGGATGATCCGGAACGTACCCGAGCCCTGCACTTCGTAGCCGGGATAGAGCCGGTGAATGAAGACGTTCGTCACGTCCTCAAGCGTGACGTAGCGGATCGTATTGCGATCATCCGGCAGGCGAACGAAGCGGTCGAGAGCCGGAGGCAGGCGCAGCAGCGCTGTCATCGGTTCGCGGCCGCTCTTGCTGACAAGCTGCAGGCCGATCGAGAAGCCGAGGTTCGGGATGAAGGGGAACGGATGCGCCGGGTCGATGGACAGCGGCGTCAACACCGGGAAGATCGCCTGCTCGAATTCTGTCGCGAGCCACGCGCGATCGGATTCGCTGAGAGCTCCCGGACGCACGATCAGGATGTCTTCCTTGGCGAGGTACTGCTGGAGCACGGCAAGCGATGCCTGCTGCTCCATCTGCAGATTGTCGATCTCCTGGAGGATAGCATCGAGCTGTTCGGCCGGCGTCTTGCCGTCCGGCGAGCGCATCATAATATTCTGACGTACCTGCCCTTCCAGACCGGCAACGCGCACCATGAAGAATTCGTCGAGGTTTGCGGCCGAGATCGACAGGAAGCGGACCCGCTCGAGCAGGGGATGCTCAGTGTTCAGCGTTTCCTCGAGAACACGGCGATTGAACTGCAACCATGAGAACTCGCGGTTGATGAAGCGCTCGGGGCTAGCCAGCAGTTCTTCTAGCGAAGGCGCAGTCTCATCGGTTTCCGGAGTGGGTTCGTGATGCTCCGTGACTGCGCTGTCCATGGTCTGATTGTCCCGTTTCATTCGGCCAAGCGAATTATATCAGTTTCACGACGGAACTGTGACAGTCAATCCGACGGTTCCGAATTACCCAATTCATTCAACACTTCAGCGGCCAGAGCTCGGGTAATCTTTGTGCCGCGAGAGAGGGCGAGCCGGTCCAGCCTGTCGACGATCGTCTGAGCCGTATTCAGCGATCGTTCCATCCTGACAACGATATAGAGGACCAGTTTGTCATCAATATAAAGCTGGCGGTCTGCAAACAACTTTACCATGACCTGCGACAGCAGTTCCTCGTCCGGCTCGCCAATCTCGACGACGGTCGCGGCCTTGAGGCGCGAGCGCAAATCCGGCAGCTCCACCGGCCACGACATGGGCCAGAGGCGGCTTGTCATCAGAAGGCTGTGGCCGTTCTCCCGCACGCTGTTGATGACATGGAAGAGTTCGTTGTCATCGAACCCTACCCGATCGACATCCTCGAAAAGCACGGGACCGTTCGCCGCATCAATAGCCGCGTTGGCGCCGGCCTTCGGATGGATCTCTACGGCGCCGCTATGGTCCTTCCAGATATTCGCGAGATGCGATTTTCCCGAGCCCACCGGACCGGCGAGGATCACCACGGGAGAAGGCCAATTCGGCCAGGCATCAACGATGGAGACCGCAGCGGCAAGCCGTTCCGAGATCAAGAGATCATCGCGCCCGGTCGCAGCATCGTGCGAAAAAGCCAAGGGAAGCTGCTCGACGGCGGTGCGCCTTGGACCAGCGTTTTTCACATCAGTCATTGGGATCAGCTTTTGTCTTGCCGACCTGGCCCTCTTTCGAGTGGCCGGCATAAAGATCGCTCTGAAGGTAGCGCGAAAGGGCAAAGCGGACAAGCACGCCAACGGCCGCTGCCGCCGGGACGGCAACCAGCAGACCGACAAAGCCGAACAGCGCACCAAAGGCAAACAGGGCGAACATCAGCCACACCGGATGCAGCCCGACACTGTGGCCTACCAGCTTCGGCTGCAGGATGTTGCCTTCCATGAATTGGCCACTGAAGAAGACCGCGAGCACCGCGCCGACCCAGATGTAGTCCGGCCAGAACTGAACGATGGCAACGCCGACGGCAAGAACAAGCCCCACCAAGGAGCCCACATAGGGAATGAAGCTGATCATGCCCGCAAACAGGCCGATCAACAGGCCGAAGTTCAAACCGACCAACGACAGGCCAACCGCATACCAGACGCCCAGGATCAGGCAGAGCGAGCCCTGCCCGCGGATGAACCCGGCGATCGCCTGATCGATTTCACGCATGATCTGGTGGACGTTCGCCACGTAGTCGCGGGGAATGTACTGATCGACCTTGGCGATCATGCGGTCCCAATCAAGCAGCATGTAGAAGGCCACGACGGGCGTAACGATCATCAGCGAGATCACGTTGACGACGGCAAGGCCGGAACTCCAGACCTGGCCGAAGAGACCGGTGAGCAATCCAAATCCCTGCGACAGGATTTCGGAGAAGTTGTTCTTGATCGTCCCGAGCTGGTTCCTCACCCAATCCGGCATGAGGGAGTTCTGCGAGTTCGTGATAAATGTCTGCAACTGCTCGATGTAGCCCGGCAGGCGACCGGCAAAGTCGCTGAACTGGCTCGCCAAGACCGGTATCAAAATCATCAGGGCCAGCACGATCATGATGATGAAGGCGATCAGTATGACGATCGTCGACATGAGGCGGCTCAGCCCAAGGCGTTCCAACCGGTCCGCGACCGGATCGAGGAAATAGGCCAGTGCCATCCCGGCCAGGAACGGCAACAAGATCGAGCTGAAGATGAAAAGGAAGCCGATGAAGAAGGCAAGAACGATCAGCCAGAAGATCACCTGGCGCTTCAGACCTGCCCCGCTAACCTGCTGTGGCATCACATTCCCCGCTGATCGACTGTCTCGATCTTTCGCATCATACAGATGCAACCTTTCGAGCACATAGGATGTGGCCGAGAGAATGGTCAACCCCGGCGCTAAAAATCCAGAGGGCCTGCGTCAAAAGAGCGGGAAATTGGGGCTTTTTCCATGCAATCCCTTGCATGTAGGCCCGTGTCATGCAATGGCGACCCAAATATTGAGGCGGTGACATTTCCCGCCCCCGCGCAGCCATCGGAGAGCAGTATGAGCCAGTCTGGAAAAAACGGCCTGACCTATAGCGACGCAGGCGTCGACATCGATGCCGGAAACCTTCTGGTGGAGAAGATCAAGCCGGCTGTGCGCTCGACGCGCCGTCCGGGCGCGGACGGCGAGATCGGCGGCTTCGGCGGTTTGTTCGACCTCAAGGCTGCCGGCTTCACGGATCCGGTTCTCGTTGCCGCCAATGACGGCGTCGGCACCAAGCTGAAGATCGCCATCGACGCCGATTATCATGATACCGTCGGCATCGATCTTGTCGCCATGTGCGTCAACGATCTTGTGGTCCAGGGCGCAGAGCCGCTGTTCTTCCTCGACTACTTTGCGACAGGCAAGCTCGATCCCGACCAGGGTGCGGCGATCGTCGAGGGCATTGCTGCCGGCTGCCGCGACGCGGGTTGCGCGTTGATCGGCGGCGAGACTGCCGAAATGCCGGGCATGTACTCCTCCGGCGACTACGACCTTGCAGGCTTTGCCGTCGGCGCTGCCGAGCGTGGCCAGCTGCTGCCGTCAGGCGACATCGCCGAAGGCGATGTGATCCTCGGCCTTGCCTCCTCAGGCGTTCACTCCAACGGCTTTTCGCTGGTGCGCAAGATCGTCGGGATTTCGGGCCTCGCCTGGGATGCCCCGGCTCCGTTCGCGGAAGACAAGAGCCTCGGCGAAGCGCTGCTGACGCCGACCCGCATCTATGTAAAGCCGCTGCTGAAGGCGATCCGCGAAACCAAGGCCATCAAGGCACTGGCGCACATCACCGGCGGCGGCTTCCCGGAGAATATTCCGCGCGTCCTGCCGAAGCACCTTGCAGCCGAGATCGACCTTACGGCCGTGAAAGTTCCGGCCGTCTTCTCCTGGCTGTCGAAGACCGGCGGCGTTGAAGCCAATGAAATGCTGCGCACCTTCAACTGCGGCGTCGGCATGATCGCAGTCGTTTCGGCTGAGAACGTCGCAACCGTCACTGCCGCTCTTGAAGCTGAAGGCGAGACGGTCGTAACGCTCGGCCGGATGATTGCCCGCGCCGAGGGCGCGGCCGGCACGCTCTACAAGGGTACGCTCGCCATATGACGACGTCACGCAAACGCGCCGTCGTCTTCATCTCCGGCGGCGGTTCCAACATGATGGCGCTGGTCACCGCTGCCAAGGCTGCCGACTATCCGGCGGAAATCGTCGGGGTGATCTCCGACAGGGCCGATGCCGGAGGGCTTGCCAAGGCGGCAGCCGAGGGCATTCCGAGCTTTGCCTTCGTTCGCAAGGATTATGCCAGCAAGGAAGCGCACGAAGGAGCGATCTTTGCCGCGCTCGATGAGCTATCGCCTGACATCCTCTGCCTTGCGGGATATATGCGGCTTCTGAGCGGCACCTTCATCCAGCGCTACGAGGGCCGGATGATAAATATCCACCCTTCCCTGCTGCCGCTGTTCACGGGTCTGCATACCCACCAGCGAGCGATCGACGCCGGCATGCGGATCGCCGGCTGCACCGTGCACTTCGTGACCGAAGGCATGGACGAGGGCCCGGTTATCGGCCAGGCCGCCGTTCCGATCCTCTCCAACGACAGTGCAGAAAGCTTGGCCGCCCGTGTGCTCACCGTGGAGCATCAACTCTACCCGCAAGCGCTGCGGCTCCTTGCCCACGGCAAGGTGAAGATGGAGGGCGGCAAGGCCGTCAGCACCGGCGCTGCGGCAGCGCCGGCGGAACGTAGCAGCGTTATCTCGCTGATCGGCGAAGGGGCCTAAAGCACGGCGCGATCTTTTGGTTTCGCTTGCCCTACCTTAGTTTTTTGCTTTCACGCATGTGTTTGTCCTGAAAGCGGTTCCCACTTTCGGAGACATGCTCTTGGCCTCAGGCGGCAAGCGCCCGAGGCTGGTGCAGGGTGCCGTCGCTGTAAACGAAACGGCCTTTGCGGAACGTCGCGCGGATGCGGTGCACGTCGCCGGCTTCAACAACCACGAGATCCGCCTGCTGCCCAACGGCGATCTCGCCGCGATCCAGAAGACCTGCGGAACGCGCCGCATTACGGGTCGCCATGGCAACGGCGTAAGGCAGGCTCGTGCGGTCGGCAATCTTGAAGATGCCGGGCACGAAGGCCGCGGGATGATAATCGGCAGCGATGACGGTCAGCAGGCCAGCGGCTGCTGCATCGATCGCACTGAGATTGCCGGACATGGACTGGCCGCGCAGGGCGTTCGGAGCCCCCATCAGCGTCCAGAGACCGCGATGCCGCGCTTCTTCCGCCGCCGGAAGCGTCACCGGAAATTCGCTGATCGTGACACCGAGATCGTGCATTTGCGCGACTTTCTCGGCGCTATCGTCATCGTGGGAGGCGAGCGACAGCTTGTGTTTCAGGGCGAGATCGACGACCTGTTTCAGCTTGATCTCGATCTCCGGATTGTTGCGCATCTCGATGCGCTTGGCGACCATCTCGGCGGCCATCTCCTCGGAAATGGCCCGGCGCTCGGCAATGCTCAGGATGTAGCTCTGGATGTTGTTATACTGCCCCTGCCCCGGTGTATGGTCGGTCAGCGAGACCATGTCGACGTGGCCGGCTTCAAGCAGCTTCTCGAGCGCCGGCGCGGCACCGAGGTTGGTGATCTCATAGCGCGCATGGACGCGGTGATCGATAAGCAAATCATCCTGGAGTCGGTTGATACCCTCGATGACGGCCGAGGTGGTCTCAAGCGAGCGGACATGGCCGTAGACGCTTTCCGTTGCGAAGGAGACGGCGGCAAACGCCGTCGTGACGCCTGCAGCGGCCAGCTTCTTATCCAGTTCATGGATGCTGAAATCGATCGGCATCGGCGCATTCGGGCGCGGCGCGATCTCGCGCTCCACCATGTCGCCGTGAAGGTCCACGAAGCCCGGCATCAGCAAGCGCCCACCACCATCGATTGCGGTGTTGGCGACCGGTTCCGGCCTGATTTCAGCGATTACGCCGTCCTCGACGCGCACCGAGCCGCGGCTCACGATCTCATCTGGAAGGACGAGAGTAAAATTGCTGAGCCACATCGGTTTTTCTCCAAGCGCGTATTTATGACAAGGCGGAGCGCATAGCGCTGATTCATGACATCGGTGTGAACGACGAACCGCGCATGATTGAACCTGCGGCTATCGCAGCGACCCGCGGTTCAATGTGGCCCATTGCAGCAACGCAATCGTCTTCAGATCAACAATTTCCCCACGCTCGATCATCGCCATCGCCTTGTCGAGCTGCACTTCCAGAACTTCGATATCTTCGTGCTCGTGAGCAAGGCCGCCGCCATCCGATACCCGATCGGTGGTGTCGAACGTCGCGGCGAAGAAATGCAGCAGTTCCATGCTCGAGCCCGGCGAACTGTAGGCCTTGAAAAGGAAGCGCACATCGCGGACGCGAAAGCCGGTTTCTTCTTCAGCTTCGCGGCGGATCGCCACTTCCGGGGCATCACCATCCAACAGCCCTGCCGGGGCTTCGATGACCCAGGCCGGCTCACCATGCAGGAAGACCGGCAGCCGGAACTGCCGCACGAGGACAACGGTGTCTCGCTTCGGATCGTATAGCAGGATCGTCGCCGCCGGCGTGCGATGGTAGACCTCGCGCTGCAACCGATGCGTCTCGCCGTCGGAATCCGTATAGTCGATCTGGAAGTCGCTCAGGCGCGTCCAGCCGTTCGAGAGCGTCTTTTCATTAACGATCTCGGCTTTTGCCTTGTCAAATTTCGTCATGCAACATCCCTGCGGAGCCAGACCTTGTTGTCGTGGACCGCCGCGCCGCCATAGGGCGCGACCGGATCGGCGCCGGTCAGCACGTTGATCCCTTCACCGTCGATATGCGCCTTGTTCGGCCAGAGGCCTTCGGCAATCAACACGCCCGGCTTGACCTCCTCGGTGACGCGCACATGGATCCGAAGGTCGCCACGGTTGTTTCCGATCCGCACGAGGTCGCCATGCTCGATGCCGCCTGCCGTCGCATCGGCGGGGTTCATCATCAGTTCCGGCCGCCCTTCCTTCTGGCGCGAGGTCTTCGTCTCGGAGAAGCTGGAATTCAGGAAGTTGCGCGCCGGCGACGTTGCCAAGCGGAACGGATGCTCGCTATCGGCAAGCTCGATAACATCGACCTGATCCGGAAACGCCGGCAGCTGCTTGTATGGTCCGAGAGCACCGACAGCGGCCGGCGGCTTGTTCGGCGCAGGGCCGTCGACCCAGTCCGGGCGGAAATGGAACTTGCCGTCAGGATGCGCGAAGCCCTTGAGGAAATGCGCATCCTCGAAATCCGGCTGACGGTCGAACCATTTGTGTTCGAGGAAATGGTCGTATCCCGGCAGGTTGCTGGCTTCGAGAAGCCGATCGATCATTTCGCGGGCCGTGAAACCGAAACCGGGGCGATCGGCGACACCGAGACGCTTTGCCAGTTCTTCGATCACGAACAGGTTCGTCCGGACGGTCTCCGGCGGCTCAACCAGCTTAGGGCCGAGCAAAATGTGGTTCTGGCCCCCGGCGCGATAGATATCGTCATGCTCGACGAACATCGTTGCTGGAATGACGATGTCGGCCATCTCGGCCGTCTCCGTCATGAACTGCTCGTGCACCGCGACGAAGAGGTCCTCGCGAGCGAAGCCGCGTTTCACCAGCCGTTGTTCGGGGGCGATGTTCACCGGATTGGTGTTCTGGATCAGCATTGCCGTCACCGGGCCGCGATGGCGGAGCGCCACGGCATCGCCAGTCAACGCGCGGCCGATCTGCGACTGGTCGATCATGCGGATATCCGCATCCTTCATCGCCTTGCCGGTCAGTTCCGCATTGTTCATGCGGAAGATATCGCTGTTGGAATGGAAGGCACCGCCGCCTTCGTATTGCCAGGAGCCGAGCACCGTCGCGATCGAGGCCGCCGCATGCATGGCAACCGCGCCATTGCGCTGGCGGGTAAAGCCGTAGCCGAGGCGGAAATAGGTCTTCTTCGTTATGCCGACGAGGCGCGCGAAGGCTTCGATCTCATCAACGGAAAGGCCGGTGATGGCGGCGGCCCACTCGGGCGTCTTCGTCCTCAGATGCGCTTCAAGGCCGGCAGGATCGTCGGCATACTTTGCCATGTACTCGCGATCGGCATAGCCGTCGCGGAAGGCGATGTGCATGACGGCGCATGCCAGCGCGGCATCCGTACCCGGCTTGACGATCAGCGCCATGTCGGCCTGCTTCATCGTCGGATTGTCGTAGATGTCGACCACGACGATCTTGGCGCCGCGCTCCTTGCGGGACTTGATCGCGTGGGTCATCACGTTGACCTGGGTGGACACCGCATTCGTGCCCCAGATCACGACGCAATCGGTGCCGCCCATCTCACGCGGGTCGGGTCCGCGCAGCGTTCCCGTCGCCATGGTGAAACCGGTCCAGGCCGGGTTGGTGCAGATCGACGAGAAGAAGCCGGAATAGCGCTTGGCGTGGCGCAGGCGCTCGATCGAGTCGCGCTGAACCCAGCCCATCGTTCCGGCGTAGAAATAGGGCCAGATCGCTTCGCTGCCGTCCCTGGCTTCCGCCTTGACGAAGGCTTCGGCGATTTCATCCAGCGCATCGTCCCAGGAAATCTGCTGCCACTGCCCTGCCCCCTTGGCGCCTGTTCGGCGCAGCGGGTGCATCAGCCGGTCCGGATGATAGAGGCGCTCGGCGTAGCGCGCGACCTTCGCGCAGATCACTCCCGAGGTGTAGCTGTGATTGTTTGCTCCGCGCACACGGCCCATGCGGCCATCGTCGCCGATCTCCACCTCCAGCGCGCAAGTGGAGGGACAGTCGTGCGGACAGGCGGTGTGACCGAGCCTAACATTCGACTTGGCGGATTTGGCGTGAATGGGGGTCGCAATGTTCATGGCTTTTCTATATTCGAACCGGAAACCGGCCAAAAGCCACAAATGTCGTCGATCAGGTGAATTCATCACGGGCATCAGCGAAAATGAACTACCGCCATATCTACCACGCGGGCAATTTTGCCGATGTGCTCAAGCACGCCGTCCTGGCGCGACTGATCCGCTACATGCAGAAGAAGGATGCGGCCTTTCGCGTGCTCGACACGCATGCCGGCATCGGGCTTTACGACCTCTCCTCCGAGGAGGCTCAAAAGACCGGTGAATGGAGCGAGGGCATCGGCAAGCTCCTGGACACAGAGCTTGCTCCACAGGTCGCCGAGTTGCTGGAGCCCTATCTATCCGCCGTGCGTGAGCTAAACGCGGAGGGCGGCATCCGCCTTTATCCCGGCTCTCCAAAGCTCGCCCGCATGCTGTTTCGACCGCAGGACCGGCTCTCCGCGATGGAATTGCATCCGGAGGACTTTGCCCGGCTGCATCGGCTTTTCGAGGGCGATCATCAGGTGCGGATCACCGAGCTCAACGGCTGGCTCTCGCTCGGCGCACACCTGCCGCCGAAGGAGAAACGCGGCATCGTCCTGGTCGATCCGCCGTTCGAGGAAGATGGCGAATACGAACGCCTTGTGGATGGTTTGGCGAAAGCCTATCGCCGCTTCCCCGGCGGCACCTATTGCCTGTGGTATCCGCTGAAGAAGGGGGCGCCGATCAAGGAATTCCACGAGGCGCTGCAGGCCCTCGACATTCCGAAGATTCTCTGCGCCGAGCTCATCGTCCGCAGCGACCGGGGGATCAACGGATTGACCGGCTCCGGCCTGATCATCGTCAATCCGCCCTTCACGCTGAAGGACGAGTTGCATGCGCTTCTACCCGCGCTCAAGGACCATCTTGCACAGGATCGCTACGCGTCGCATCGAGCGTTTTGGCTGCGCGGCGAAACCAAGGCGGCAAAGGACGATTGACCGACTCTAGCTGGCGCGAAATAGTCGCGCCAAGACATGACCGTATGGAAGAATGACCATGAAGATCCTTTGCGCACCGACGTCTCCCTATTCCAGCAAGGTGCGCATGGCGGCGCGCTATCTGGAGCTCGACGCCATCGAAATCCGAGTGGATACCAATGCCGGCCCGGCGATCCTGGTCGATAACAATCCGCTCGGCAAAATCCCGACACTGCTAACCGACGATGGGCTGTCAATCTTCGACAGCGTCGCGATCATGCACTTTTTCGACCGGCTGAAAGGCAAGAAGCTCTACCCTGCCAAGAACGGCAAGCGGACCGAGGCGGAAATCCTCGAGGCACTATGCGACGGTATCTGCGATTGCCTGCTGGCGATCGTTTATGAGCGGCGCTTCCGCGACGAGGAAAAGGTCCACCAGCCGTGGATCGACCGGCAGTGGAAGAAGGCCGTCAGCGGCTTGAACCATCTCAGTGTGCACCTGCCAAAGATCGGCAAGCGGCTGCACGGCGGCCACTTCGCGCTTGCCGCCACGCTCGGGTATCTCGATCTGCGCTTCAAGGAACAATGGGAAGCCGATCACGCCGAACTGATCGGCTGGGGCCGCGAATTCGAAAAGAAGTTTGCCGCCTACGGCGAACTGAAACCTCAGACCTGAGACGTTCCCTTGTCGGCCCTGACGAAATCGATGAAGGCCCGGAGCGCCGTCGGCAATTGCCGGCGGCTCGGATAATAGAGGAAGAAGCCCGGATAGAAAGGGCACCAATCTTCCAGCACGCGTATCAGCCTGCCCTCTGCGATCGCCGCTTGCGCCTGCTCTTCGAAAAGGTATCCGAGACCGCAACCGCGCAGCACGGCATCCTGGATAATGTCCTGATCGCCCAATGTCAGGGGACCACTGACTTCGATCTCCAGTTCGATGCCGCCGCGCTCGAACTCCCATCGATAGAAGGCGCCACCGGCAAAGCGGTAGCGCACGCATTCGTGGTCACGCAGATCGTGCGGCGTCAACGGACGGTTCCGGCTCTCGAAGTAGCTCGGCGCGGCAACTACCGCAAAACGGTGGCGCGGACCGATCGGCACCGCAATCATATCGGCCTCGATGCTTTCGCCAAAGCGCACACCGGCATCGAAGCCCGATGACACCATATCGATCAGTCCGTCATCGATGACAATCTCGACCTCGACGGATGGATAGGCCTTCAGGAAACGAGAGACGATCGGCAACAGCACAAGCTTGGTGGAGACCCGCGCCGCATTGATGCGCAGCTTGCCATGCGGTTGGCCGCGGAAGCTGTTGAGATCGTCGAGGGCTGCATCGATGTCGAGGAATGCCGGTCGGATGCGGTCGTACAGTCGCTCGCCGGCCTCGGTCAGAGCTACGCCACGGGTCGTCCGGTTGACGAGGCGGACTGCCAACCGTTCCTCGATTGCCCGCAGCGCGTGACTGAGGGCAGACGCCGTGACACCCAGTTCGACCGATGCCTTCCTGAAGCTTCGGTGGTTGGCGATCGCCAGGAAAATCGCAAGATCGGTCGAACGGACACGTTTCATTGATGAATTTTTCTCAGCACCCTATGAAACACAACGTAAATTCTCTCAGTTATGCCAATACGCTACCTTCACTCCGTAAGCAAATCGCAGCGCAACGGACAAAGGAGATCGTCATGCGTGTCTGGTTCATTACAGGGGCATCGCGTGGTTTCGGCGCCCTCATCGCCCAGGAAGCTCTCAATGCCGGCGACGCCGTTGTCGCTACGGCGCGTAACCCGAAGGGTCTTGAAGAGAAATTCGGCAATCATCCCAATCTGCTCGCCGTGTCGCTTGACGTGACGGACGAAGCCTCGGCGCACAAGGCAACTGAAGCAGCCGTCAAGCGCTTCGGCAAGATCGACATCCTGCTCAACAATGCCGGTTTCGGCCTGCTCGGCGCCGTGGAAGAAGCAACCACTGAGGAGATCGAAAAGCTCTACGCAACAAACGTCTTCGGCCTGCTGAAGGTCACCCGCGCGGTCCTGCCGCACATGCGTCGCCAGCGCTCGGGGCAGGTGCTGAATATCTCGTCCATCGGCGGCTACGAGTCGCATGCCGGCTGGGGTATCTATTGCTCGACCAAGTTCGCGGTCGAAGGTATCTCCGAGGCTCTCGCTGCTGAAGTGGCCCCACTCGGCATCAAGGTGACGGTCGTCGAGCCCGGCTTCTTCCGCACCGACTTCCTCGACGAGAGCTCACTGGCCGTTAGTCCCAGCTCGATTGCCGACTACAAGGAGACGCCGGTCGGCGCGATGCGCGAATTCGCAGCCGGCCATAACCACCAGCAGCCCGGCGACCCTGCTCGATTTGCCAAGGCGATGGTCACGCTGGCGCATTCGGACAATCCTCCGCTGCGCATGCCCTTCGGGAGCGATACCGTGGCGGTGATCGAAGCCAAGAACGCCCATGTCGCCAAAGAACTCGCTGCATGGCGTGAGCTTGCCGTCTCGACTGACTTTCCCAAATAGGCCGCAAGCAGTTCATCGCAGAAACAAAAAAGCCGGGATGGGAACCCGGCTTTTCCGCATTCGATGTTCGGCTTAGAACTTGACGCCGATACCGACCTTGACGCTGTGCTCGTCGTAGCCACGCGAAATGTTCGCGCCGCCGACGTGGAAGTCGCTGTCAGCGTAGTTGGTGTAGCGGTACTCGACACGGGCCGTGATGTTGTTGGTGACGAAGGTTTCCGCTCCTGCACCAACCGTGTAGCCGAGCGACGTGTCAGTGTCGGAGCCAGCGGCGTTGCTGAACTTGTTCTTGGTCGCAGCGAGACCGGCCGTGCCGTACAGCAGGAACGGATTCAGGTCGTAGCCGATACGGCCGCGGATCGAGCCGTTGACTTCGTTCTTGCCTTCGCCGCCGCCAGCAGCGCCGTCAGCACCGGAATAGCCGATGTCGGCTTCGGCACCGTAAACGATCTGGCCAGCCTGCCAGTTGTAGCCGGTGTAGACTTGGCCGCCGAGCGCACGCGCGTTGTACTTGTTGCCAAAGCCGCCCATGTTGTAGGTGCCGGCACCACCGAGGTAGAAGCCCTGCCAGTTGGCAGCGGGAGCCGGCTCATTCTGTGCAACCGGAGCTTCCGGGATCTGATCAACGGCATCGGCTGCATAAGCGGCGGAAAACCCACCAAGGGCAACGGTCGAAACCAACAGGCTAGCAATAAACGTACGCATACTCGTCTCCTTTCAGACCCGCGCCCCTTCGTCAACTGTCCTACAGCGAAGCATTCGCGGGTTATTACAAATGTCCCTTGCGGTTCGGAAGGGAAATTGATGCCCAATTGAGGATTTGAAAGAGCCAAATTGTGATTTGATTGTGGCGCGGGGGCGGCTGAAATTCGATGTTGCTTTGCCGCAACAGACTATTTGTTAACCATAATGAATAGTTAAATCATGAATACTTATTTTACGGAATTATATTCTTAAATAATACATACAGTAATTCCGGCAACATCGCAATGAAAACGGCTATTTATCTCATCTTCTCCCGCGCCTATATAAGCAGCGAACACAGTTGCGCGGCGAAAAGGCATTATTTTGAACAAGAAAAGACTTCGAACGGCGCTGGTGACGGGGGCGGCGAAAAGAATAGGCCGGGCAATCGCTGTGGATTTGGCTGCGAATGGCTTTGCGGTCGCAATCCATGCCAGCCGCTCGATTGAGGAGGCCGAGAATTTCGCGGCGGAATTGCGGCAAAACGGTTCCCGGGCGATTGCCGTAAGGGCAGACCTTACGGAAGTTGGCGAGACGAGCGACCTGATAAAAAGGGCATCGGAAGCGATCGGGCCAATCGATCTCCTCGTCAACAACGCCTCTGTTTTCCACGAGGACTCCGTCCGCCACATCGATGCCGACGCCTGGGACGAGCACTTCGCGGTCCATGTTCGCGCCCCCTCGATTCTGTCGGCCGGCTTTGCGGCGCAATTGCCCGACGAGACGGATGGTCTCGTCGTCAACATCATCGACCAGCGCGTTTGGGCGCTGCGGCCGAGCTTCTATTCCTACACACTGTCTAAGTCCGCCCTGTGGACGGCGACGCAGACCATGGCGCAGGCGCTCGCGCCGCGTATCCGTGTCAATGCGATCGGTCCCGGCCCCTCGATGCCGAGCGAGCGACAGTCGCAAGAAGACTTCCAAGCGCAGGTTTCAGCGCTTATCCTCAAACGAGGGCCGCAGCTCGGGGAATTCGGCAAAACGATTCGCTTCCTCTACGAAACGCCCTCGATCACCGGTCAAATGATTGCCCTGGATGGTGGCCAGCATCTTGCCTGGCAGACGCCCGATGTGGCGGAGATTACGGAATGAATTCAAGAAAGCTGCCGGATGGCGGCGTTCTTTACGACGAAACGGACGACGCAGACGACGAAATCGAAGTGGAGAGCGACGTCTCCGCTGCGCCCACCACGACTGCGATCGATTGGAACGAAGGCGGGGTGAACGAAACCGGCCTCGTCGGCGCCGACCTGATCGCCGAATTCGTCAAGCGACTGCCCAACAGCCCTGGCGTCTACCGCATGTTCAACGAAGCCGGCGACGTGCTTTACGTCGGCAAGGCCCGCAGCCTGAAGAAGCGCGTCAGCAACTACGCGCTCGGGCGCGTGCACTCCAACCGGATCGCCCAGATGGTACGGCTGACGGCGAACATGGAGTTCGTGACGACCCGCACCGAGACGGAAGCGCTGCTGCTTGAAGCGAATCTTATCAAGCGCTTGCGGCCTCGTTTTAATGTGCTCTTACGTGACGATAAGTCGTTTCCCTACATTCTGATCACGGGGGACCACCGCGCCCCGGCCATCTTCAAGCACCGCGGCGCCCGCGCTCGCAAGGGCGACTATTTCGGTCCCTTCGCGTCAGCCGGCGCCGTCGGTCGGACGATCAACTCGCTGCAGCGCGCCTTCCTCATCAGGACTTGTACCGACAGCGTCTTCGAGACGCGCACCCGCCCCTGCCTTCTCTACCAGATCAAGCGCTGTTCGGCGCCATGCACGCATGAGATCAGTGACGAGGGCTACGCCGAGCTCGTGCAGGAGGCCAAGGATTTCCTCTCCGGCAAGAGCCAGAAAATCAAGGAGCATATGGCCGAGGCGATGAATGTCGCTGCCGAGGATCTCGACTTCGAACGCGCCGCCGTCTACCGCGACCGCCTGGCTTCGCTGTCGCATGTTTCCAGTCACCAGGGCATCAACCCCGCGGGCGTGGAAGAGGCGGATGTCTTTGCGATCCATCATGAGGGCGGGATCTCCTGTATCCAGGTGTTCTTCTTCCGCACTGGGCAGAACTGGGGCAACCGCGCCTATTTCCCGAAGGCTGACCCGCAGCTCTCGGCTGCCGAGGTGTTGAACGCCTTCCTCGCGCAGTTCTACGACGACAAGCCGGTACCGAAGCAAATCCTGCTGTCGGAGACCGTCGAGGAACTCGAACTGCTCGCTGCCGCGCTCGGCGAAAAGGCCGGACACAAAGTATCGATCCTCATTCCGCAGCGCGGAGAGAAACGTGACCTCGTGGAGCACGTGATTGCCAATGCCCGCGAGGCGCATGGCCGCAAACTCGCTGAAACCGCGTCGCAATCGCGGTTGCTCGAGGGGTTCAAGGCGACCTTCAAGCTTCCCTATGTGCCACAGCGCGTCGAGATCTACGACAACTCGCACATCATGGGCACCAATGCGGTCGGCGGCATGGTCGTCGCGGGACAGGAAGGCTTCGTGAAGAGCCAGTACCGGAAGTTCAACATCAAATCGACCGACATCACGCCGGGCGACGACTTCGGCATGATGCGCGAGGTGATGACACGACGCTTCTCGCGTCTGCTGAAAGAAGAAGGCATTCCCGATCGCAGCCAACCGGCATCGCCGGCGGATGCCGCCGACATGCCCTTCCCCGCTTGGCCCGACGTCATCCTGATCGACGGCGGCCAGGGACAGATGACGGCCGTGCGTGCGATCCTTGAGGAATTGGGGATCACCGACAGTGTGATCGCCATCGGCGTTGCCAAGGGCGTCGACCGCGACGCCGGGCGCGAGCGCTTCTTCCCACCGGGACGCGAGAGCTTCACGCTGCCGCCGCGCGATCCCGTACTCTATTTTATCCAGCGCATGCGCGACGAAGCGCACCGCTTCGCCATCGGCTCGCATCGCGCCCGGCGCAAGAAGGAGATGGTCAAGAACCCGCTTGATGAGATCGGCGGGATCGGACCGTCGCGCAAGCGCGCCCTGTTGCAGCACTTCGGAACCGCGAAAGCGGTCTCCCGCGCCGCTTTGTCCGATCTGATGACCGTCGAAGGCATTTCGGAGACCGTCGCCAAGCAGGTTTATAATCATTTTCATGATGACGCCGCGAAATAGGTGGCGTCAGTCGCAAATTCCACGCAAAGGCAGCGAAAAAATAGAAAGAATGTTGACGCTTTACGCTCAAAGCCGTCATCTACGAGCACATAACTTCAGAGACATGTTTCATGGCATCGCGCGCATATAATATACCGAACCTGCTGACCTATGGCCGCATTCTGGCAGTACCGTTGATCGTGCTGTGCTTTTTCCTCGAAGGAAAGCTGGCGATCAGCAATACGGCACGATGGGTGGCGCTGTGGATCTTCATCATCGCGTCGATCACCGACTTTCTCGACGGCTATCTCGCCCGCATATGGAACCAGACGTCGAACATCGGCCGAATGCTCGATCCGATCGCCGACAAGCTGCTGGTCGCCTCCATTCTTCTCCTGGTAGCGGCCGACCAGACGATTGCCGGTTGGTCGATCTGGGCTGCAATCACCATTCTCTGCCGCGAGATCCTGGTCTCCGGTCTGCGCGAATATCTGGCGGCCCTGAAGGTCAGCGTGCCCGTGACACGGATTGCCAAGTGGAAGACGACGGTGCAGCTGGTTGCGATCGCGTTCCTGCTCGCTGGCCCTGCTGGCGACGAAATCTTCCCTTACACAACGAAGACCGGCATCGGCCTTCTCTGGATCGCAGCACTGCTGACGATCTATACCGGCTATGACTATTTCCGGGCGGGCCTCAAGCACATCGTGGATGATGAAGAATGACAAAGCTCGTCTATTTCGCCTGGGTGCGCGAACGGATCGGCAAGGCCGAAGAAGAAATGACCTTGCCCTCTTCCGTCGTTTCCGTTGCCGACCTTCTGAATCATTTGAAGACGATGGGCGAAGAATATGAGACCGCGCTTCAGTTTCCAGACGTCATCCGCGTCGCGGTCGACCAGGAGCACGTCGAGCATGACGAACCGATCGGCAACGCCAGGGAGATCGGCATCTTCCCGCCGATGACCGGAGGCTGAAGTGAGCAGCAAGGTCGAGCCTTATATTCGCGTCCAACGCGAGGACTTCGACCTTCAGGCGGAAGTCGATCGGCTCAGTACGCAAACCAGCGGCATCGGCGCGATCGTCACATTCTCGGGCCTGTGCCGTGACGAAGGCGGCAAGCTTGCAGCACTCGAACTCGAACACTATCCGGGCATGGCCGAGGCCGAGATGAGCCGGATCGCCAACCTTGCGATCGAGCGCTTCGGGCTCCTCGGGCTGACCGCCATCCACCGTTACGGCAAGATCGCCGCACGGGAGAATATCGTGCTTGTCATCGCCGCGGCGCCGCATCGGCAGGCCGCGTTCGATGGCGCGAACTTCGTGATGGACTATCTGAAGACAGCCGCTCCCTTCTGGAAGAAGGAGCACGGCAAGGATGGTTCGACGGGCGGATGGGTCGCGGCCAAGGATGCGGATGACGCTGCCCGCGACAAATGGAAATAGTCAGGGTATCGCCCGCTCCCTCCGGCTGAGGACGAGAAGAAGCACGAGCAGCGAGAACACCACAAGGTCACGCCAGAGATAAGGGCCGTAAGCGCTCCACATCGTCTCCGCGACACCGAGACCGGCGGCACCGCCGGCCGACTTCAACGGATCTGAATATCCGCCGACGGCTGCCACCATCAGCACCTTGAGGCCGAACATCAGGCCAGCACCGAAATCCATCGTGCCGTAATAGAAGGTCGCAAGAATGCCGCATGCCGTGGCGATCAGGGCAGCCGCCGCGTAGGCGACGAGAAAGACGCGATCGGCGCTGGTGCCACATAATTCTGCGGCCAGGGGATCGTCGGTCACGGCCCGCCAGACGCGGCCCCAGGAGGTCAGCCTCATGACGGCAACGCCGAGCGCGATCATGGCGCACATCAATGCGGTATTGATCAGCTGGATCTCAGTGAGCGTCACCTTAAACGCCCCGTCATTCCAGAAGACGACGACGCTGTTCAGGAACGGCGAAAGCCATAGGCTCTTGGTGTCGGATGCGAGCCTCGCCGTCTCCATCAGCACGATGGTGATGCCGAGCGCCGCGACGATCACGGTGTTCGACGACTGGCGAACCAGCGGCAGCATGATGGAACGGCCAATCCAGACCGCGGCCAGCATCGAATAGATGAGCGAGAACAGAGCCCCCAGCGCCAGCGCAGCCGGCAGGATCAACCAGAGCCTGTTGTAGCCAAGATCCGTGAAAAGCAGGAGAATCTGGCCCGAGAACGCGAAGATCGCGCCATAGGTGATGTCCGCACGCTTAGTGACCCCGAAGGCGACGGCGTAGCCAAAGGCAAGCGCACCATAGAGCGCAGCCAGCGGTACCGCGTTCGCCAATTGCTGCAGCAGATAGGCCATCAAAAGCTCCTGATTGCATAAATCATAACTAGCAAAACTTATTTTACCAGTTATATTTTCATCATGAGCTTTGCCTGGACCCCACACCGCTTTTCCGGAGGCGCATTGGCGCTGGATGTCGCCAACAGCGTCGTGCTTCGCCATGACGGGGCGCGACGGATCGACCGTTTCGAAGCACCCGCTCAACTGGAAGCCTTTCCGCAGGCAGCGGCGGAATTCTGCGCTGAGCGGGCGCTCTTCGGCGACATGGCCGCTCCGGCCCCACAGAACAAAAGAAACTTTCTGGAGTTGCGCGAGGCGACGGACAGGTATTTCCGGACTCGTGTTTCAGGCGAAACCGATGACCGGCTGCTCGCCGATCTTCTGGAAGCGCTGGCGCGCACGTTGCGTGGCGCCAATGGAGCAAACGGCCTTGATGCGGCAACAGCGCATTCGGTGTTGCGGCTGATCGCGATGCCGGATCCCGAGCGCATGAAGATCTGCCGCAACTGCGGCTGGCTCTTCATCGACCGGAGCAAGAACAGAAGTCGCGCCTGGTGCGACATGGCGGTGTGCGGCAATCGCGCCAAGGCGAGCCGCCACTATCGCCGCAGGAAAGAGGAGGAAGCGCCATGAAAGCGCTGTTGATGGCCGTTTCCGTTGCAGCCGCAATGCTGACGGGATGCCAGCGAGAGACCGACAAGCTGGTCGAGATCAGCGGTCGCGTCTTCGTTTTCAACTACAGGATCGCGGTCGCGACCTATGTCGTGACCCTGAACAAGAAGGCGCCGATACCGGAAGGCACCGTCGCCATCGCGGAGTTCGAGAACCCGGCGGGCGGTGACGTGCTGGTCACAAACGAAAAGATCTATCCGTTCTGGGACAAGATCACGCTGCAGAGCCCCGCACTTCATTGCGTCAAGAAGGATAAGCCTTACGCGGTGAACGTTCGCCTCGTCGATGCCAGGGGCGAAACCTTGCAGAGCCTGAAGACCGAGGTGATCTCCAGCCTCGATCAGTCGGTCATGCCCGGCAAGCCCCTCGTCGTTGGGCCGCTCTATACGAAGAACCCCGAGGTTTTCAAACCTGACGGCACCGTGGACTACGATACTGCCGCAACCTGTCCTTCAACGTAGAAAAGCCGGAGCAAAGCCCCGGCTTTCAGTCAATTCAAAAGCTTCAGCGGTTTCGCTGAGAGCCTGAATCAGCCGACGATTTCGGTGTCGGAGAACCAGTACTTGATTTCCTGGGCAGCGGTTTCCGGAGCGTCCGAGCCGTGAACCGAGTTTTCGCCGATCGAAAGGGCGTGAACCTTACGGATCGTGCCTTCGTCAGCGTTTGCCGGGTTGGTCGCACCCATGACTTCGCGGTTCTTGAGGATGGCACCTTCGCCTTCCAGAACCTGAACGACGGTCGGGCCGGAGGTCATGGTTTCAACGAGTTCGCCGAAGAACGGGCGTTCCTTGTGAACGGCGTAGAAGCCTTCAGCTTCCCGCTTGCTCATCCAGACGCGCTTGGAGGCGACGACACGCAGGCCGGCATCTTCGAGCATCTTGGTAATAGCGCCCGTCAGGTTGCGCTTCGTTGCGTCCGGCTTGATCATCGAGAAAGTGCGTTCAATCGCCATGGGTCAAATTCCTTTATTTCGTGGGAAAAGTGGGCGGTGTTTACCCGCCCGATAGCCTGAAAACAAGTGGGCATGGGCAATTTCACGCGCCTGTCATGTAACGATTGCCCCTCGTCGACTGATAGCGACGTCTCCAACACGCGCTTCGCCACACGATACCGGTTCCGCTACAACCAACATCCAACGTCCGCCAGGACAGTAAATGTCAGATGGATACGCTCCATTAACCGCGTTTCACTGTTCAGCACCACAATTCAACTACAAACGACCGAATTTAAGCTATTTTTAGCGCGGTAGTTGCATAGAGAAGCCAACCGCCGGCGCCACAGTCGGCACGAGGGGAACGTCATGCGAACTGCGCCAAACTCACAGGTACAACGAGAAGCCGCACCGCGCCCGCCCGCCGCCCCCACCGATATTCAGCGGATCGCCCAGCATATGACACGGCTCGCGATTGCCGGCCTGCCGCGCAACTACGAACTCCTGTACGAGGCGATCATCGGCCAGAATGCTGCCCTAGCACAGGACATCGCGGCGCTCGGGCCAAGCCCGCGGCAAGCCTCGCTCGATGAAATCGGCCTGAAGTATCGGCTCGTCAGCCATTGCGGTCTCTCAAGCGAAATCTCGCATGCAGAGACAAGCAGGATGCTGCGCGACGCGGCGGACCGACTTTCGGACAGCTTGCGCCAGAAGCAGGCATTCCTGCGCGCTGCAGAAACAGCATTGCAATCCATTGCAGGAAAACCTGACCAAAGCCTCGGCTCCTTCATGAGCGAGATGGAGTATCTGTCGACCTCCCTCTCAAACGTGCTCGCTTCGGAAAAGGAGATCGAGGCCCGGCTGGAGAGCGACGTCGAACGCCTTGAAGCAATCGAGCTTGGTATCGCTGCTGCTCATTCCGCGTCGGTCACCGACAAGCTCACAGGGATCCCCAACCGCATCGCCCTCAATAAGGCGATCGCCGATCTCTACGACCGGGAGGAAGGTGCTGCCGGCAGCGCCCTCATCATGGTCGACGTCGACGACTTCAAGGCATTCAACAGCCGCTACGGCACACAGATCGGCACGCGCCTCCTGAAGAAGCTCGCGGATCTCTTCCGCAAGTCGATCAAGAAGAACGATCTTGTTGCGCGCACCGATGGTGACGAGTTCGCCTTCCTGTTCGCCAATGTCGGGATGCAGGAAGCTCTGGCGATTGCCGATCGCCTCCGAGCGTCGGTAGAAGATCACATGACATTCGCGGCATCCGACAACGCTGCCCCCTCGGGCCTTACGATTTCGCTCGGCATTGCTCTAAGCGCCGACGCAACGACGGCATCGCAGCTGCAGGCAAATGCACGCGTTGCCCTTCACGCCGCTCAGTCAAATCGACGGCAGCCCGTGCAAGCCTTCGGTCGCTGAGCCGGAGGCTCTTGCGCTGATCGCGGCTTTCGGCCAAAACGCCGGCCATGATCACGATTTCCGATATCTCCGCACGTATTGCCGGCCGCCTGCTTCTCGATCACGCCAGCGTTTCGCTGCCAGCCGGCACGAAGGCCGGTCTTGTCGGTCGGAATGGCGCCGGCAAATCCACACTGTTTCGAGTGATCACCGGCGATGTAGCCGCGGAAAGCGGTTCCGTGTCGATCCCGAAGAATGCACGCATCGGACAGGTCGCTCAGGAAGCACCGGGAACGGAAGACGCGCTGATCGAAATCGTACTGGCAGCCGACAAGGAGCGCTCAGCCTTGCTGGCGGAGGCGGAAAGCGCCACCGATCCGCATCGCATCGCTGAAATCCAGATGCGGCTGGTGGATATCGACGCCCATTCCGCGGAAGCGCGTGCTGCCAGCATCCTCGCTGGCCTCGGTTTCGACCAGGAGGCGCAATCGCGTCCGGCGTCGTCCTTCTCGGGCGGCTGGCGGATGCGTGTTGCCCTCGCCGCGGTGCTGTTTTCCGAGCCCGACCTGCTGCTCCTCGACGAGCCGACCAACTACCTCGACCTCGAAGGCACACTGTGGCTCGAGGATTACGTGCGCCGATATCCGCACACCGTCATCGTCATCAGCCACGACCGCGACCTGCTGAACAACGCCGTCAACTCGATCGTCCATCTCGATCAGAAGAAGCTGACCTTCTATCGCGGCGGATACGACCAGTTTGAACGGCAGAAGGCCGAAGCGGACGAGTTGCAGACGAAGGCGCGAGCCAAGAACGAGGCGGCGCGCAAACACCTGCAGAGCTTCATCGACCGCTTCAAGGCAAAGGCCTCCAAGGCACGCCAGGCGCAGAGCCGCGTCAAGGCGTTGGAGCGCATGGGAACGGTGGCTGCCGTCATCGAAGACCACGTACAGCCGATCACCTTCCCCGAGCCGGAAAAGCAACCTGCCTCCCCGATCGTGGCTATCAGCGGCGGCGCTGTTGGCTACGAGCCCGGCAAACCTATCCTGAAGGGCCTTAATCTGCGGATCGACAATGACGATCGCATCGCGCTGCTCGGCTCCAATGGCAACGGCAAATCCACCTTCGCGAAATTCATTTCCGGTCGCATGTCGGCGGAGGCGGGCGAGGTCAAGCTCGCGCCTAACCTGAAGATCGGCTTTTTCGCGCAGCACCAGCTCGACGATCTGATTCCGGACCAGTCGCCGGTTGATCACGTGCGCCGTTTGATGCTCGACGCGCCGGAAGCGAAGGTGCGGGCGCGAGTCGCTCAGATGGGTCTTGCGACCGAAAAGATGTCCACCGCGGCCAAGGATCTTTCCGGCGGGGAGAAGGCGCGCCTGCTGATGGGGCTCGCGGCTTTCCACGCGCCCAACCTCCTGATCCTCGACGAACCGACC
Organism: Rhizobium sp. RHZ02; assembly: GCF_014851575.1. Lineage (NCBI taxonomy): Bacteria > Pseudomonadati > Pseudomonadota > Alphaproteobacteria > Hyphomicrobiales > Rhizobiaceae > Rhizobium > Rhizobium sp. RHZ02. The sequence continues at coordinate 95,159 of NZ_JACUZX010000005.1, forward strand.
AACCACCTCGACATCGACAGCCGTCGGGCGCTCATCGAGGCGCTGAACGATTACGAGGGCGCGGTCATTCTCATTTCGCACGACCGCCACCTTATCGAGGCAACCGTCGATCGGCTGTGGCTCGTCAACAAGGGCACCGTCACGACCTTCGAAGGCGATATGGACGAGTACCGCGATCTCGTTGTCGCATCGGGCAAGAAGAAGGACGAGAAACCACAGCTTGCTGAAGAACCCGCCTCGAGGGCCGACCAGCGCAAGCTCAATGCCGAGAAGCGCGCTTCGCTGGCGCCGCTCAAGAAAAAGATCAACGAAATCGAATCCTTGACCGGCAAGCTGGAGAAATTGATCCAGGCGCTTGATGCAGAACTTGCGGATCCGCTGCTTTACGAAAAGGCGCCTGCGAAGGCTGCGGAAAAGGCCAAGCAACGTGGCGAGGCTGCAGCAAAGCTCACCGCCGCCGAGGAGCAGTGGCTGGAGCTTTCCTCCGAATACGAAGAAGCGATGGCAGGATAGCCACAAGTATGGCTGGAAGCTTGTCGGGTTGAGCACGATTCGACGCTTTCCGGGGCGATCGAAACCGATCGTTAACCATAATCATCAAGGTTGCCTCAACTTTCATTACTGATTTGTTGAGCCCTTTTATGCATCGCTTTGCCCTCATTTCCGGTGCCATCTTGAGCATGGCCCTGGCCGGCTGCCAATCCACCAGGCATCCTGCGCCTGACACCACAATGACCACCTCCTCCATCATCGCGCCTGAAGGCAGCCCGGCAACGGGGACCGATGCTGCCCTGCCCCAAATGTCGAGCGACAGCCGCCTGCATCACCTCGCCGGTCGAGCACTCATCGTCGCGTCCATTCATGACCTGCACCTCCAGGACTAGGAGGTCATCCTCAGCTTCGATGACGGTCCGATCCCCGGCCGCACGGACCGTGTCCTCGCGACACTGGACCACTTCGGCGTCAAGGGCGCCTTCATGATGGTCGGCGAATTGGCGGAACGACATCCGGAGCTTGCCCGCAAGATCGCGTCTGAAGGCAACGCGATCGGCAGCCACACCTACCAGCACGAGAACCTGGCGACGCTGACCTTCGACATGGCCATGAAGGAAATCACACGCGGCGAGGCCGCCGTGACCAAGGCGACCGGCGGCGACGTCAACTTCTTTCGCTTTCCATACCTTGCCGATAGCCGGAAGCTTCGTGGCGCCGTGGCAATGCGCGATATGGTGGTGATGGATGTGGACGTCGACAGCAAGGACTACTTCAATACATCGCCAGCCGCCGTCACCAAGCGGACGATGGACCTGCTGCACAAGCGGGGCCGCGGCATCATCCTCATGCACGACATCCACAATCGCACGGCGACAATGCTGCCGACGCTCCTTTCAACCCTTGAGGCCGAGGGGTATAAGGTCGTAACGGTGCAGTTCAAGAAGCCGACGGCACCGGCCGAAATGGCGTCCATCTGACGGGCCTATCGACCCTTGCCCCCCGGTTTCTTTCTGCTAAAACAGGCGCAAAATAAATCATACTTTTGAGCGAAACACCGAACGCGAGCACCAGCATGTCACCTATCAACCTCGCCATCGTTGGCGTCGGCAAGATCGTCCGCGACCAGCACCTCCCCTCGATTGCAAAGAATCCGGACTTCAAGCTCGTTGCAACGGCGAGTCGCCACGGCACCGTCGAAGGCATCCAGAGCTTCACGACGATCGATGCAATGCTCGACGCCGTTCCGGCGATCGATGCCGTTTCGCTCTGCATGCCGCCGCAGTATCGCTACGAGGCAGCGCACAAGGCGCTTTCCGCCGCCAAGCATGTGTTCCTCGAAAAGCCTCCGGGCGCGACTCTAAGCGAAGTGGCCGATCTCGAAAAGCTGGCGGCCAGCAAGGGCGTTTCGCTGTTTGCGAGCTGGCATTCCCGCTACGCAGCAGCTGTCGAAGCCACGAGGTCCTTCCTCGCGTCGACGACGATCAAGAGCGTTCATGTCATCTGGAAGGAAGACGTTCGCCACTGGCATCCGAACCAGGACTGGATCTGGCAAGCCGGCGGCCTTGGCGTCTTCGACCCGGGCATCAACGCCCTTTCGATCGTTACCCACATCCTCCCAAAGGCGATCTTCCTGACAGGCGCAACGCTCGAATTCCCGGAAAATCGCGATGCGCCGATCGCCGCGGATCTGCACTTCCAGAACGCTGACGGCGTGCCGGTTCATGCCGAATTCGACTGGCGTCAGACCGGCAAGCAGAGCTGGGACATTCTCGCGGAAACCGAAGCCGGCCATGTGGAGCTTGCGGAAGGCGGCTCCAAGCTGTCGATCAATGGCGAGCTGAAGTTTTCGGCGCCCGAGGAAGAGTACCCCGCGCTTTACCGGCGCTTTGCGGAAATTGTCAAAGCCGGCAAATCCGACGTCGATCTGGCGCCGCTTCGCCACGTTGCCGATGCTTTCATGCTCGGCAGGCGCAAGTTCGTCGACGCCTTCCACGATTGATTTCAAATGAAAAAGCCCGCTTGAAGCGGACCGCTTGAAGCGGGCTTTTTCATGCTTTTTTTTCCCAGCGCCCTTCCGGGGTCTGTTGCCAATAGGTGAGGTTATGTCCCTCGCCTTTCAGCTTCTTCCATTGCGCGCGAGCCCCTTCGAGCTGCGCCTGGTCGTAACCATCGAACATGAAGACGATGCGGCTATAAGGCTCGACCGGCGGCGGCTCAGCTCCATCGACGATAAATCGTACCGTCGCCGCGTTGGAATTCCCTTCGGAAACCGTAAGGAGAACCGGCTGATCTGCCGCCAGGTCCCCCTCATCCGTGCCATGCGGCAGGAAGCTATCTTCGCGAAATGTCCAGAGATGCTGATCGAGCAGGTCGCGTCGCGCAGCGTCTTTCAACTGCACCGCGACCCGCCAGCCGCGCTCGACGCTTTTCTCGAGCAACGGCGGGAGGGCATCCTCCAGCTTGGATTCCGTCAGATGGTAAAACAGAACTTCCGTCATGACTCGTAGTTGGCACGCACCAGCTCATCGAGCAGGCGTACGCCGTAACCGGAACCCCAGGACTGATTGATCTCATCCTGCGGCGAGCCCATTGCCGTTCCTGCGATGTCGAGGTGTGCCCAAGGCGTTTCCTGCACGAATCGCTTCAGGAAATGAGCGGCGGTGATCGATCCCGCATGACGGCCGCCGGAGTTCTTCATGTCGGCGAACTTGCTGTCGATCAGCTTGTCGTACTCCTTGCCGAGCGGCATGCGCCACAGCTTTTCGCTGCTTGTCAAGCCTGCAGCGGTCAGCTGCGCGGAGAGCTCATCGTCATTCGAGAACAGACCGGCGTGGACATTGCCGAGCGCAACAAGGATAGCGCCGGTCAATGTTGCCAGATTGATCATGAATTTCGGCTTGAAGCGATCGTTGCAATACCACAACGCGTCACACAGAACGAGCCGGCCTTCAGCATCGGTATTGATGATCTCGATCGTCTGGCCCGACATCGAGGTAACGATGTCGCCGGGACGCTGCGCGTTTCCGTCGGGCATATTTTCGACCAGACCGATGATGCCGACCGCGTTCACGGCTGCCTTGCGGGCAGCGAGGACATGCATCAGGCCGGTGACAGCGGCAGCACCGCCCATGTCACCCTTCATTTCTTCCATGCCGGCAGCGGGCTTGATCGAAATGCCGCCGGTATCAAAGACCACGCCCTTGCCGATGAAGGCGACCGGACTCTCGCCGCTCTTGCCGCCCTTCCACTGCATGACCGCCAGACGCGGGGGCCGGACCGAGCCTTGTGCCACGCCCAGCAGGGCGCCCATGCCAAGCTTTTGCATTTCCTTCTCGGTGAGGATTTCCACCTCGACCCCAAGTTTCTGCAATTCGCTTGCCTTGGCGGCAAACTCCACCGGACCCAGAACATTCGGCGGCTCGTTCACAAGATCGCGGGCCAGGTTAACGCCCGCAGCAACGGCTTCCGAGAGCTTGAAGGCTTCTGCCGCCTCTGTCGCTTTGGCGGTAACGATCTTGATCGGCACCTGCCCGTTCCGGCCATTGCCGTCCTCGTCCTTCTTCTTGGTCTTGTAGGTATCGAAGCTATAGGCGCGCAAAAGCATTCCAAGCGCAAAATCCGCCGCTTCCTTCGCTCCGACGCCGGCACCCGGCGCATCGACGAAGATTGCGACCTTTTCGGCCTTCTTAATCTTGGATGCGGCGACGCCGCCAGCCTTCAGCCAATCGTGAGCGGTCAGCTCTTCAGGTTTGCCGAGTCCTACAACGATAAGCCGCTCAGCTGCGGACCTCTCGGGCGCAACGAGATCCAGCACAGTCGTCGCCTTGGCGGAGAAGCCGGCGATCTTTGCGGCTCTCGCGATGACGCCAGCGGGATCCGCAAGCTTGCCCCCGGCGGCAAGATCCGCTCCGCTTGCCTGCAGGAGGACCGCGTAGCCACCGGCGATCTCGGTGGAGCTTGCAAATGAGATATCGAACTTGGCTGACATGTCTTCTCCAGTGGGATTGTCCTAAATCCGCTCTATCCGATCATTTCGGGTTTCACCCCCAAAAACAAGTCTTCGGGATGAGGCCGTGGCGGCCTGACTAACCGCCAACCCGTTAAAGGGATGTCATCTTCGGCGCATATTCCTCCCGCGGAATTGAGTCCACAGGAATTCCGAATTGCTTTCCCTTTTGATGCCTGCAGGGACGAGGACGTCTTGGCGCATACCAATGCCCGACAGCGATCCCGCACGTGTGTTTATAGGTCTTTTCTGTCTGTGGTGGCTGCTGCTTCTGCTGTTCAATGGCTTTCCGCAGATCGATGTCTACGCATCAGCGCATTTCTTTGTGCGCGAGGCATGCAGCACTCCAGCCACATTCGGAAAAAACTGCGGCTACTTTCCCTACCGGCACGAGGCTTATCTCGGGTTCCTGAGAACGCTGTTCTTCCGGCTTCCCTACCTCATCGCCATCGTCCTCTTGTGGAAACTTTTGGAGTGCTACGGGCACTGCGGATCCACTTTCAACCTCGCGCGCGCCCGCTCCTTCAAGATTGCGCTCACGTCGCTGATGATCGGCCCCGTGATCCTCGCCAATCTCATTCTCAAGACATACTGGGGTAGACCGCGACCGTCCCAAACGCTGGATTTTGGTGGCCACCTCGACTTCGTGCAGGCGGGCTCCATGATCGGAAAATGCGTATCGAACTGCTCTTTCATTTCCGGCGAAGCGGCAGGCGCCGGCTGGGTTTTCTGTCTGATTTTCCTGATACCACAGCCGGCGCGCTTCGCGCTTGCCCTCCCCCTCACAGCGATCGCCTTTCTGACACCTGCCATGCGTCTTGCATTTGGCGCGCACTACCTTTCAGACGTCATCCTGGGTTGGCTTTCGTCCGTTGTTGTCTTTGCAGGTCTTCTTGCGCTTACCGATTCGCCACAGGGCAAAAAAAAATCTGAAATTTGAATGAATTTTCGACTCCAGCTTGTCGCAAAAGAGACCCAAACAGCGTAGATGGATTTCGCTGCGTAGCGGCATTGGTTCGCAAATGGCGTTCAAGGGCATTAATGAAACTGCTTGAAACATACATACTCCGGCGCGTTGGCCAGATGTTTCTCGTTGCCCTGTTGCCGGTGCTCGCGATCATTTGGACGACTCAGGTCCTGCAGCGCGTCAATCTCGTAACCGACAGCGGCCAGTCGATGGGATCGTTCGCCAAGCTGGCAACGCTGATTCTACCGTCGATCATTCCGATCGTGCTGCCGTTCGCACTTGTCATCGGTGTGACGCAGACCCTGACGACGATGAACAACGATTCGGAGCTGACCGTCATCGACGCGGCTGGCGCCAAGCGCAGCATTATCCTGCGCCCGATCCTCATCCTCGCCGCCGTCATTAGCATCTTTTCGTTTCTGGTGGACAACGTCGTCGAGCCGAAGGCCAAGACGGGGGTTCGCCAGATGGTGGCCGCTGCCTATGCGGATCTGCTCTCGACGGTGATTGAAGAGAAGAACTTCCGCCGCATCGACACCGGCCTCTACGTACAGATATCCGAGAGATTGGCCGGACGCGTGCTCAAGGGCTTGTTCGTCGTCGATGAGCGCGACCCCGCATTCGAGCTTATCTACTACGCACGTGAAGGCGCCGTTGACGAGAAGGGCACGTCACTCATCATGCATGATGGCGAGGTTCACCGCAAAACGCAAACCGGTGAAGTCTCCGTCATTCGTTTCGATTCCTACTCCTTCGACCTGTCCGATCTGACCCAAAACCGCGGTCAGGCGACTCTTCGCGCATCCGACCGCGAGCTTGCGTTCCTCTTCAATCCGGATCCGAACGACAAGGATTACATCGCCAGACCCGGTAGTTATCGTGCCGAATTGCACCGCCGCATGACGGATTGGGTTCTTCCGATGGTGTTTGCGCTGATTTCGCTCGCGATCGCCGGTGATGCTCGCTCCCACCGCGAAGCACGGTTGCACCCCATGGTCGCGGCGCTCATCTTCGCGTTCGGTATTCGTTGGGCGTCGTTCTACGCCGCCAACCAGATCGACACGGATCCAGAGTATATCGGCGTGCTCTATGCGATTCCCGTGGTCGCCAGCCTTTTGGCAATCGCATCTCTGTCGCACCATAAGCGCCTGTCGGTCGTGTCCGCGATGAGCGACCGAATCTCCGCCTCTTGGCAGAGACTGTCGCGACGCTTTGGTCGGTCGGCAGATCCCTCCGCCGGAGGCAGCGCATGATTCTCGGGACACTCGGCCGTTACTTCTTCCGTCGATACCTGCTGACCACAATGTGGTTCTTTCTCGGCGTGATTGGCATCGTCTACCTCGTTGATTTCAGCGAGACCGCTGGCCGACTCTCCGGTCTTCCCGGCTACACCGTGACCGGCGGGCTCGCGATGACGGCGGTGCGTCTGCCGCTCATCTTGCAGCAGACCGTGCCCTTCATTGCCCTCTTTGTGGGCATGACCGTTCTAATCGGGCTCAACCGAAAATACGAACTGGTCGTGACGCGTGCTGCCGGCATCTCGGTTTGGCAGTTCATGTCTCCCTTCCTCGCAGGCGCCTTTTTGCTCGGCGTCCTGGTCATGACCGTCCTCAACCCGCTGGCAGCCTGGGGGCAACGTCAGGCTGCCGTCATCGAGAGCAACTGGCGTGGAGAAGTCTCAGGGTCGAACGCCGCGCCGCAAGTTCCGTGGATTCGCCAGATCAGCGGCGGGGACGACGTGATCATCGGAGCGAATACGATTCTCGAAAACGGCACGCTGCTTATGAACGCCGTGTTCGTGCATTTCGATTCGTCCGATCACATCATCCTGAGACAGGACGCCGCGTCGGCAAAATTGGAAGATGGTTACTGGCTTCTTAAGAACGTTGTCGAGCGTCGTCCGGGCGAAGTCGCCACACGGCTCGATGAGGTGCGCGTAAGCACCAATTTGAAACAGGATTTCATCCAGCAGAGGCTGACAGCCCCTGAAACTATTGGATTTTTTGATCTCTCGAGCCGAATTGACGCGGCGAGATCCTTCGGGATTCCGACCAAGGCGCTTGAGACCCAATTTCATTCGTTGTTGTCCCAACCACTGTTGCTTGTCGCAATGACTCTCATTGCTGCAACAGTGTCCCTAAAATTTAGCCGGTTCAACCAGTCGAGGTCGGTGATTCTGGGTGGAATCCTGTCGGGCTTCGTGCTTTATGTGGTCACCGTGCTTGTAAAAGCATTCGGAAGCAGTGGGGTTGTCCCGCCTTTCGTGGCAACGTGGATTCCGGTCATTGTTGCCTTGGCTTTGGGTGCAACAATTCTGCTTCATCAGGAGGATGGCTAGTGGCGGCAGGCGACCGCAAGACTCTTAGTAAACAGTTGGTTGCCCTGCTCCTAGGCGCGGCCCTGTCTACCTATTCGAATGGCTTTCCTGCTGCTTTCGCCCAGGATGCCCTGCAAGGCTTGAGGCCGAACGTGTCCGCCGACCAGAAGCTGATTCTGTCGGCAAACGAACTCGTCTACAACAAGGACGCGCAGATCGTTTCGGCCATCGGCGGTGTACAGATTAACTACGCCGGCTACAGATTGGTGGCGCAACGCGTCGAGTACAATCAGCAGACCCGCCGCCTGATGGCGCTCGGCAACGTGGAGTTGATCGCCCCCGACGGCAACCGCATGTACGGTGACAAGATTGACATCACCGACGATTTTGCCAACGGGTTCGTAAACGCGCTCCGAATTGAGACCCCCGACAATACGCGCCTGGTTGCCGAAACCGGCCAGCGTGTTGGGGGCACGCAAATGATCCTGAACAGGGGCGTCTATACCGCCTGTTTGCCTTGCGCTGAAAGACCGGAACGACCTCCCTTCTGGCAGGTAAAGGCTGAACGCGTCATTCAGGACGGCGTCAAGCATACGATTCGCCTTGAAAAGGCGCGCTTCGAGCTCCTTGGCCACCCGCTCGCCTACGTTCCGTGGATCGAGGTCCCCGACAATACCGTGAAGCGGAAGTCCGGCTTCCTTTTCCCGACCTTTAGCGCATCGCAGAATCTCGGCTTCGGCCTTTCTGTCCCGTACTATTACGTCATTTCGCCGAGCAGCGACGTCACGGTGACCGGCACGGGTTACACCACCCAGGGTTTCCTGGCGGACGCGGAATTCCGCCAGAGATTCGAGAACGGCACGCACACCTTGCGCGTGGCCGGTATCGACCAGCTCAGCCCGGGGACCTTTACGCCCGGCACCAGCGATGCCGAAAATGACTTCCGCGGTGTCGTAGCGTCGAAGGGGGCCTTCCAAATCAACCCGCGATGGGCGTTTGGTTGGGACGTGATGGTTCAGAGTGACAACAACTTCGCTCGCACCTATAACCTGAAGGGTCTGGACGAAAGTACACATACCAACCAAGTTTACCTGACGGGTCTCGGCAAGCGGAATTATTTCGATCTGCGCTCGTTCTATTTCGACGTTCAGAACGCCGATCCGAATGATATCGCCGAGAAGCAGCAGGCAATCGTTTACCCGGTGATGGACTATCACTTCGTGGCGCCGCAGCCGCTCGCCGGAGGTGAACTATCTGCCGATGTCAACTTCACGAACCTGTCGCGCACGCACGACGACTTTTATAGCGTCGCAGGCTTTGATCGGTTCCGCGGCCTTGAGGGCCAGACATCTCGCCTGACGGGCGAACTGGAATGGAAGCGGACCTTTGTCACGCCTCAGGGCTTCTTGATCACTCCGCTGCTTGCAGCCCGCGGCGATGCCTTGGCGTTGAACATGACGCCGCCGCCGACCTCCGGCACCTTTGTCTATGACGGCAATTACGACGACGGTAATGCAGCGACGCGTTCGATGTTTACCGCAGGGTTGGAAATGCGCTACCCGATCCTCGGTACGACCGCGAACAGCACACACCTGTTCGAACCGATTGTTCAGCTTTATGCACGGCCCGACGAACGGCTTGCCGGCTCTCTTCCGAACGAAGATGCGCAGAGCTTCGTGTTCGATGCGACCAATCTTTTCGAGCGTGATAAGTTCTCCGGCTACGACCGTATCGAAGGTGGCACGCGCGCCAATGTCGGCTTCCAGTACACCGGTACGTTCGACAACGGCTACAAGCTGCACGGTATCTTCGGCCAATCCTACCAGCTCGGCGGCCAAAACTCCTTTGACACGGCTGATCTGGTAAACGTCGGCGCCGACTCCGGCCTCGAAACGGACGTCTCCGACTTCGTCGGACTCGGCGGGATCGAAACGCCACAGGGCGTTGCCCTTGCAGCTTCCTATCGGCTTGACGACAAGGACCTGGATTTCCGTCGTGGCGATTTGACGGCCGGTTACCAGACCGACAATTTCCAAGGTCAGATGATCTACACGCATGTCTCAGCGCAGCCGGAATACGGCTTCGCCGAGGACAATGATGAGATCCAGGCCAAGGCTGCTGTTAAGTTCAAGGATTATTGGACGGTATTTGGCGGCGTCGCTTGGGACCTTCAGGACAACACTGTTGTCAGGAAGACAATCGGCCTTACCTATGAAGACGAATGCACCATCTTCACGATCGCATATATCGACAAGCGCGATACCACCGCGGAAACCGCGAGCGACTGGAGTATCGGGGCGAGGTTGACCTTCCGGACGCTGGGCGACATCAATCTCGGCACGCCCATAGATGCCAGCCCAACCATCTACCAGAATTAACTGTCAGTTCTGTAATACGGCGAAAGAAAGGGCCTTTCTTTCGCCGTAAGACTATGCAGGACATTGTCGCCAGTTGAGATCTAAGGCATATGCTGAATTTTCAATTTGCAGCGGTAATGCCCGTGTGTCTCGGGAAGGTATGCGCGCCGCGACGTGAGTGCGCGGCGTCAATGGGAAGGGTCGATAGATGATTGGCGCAAGAAGAACCGTAAGGACGATGATTGCCGGCGCGACTTTCGCGATGCTGGCGGCTTTTGCCTCGCCGCAGACCGGCTCAGCTTTTGCTGCAAGCGAAGTCAGAGTTGTCGTCAACGGAACAGCAATCACCAGCGGTGACATCGCCAAGCGCCAAGCATTCCTGCGCCTGCAGCATCAAAAGGCTGATGCGAAAGCAGCGGAAGAACAGCTGATCGAACAGACGCTGAAGCAGCAGGAAATTTCCCGCGTCCGCATGTCGGTTTCCAAGGACGACGTCAACGCATCGTTCGCGCGGTTCGCGAGCGGCAACAAGTTGACGACGGACCAGATGACGCAAATTCTCGAACGCGCCGGCGTCGGTGTTGATCATTTCAAGGCTTTCATTGCCGTGCAGATGAGCTGGCCGCGCCTTGTCAATGCCCGCTACGGTTCGAGCAATCGCATGTCGAATTCCGACCTTGTTGCCCGCATGATGGAGAACAAGCAGAAGCCGGAAACCACCGAATATATTCTGCAGCAGATGATCTTCGTCGTTCCCGCCAACAAGAAGGGCATCGTCGGCAAACGCAAGAGCGAAGCCGAGGCGTCTCGCGCGAAGTATCCGGGTTGTGACCAGGCAAAGGTCTTCGCAGCAACGATGCTTGACGTGTCAGTCCGTGACCTTGGTCGCGTTCTTGCACCGGAACTTCCGGCCGAATGGAAGCCGCTTGTCGAGCAGGCAAAGGGCAACACGACCGCCACGCGCGTGACCGACAGAGGTGTCGAATACATCGCCATCTGCAGCCAGCGCCAGGTTTCTGATGACCAAGCCGCCGAAATGGTGTTCCGCCAGGAAGACCTTGATAAGGCGAAGGCAGGGAAGAACGCCCCTCCGGAAAATCCGAACGCCCAGAAATATATGGAAGAGCTGCGCAAGAAGGCGCAGATCATGCGTCCCTGAGCAAGATGACACTCTCGCTCTCGCGCCCGCTTGCTCTCAGCCAGGGCGATCCGGCCGGCGTCGGCCCCGATGTCACACTTCTGGCCTGGATGCGGCGCAGGGAGCTGGGTCTGCCTCCGTTCGTGTTCATTGGCGACCCTGATGTGCTGGCATCGCGTGCCAAGCTCCTAGGCTTGACGATCGCCATTCGCGAGACCGATTGCACCAACGCCAATGATGTCTTTGCAGATGCCCTCCCCGTGCTCCCCATTGCCGCAGGTATCGACGTTGTAGCGGGTGAGCCGCATGTGGCGACGGCAAAGAGCACGATCGCCGCGATCGAAAGAGCTGTCTCGCTGACAATGAGTGGCGAAGCCCTCGGCGTCGTCACCAACCCGATCGCCAAGTCCGTTCTCTACGAATCCGGCTTTCCCTTCCCCGGACACACTGAGTTTCTGGCCGATCTCGCCGCACGTGCGACTGGACAGGCGGGGATGCCGGTGATGATGCTCGCGGGTCCGAAGCTCCGCACCATTCCTGTTACAATTCATATTCCGCTCAAGGATGTGCCTCAGGCACTGACGGCCGATCTCATCATCGAGACTTGCCGGATTGCTGATGCCGATCTCAGGCGTCGCTTCGGGATCGAGCAACCCCGGCTCGCGATAGCCGGTCTCAATCCACACGCCGGAGAAGACGGTGCGATCGGCAAAGAGGATGAAACGGTCATCAAACCGGCCATCCAATTCCTGAGATCCGAGGGGATAAACGCAATCGGTCCGCTGCCTGCCGATACGATGTTCCACGACGACGCCAGAGCGCGTTACGACGTTGCGATCTGCATGTATCACGACCAGGCCCTGATACCGGCCAAGGCACTTGGCTTCGACGACGCTGTCAACGTCACGCTGGGATTGCCCTTTGTGCGCACCTCGCCCGATCACGGCACCGCCTTCGGGATCGCCGGCAAGGGCCTTGCGCGTGAAAACAGTCTCGTCGCGGCGCTGAAGCTCGCCGGTCACCTCGGACGCACCACAGAAGGGCATCGTTGATGGCTGCCTTGGATGGGCTGCCGCCCCTTCGCGATGTCATTCAGCGCCATGGCCTCGATGCGCGCAAGGCGCTCGGCCAGAACTTCTTGCTCGATCTCAACCTGACGCAGAAGGTTGCTCGCACAGCCGGCTCCTTGGAAGGAGCCACGGTTTTTGAGGTCGGTCCGGGTCCCGGCGGCCTGACGCGCGCCATTCTGGCATTGGGTGCAAAGAAGGTGATCGCCGTCGAGCGTGATTCTCGCTGTTTACCCGCGCTTTCGGAAATCGCGGATCACTATCGGGGGAGGCTCGAGGTCATCGAAGGCGATGCGCTGAAGACGGACTTCGAAGCTCTGACGCCCGAGGGACCGGTGAAGATCATTGCCAACCTGCCCTACAATGTCGGCACGCAGCTGCTGGTCAATTGGATCCTGCCGAAGCAGTGGCCTCCTTTCTGGGACTCGCTGACGCTGATGTTTCAGAAGGAAGTGGGAGAGCGCGTCGTTGCGGCCGAAGACGACGACCACTATGGACGTCTTGGCGTGCTTTGCGGATGGCGTACGAACGCACGGATGGCGTTTGACATTCCGCCGCAAGCTTTCACGCCGCCGCCGAAAGTAACGTCGACTGTCGTTCATCTGACCCCAAAGCAAAGCCCGATCCCCTGCTCGGTCGCCGATCTGGAGAAGGTCACGCATGCCGCCTTCGGCCAGCGACGCAAGATGCTGCGGCAGAGCCTAAAGCCGCTGGGGGGCGAAGTCTTGTTGAAGAAGGCGGATATCGACCCGCAACGACGGGCCGAAACGCTTTCAGTCGAAGAGTTTGTTCGACTGGCGAATTGCCTCTAGCCAGCGTTCGCTTAGGGCACGCCGACTTTCCAGGATAGTGAATCGCGTGACAGCATATCGGCCCGGTCAGTTGATCTAGCCGCAAGCACCATTGCATCGACCGTGCAGGTCCTAAAGGTTCGGCTCTTCAGTCAGCAGCCCGTTGACGAAATCGAACAAGCCGTAACGCCGGTCGCGGCGGACGCGTTCGGCATTGACGATGCAGCTCACATTGCGAAAAGCCTCATCGAGATCGTCGTTGACGATGACATAGTCGTATTCGCGCCAGCGTTCGATCTCCGCGCGCGAATTCAAAAGCCGCGTACGAATGACCTCTTCCGAATCCTCGGCCCGGCGATGCAAGCGAGACTGCAGTTCGGTCATGGTGGGCGGCAGCACGAAGATCGAAACGATATCGGCCTTCATCTTGTCCTGAAGCTGCAAGGCACCCTGCCAGTCGATATCGAACAGCATGTCGCGACCTTCGGCCATGGCCGATTCCACGGGCTCGCGCGGCGTGCCGTAAAAGTTGCCGTGAACCTCCGCCCATTCGAGCAGATCGCCTGAGTCGCGCATCCTCTCGAACTGCGGTACAGTGATAAAGTGATAATGCTTGCCGGCAATCTCGCTCGGCCGCTTGGCCCTGGTCGTAACGCTGACAGAGATTTCGAGGCTGTGGTCGTCTCGGAGAAGGTTGCCAGCAATTGTCGACTTGCCTGCGCCCGAGGGCGAGGACAGGACAAGCATCAGCCCGCGCCGGGCGATTTTGGTGGGTGTGCTCGACTGGGCCGGGCTCATGTATCACTCCAGATTCTGGACCTGCTCGCGGAACTGGTCGATGACGACTTTCAGTTCGAGGCCGGCGGCGGTGATTGCCGCGGCATTCGACTTCGAGCAGATAGTATTCGATTCTCGGTTAAATTCCTGTGCAAGGAAATCCAGCTTACGCCCGACCGGGCCGCCCTTGCCGAGCAGGTCGCGAGCGGCAACCACATGCGCTTTCAGGCGATCGATCTCTTCACGGAGATCCGCCTTGGTGGCGAGCAGAGCAGCTTCCGCATGCAGCCGGTCGCGATCCAGCTTTCCCGATCCATCCATCAGCAATGCGACCTGCGCGGCCAATCTCGTCGAGATCTCCTGCGGAGAGCGGGAGGGGTCACGCTCGATCACCTCTGTCAATCCCTCGATGGTGGCCACATGGTCGAGAAGTACGCGCGACAGAGCGGCACCTTCCGTCTCGCGCATGTGCCGTAGGTCGGCGAGAGCTGCGATCAGGCCTTCCACAATATCGGAATCGCGGGCGGCGATCGCTTCATCACCGTCCTCGCTCTCGCGGAATTCGATGATACCCCGGATGGCGAGCAATGTATCCAGCTGCAACGGCGCGGGATCGATGATGCCGCCAAGCTGATCGCGCAAGGCGAGCACAGCGGAAAGCGCTTCCTGATTGAGGACGGTTTCAATGCGGCTCTCACCGGCAGAGACGGAAAGCGACGCCTGCATATTGCCTCGGCTGAAGCGCTCGCCGGCAAGGCGACGCACGTCGCTCTCCATACGCTCCAGCCCCGGCGGGAAGCGCAAGCGCAGGTCAAGGCCCTTGCCGTTGACCGAACGCAACTCCCAAGCCCAACGCCAACGGCCGCTCGTGCCTTCTCGCCGCGCAAAACCGGTCATGGACTGCAAAGCCATGCGAGCCTCCAAAAATCAGTTCGTCTTCTTTTTCTTTTGGGCAGCAGGCGCGGCAGGTGTGTCCGGCTGCGTCTGGCTCTCGGGCTGTCCGTCGACCGCAATATTAGGATCGGCTCCCTTGGCGGCTTCCAGTTGGCGCCAGCGCTTGACGTTCGCGTTATGCTCCTCAAGAGTGGCTGCAAAAACGTGCCCGCCGGAACCATCGGCGACGAAATACAGATCCTGCGTCTTCCACGGATTGGCGACAGCCTCCAGCGCATCACGGCCCGGATTGGCGATCGGCGTCGGGGGAAGCCCCTTGATCACGTAGGTGTTGTAGGGCGTTTCCTTCTTCAGGTCCGACTGATAGATCGGGCGATCCGTCGGCTTTCCGTCGCCGCCGAATAACCCGTAGATGATTGTCGGATCTGATTGAAGGCGCATCCCCTTGTCCAGCCGGTTAAGGAAGACGGAAGCCACGTGGGCACGCTCATCGGGAACGCCAGTCTCCTTCTCGACGATCGAGGCGAGGACGACCAGTTCGTCCTTTGACTTGAGTTGCAGCGACGGGTCGCGCTTGTCCCAAACCTGCTCGACCAGCTTCTGCTGGGCCGCAGCCATCTGCTCGATGATTTCGACCCGCTTCGTGCCGCGCGAGAACTTGTAGGTATCCGGGCGGAGGCTTCCCTCTGCGGGGACGACAGCCGGGAGATCGCCTTCCAGCACGGCATCCTCGTTCAGGCGATTGAACATCTGGCGGACGGTGAGGCCCTCGGGGAAGGCGACGGAATACAGGATCGACTTCCCGGATTTCAGCAGTTCCATGATGTCGTTCATGGAAGCATGTGCCTTGATTTCGTACTCACCCGCCTTGAGGCTCTCGCCATCATCAAGGTGGGTTGCCGTGAGGTAGCGGAAGATACGGGCATCCGAGACGATGTTGTTTCGTTCAAGGCTCGCGGCAATTTCAGCAACGCCGGCACCATTTCGCACGATGAAGTTCGTATTCGTTTCCAGCGGACCAGGATCTTGGTAGGCCGAGATCGCGTAGTAGAAGAGGAAGACAGCGGCTGCGCAGCCGAGGACGACCAGCGTCATCAGGAAGTTCAGGAAAATGATAACCTGGCTGCGCGCTTTCTTCGAGCGCTTCGGCGGCTCGGGCACGCGTTCCGGCCGCAGCGCCTCGCTTGGCGACTTGGGAATGATCGGCCCACTCTGCGTCTGCTGGCTCTCCTCGCCGATCGTCCCGTTGTTTTGGTTCGTATCGTTCACCGGCAATCCTCTAAACTTGGCCTCAAGTCCCGCTTCTTGCTAAGCAATGCGGCAAAATGCAGGTGGGGCCACGCCGCGCAAGGTGCAGCCCCACCGCCAGAACGTCAACGCCTGAACTCAGGCGACGTAGCGGCGCAGCACCAGCGAGGCATTCGTGCCGCCGAATCCGAAGGAATTCGACAGGGCGACGTTGATTTCCCGCTGCCTGGCCTTGTGCGGGACGAGGTCGATCGCGGTCTCGCGCTCAGGATTGTCGAGGTTGAGCGTCGGAGGCGCGACATTGTCCCGGATTGCAAGCGTTGCGAAGATGGCCTCGATCGCGCCGGCAGCACCGAGCAGATGACCGGTCGCGGACTTCGTCGACGACATCGAGATCTTGGAGGCTGCATTACCAACCAGACGCTCCACCGCGCCGAGCTCGATCGTGTCGGCCATCGTCGACGTGCCATGCGCGTTGATGTAGTCGATATCGGCAGCGGTCAAGCCGGCTCGCTTCAACGCCATCGTCATGCAGCGCTGCGCGCCTTCACCGTCCTCGGACGGAGCCGTGATGTGATAGGCATCGCCCGAGAGGCCATAGCCGACCACTTCGGCATAGATCTTGGCGCCGCGCGCCTTGGCATGTTCCAGCTCTTCGAGAACGACGATACCGGCCCCCTCACCCATGACGAACCCATCACGGTCCTTGTCATAGGGGCGCGACGCTTTGGTCGGATCGTCGTTGTGCTGGGTGGAGAGCGCCTTGCAGGCGGCAAAGCCGGCGAGCGAGATGCGGCTGACCGGGGACTCGGTGCCGCCAGCAACCATGACGTCCGCATCGCCGAACGCGATGAGACGGGCAGCGTCACCGATCGCGTGAGCGCCAGTCGAGCATGCCGTGACCACCGAGTGGTTCGGCCCGCGCAGCTTGTGGCGGATCGACACCTGTCCGGATACGAGGTTGATCAGACGGCCAGGAATGAAGAAGGGCGAAATGCGGCGCGGGCCTTTGTCGCGCAGCGTATAGCCTGCTTCGACAATGCCCTCGATGCCGCCAATGCCGGAGCCGATCAAGACGCCGGTCGCAACCTGGTCCTCATCGCTCTCGGGGTGCCAGTTCGCATCTTTAAGCGCCATATCAGCGGCGGCCATGCCGTAGATGATAAACGGATCAACCTTGCGCTGTTCCTTAGGCTCCATCCAGTCGTCGGCGTTGAAGGTGCCGTTGCTGCCGTCACCAACCGGAATGCGGCAGGCAATCTTTGCGGGCAGATCGTCGACTTCGAATTCAGTGACAAGGCGGGCGCCGTTCTGACCCGCAAGCAAGCGGGACCACGTCACTTCCGTTCCGCATCCCAAGGGTGATACCATGCCGGTACCTGTTATGACGACCCGTCTCATCGACTGCATTCCCCCGCCTTTTATGTTCTTGGAGAACCATGCCAGAAATAAAAAGGGCGGACTCCGGGTCCGCCCTTTTCTCAATCGCTCAGGATTAAGCCTGAGCCTTTTCGATAAACTTCACGGCATCGCCGACCGTCAGGATCGAGTCTGCAGCGTCGTCCGGAATCTCAACGCCGAATTCTTCTTCGAACGCCATGACCAGTTCGACGGTGTCGAGCGAGTCAGCGCCCAGATCGTCGATAAAGCTGGCGCTTTCAACAACCTTGTCGGCGTCGACGCCAAGATGATCAATAACAATTTTCTTTACGCGTTCTGCGATATCGCTCATGTCGGTTTCCTCGACCTTATATCCTGATCAGAATGCCTTGTGACATCCCTACCCTGTTTCAGCCTGCGGCGCCGTTAAGCCACCCTCGGCAAACTCTTTGAACCCGGCTACCAGAAATGTCCCAGGCTTGCACAAAAGCCCGCCGGTCCGTCTGCTTTCTCGGGAGACTGTTCACAGTCATGGCCCGCTTAACACGGTTTAAGTCTGCCGCAAAGCCAGAAAATCAACCCCATCGGGTTGCTCAACACGCTATTGCGGCGAAAACTGCCTCGAAACGCAGTTTCCCGTTTCAGATCATGGCCATGCCGCCGTTTACGTGCAGCGTCTGGCCTGTCATATAAGCAGCTTCCGACGAGGCGAGATAGGCAACCGCAGAGGCGACTTCCGCGCCGGTGCCCATGCGTTTCATCGGGATCGCTCCCATGATCGCTTCCTTCTGCTTGTCGTTCAGCTTGCCGGTCATGGCGGACTCGATGAAGCCAGGCGCCACGCAGTTGACCGTGACGTTGCGGGTTGCGATCTCCTGAGCCAGTGACTTCGTGAAGCCGATCATGCCCGCCTTGGAGGCGCAGTAATTGGCCTGGCCCGGATTGCCGGTCACGCCTACGACCGACGTGATGTTGATGATACGGCCATAGCGGCGGCGCATCATCGGATGGGTCATCTCGCGCGTCAGGCGGAACATCGCCGTCAGGTTCACTTCGATGACGCTATCCCAGTCCTCGTCGCTCATGCGCACAAACAGGCCGTCCTTGGTGATGCCGGCGTTGTTGACGAGGATGTCCACACCTTCGAGATCGGCTTCCGCCTTGACGCCGAGCGCCTTGACTTCGTCGCGGTCTGCGAAGTTGGCCGGGAAGATCTTGACGCGATCGCCGAGATCGTTGGCGAGCGCCTCAAGCTTCTCGACGCGGGTGCCATGAAGGCCGACGATTGCGCCCTGCTTATGCAAGATACGGGCGATTTCTTCGCCGATGCCGCCGGATGCGCCGGTAACCAGAGCCTTGCGGCCGGAAAGATCGAGCATGGGTAGTGTTCCTTGTAATCGTTAAATCTATCAGGCCATCAGGGCGGCAACGGCCGCGTCGATATCAGCAGGCGTGTTGACGGCGATGCCGTTCACCGTCTTGTCGATGCGGCGTGCAAGGCCGGTCAGGACCTTGCCGGAGCCGACCTCGTAAAGCGTCGTCGCGCCATTGGCCGCGAACCACTCGACAGTCTCGCGCCAGCGGACCTGGCCCGTCACCTGCTCCACCAGCAGCTTTGCAATCTCGTCGGCGTCGGTCACCGGCGCAGCGCGCACGTTGGCGATAAGAGGCACGACCGGGTTGGACTTCCTCACGCCGGCCAGCGCTTCGCGCATCGCTTCTGCAGCTGGGGCCATCAGCGAAGAATGGAAGGGAGCGGAGACCGGAAGCAGGATCGCGCGCTTGGCGCCCTTCTCGGTCGCAATCGCAGCGCCCTTTTCGACGGCCGCCTTCTCGCCTGATATGACGATCTGACCGCCGCCGTTGTCGTTGGCGATCTGGCAGGAGCCGACGGCCGAGGCTTCCTCGCAGACGGCGGCGACATCGGCATGTTCAAGGCCAATAATGGCCGCCATCGCGCCGACGCCGACCGGTACGGCGGCCTGCATGGCGTTGCCGCGGATGCGGAGCAACCGTGCAGTGTCGGCCAGCGAGAAGGTTCCTGCGGCGCAGAGCGCTGAGTATTCGCCTAGCGAATGACCGGCGACATAGGAGACCTTTGCCTTTAGGTCGACGCCGTTGGTTTCGAGGACCCGGATAACCGCCATCGACACCGCCATCAAGGCCGGCTGCGCATTGGCCGTCAGGGTCAGCGTATCTTCCGGCCCATTGAACATCGTCTCGGACAGCTTCTCGCCCAGCGCTTCGTCGACTTCTTGGAAGACGGCGCGTGCCTCGGCGAAGTTTTCAGCGAGATCCTTGCCCATGCCGACAGCCTGGCTGCCCTGCCCCGGAAATGTGAAAGCGATGGTCATCCTATGTCCTTTATAATTGGACCTCTGGTTATTTCGCCTCCAATTGACATTCTTTCCTGCAGAGTCAAGTGCCGGAGCCCCGCGCTCCAAGGCTTTTGCAGCTGCGAGAACGCAGCGTTTTGGCCCCTTGCGCTTACTCAATTACAGTCTAGATTTGCGCCGCCCCTCCAGACCATTTCTTTTTCAGATCACTTTCAAGGCTTTCAGATGAAATACAGGAAACTTGGCCGCACGGATATTTCCGTGTCCGAAATCTGCCTCGGCACCATGACGTGGGGCACGCAAAACACCGAGATCGAAGCGCACGAGCAGATGGACCATTCCGTCGAGAAGGGCGTCAACTTCTTCGACACGGCCGAGCTCTATCCGACTACGCCCGTTTCGGCGGAAACGCAGGGGCTGACCGAAGACTACATCGGCAGCTGGTTCCAGAAGACGGGCAAGCGCAAGGATATCGTGCTCGCGACGAAGGTCGCGGGCCCCGGCCGTTCCTACATCCGCAACGGCGACGGTGCCGACGCGAAGAATATTCGCCTGGCGATCGAGGCAAGCCTGAAGCGCCTGCGGACCGACTATGTCGACCTCTACCAGATTCATTGGCCGAGCCGCGGACATTTCCATTTCCGTCAGGCTTGGCACTACGATCCCTTCAAGCAGGACCACGCCAAGGCCGTCGCCAATATCACGGAGATATTGGAAACGATGGGTGCTCTTGTGAGCGAAGGCAAGGTTCGCGCCTTCGGCCTTTCCAACGAAACCACCTGGGGCACCCAGAAGTATCTGACGCTCGCCGAACAGCTCGGCCTGCCGCGCGTTGCCACGATCCAGAACGAATATAATCTGCTCTACCGCCACCACGACCTCGATCTGGCGGAGCTGTCGCATCACGAGGATGTCGGCCTGCTCGCCTATTCCCCCCTCGCCGGCGGCATCCTGAGCGGCAAGTATATCGACGGCGCCAAGCCGGAAGGCTCGCGCGGGGCGATCAATGGCGATCTCGGCGGTCGGCTGCAGCCTTTGCAGGAAGCACCGACGAAGGCTTATCTCGACATCGCTGCACGGCATGGGCTCGATCCTGCTGCGATGGCGCTCGCCTTCTGCCTGCATCGCCGCTTCATGGCTTCGGTGATTATCGGCGCGACGACGATGAAACAGCTCGAGACAGACCTGAGCTCCGTCAATCTCAAGCTGTCGCACGACCTTCTCGTGGAAATCGAGGCGGTTCATCGCCAGTACCCGATGCCGATCTAAGGCAACCGGACGATGCATCACGATCTGGCCGTCGACGGCCAGATCACTGCCCTGAAACCATTGCATCGGGGCCCGCCCCACGCAAGTCGCCACAACGACAAGTTTCGAGAACTTTGCCCGCGCGGCAATTTCCGCTTCTCCGTCCTGCGCAATTCAGCTACGTTTATAGGGCTCTGTGTAGGGCCGCGGGGAGCTCATTCCGTGGAACGGAAGCTCGCAGTAATCCTTGCCGGCGACGTGGCCGGTTACAGCCGCCTTGTTGCAGCCAACGAGGAGGATGCGCTTGCGACCCTGAGCGTCTACAGCACCACGATTGGTGACCTCGTTTGCGAGCATGGCGGGCGGATTTTCGGCAGCTCCGGAGACAGCGTGGTGGCGGAATTCCACAGCGCAGTGCAAGGCGTTCGCGCAGCGGTCGCCATCCAGCGCGCGCTCAATCGCCGAAACGCCGACTTGCCTGTGGATCGCCGAATGGAGTTTCGCCTCGGGCTCAATCTCGGGGACGTCGTGGTTTCCGGCGATAACCTGCTCGGCGACGGGGTGAATGTCGCCGCCCGCCTTCAGGAGGTGGCGCTACCTTCGGGTATCTGCATCTCTGGCGCCTTGCGCGAGCAGATCGAAGGGAAGCTGGACTTCCCTCTCGTGCCGATGGGCGATCGTACGCTGAAGAACATTCCGCGCCCGGTGCCTGTGCATAAGGTCGACTGGACCGGCGAGGACCCCGTGGAGGGCGGCGCGCTCGGGGGGCCGCTCCGACTGCCTGACAAACCCTCGATTGCGGTATTGCCCTTCGTCAACATGTCCGATGACCCAGAGCAGGAGTTCTTCGCCGATGGCTTGACCGAAGACATCATCACCGCGCTTTCGCTCTACCGCTGGTTTTTCGTCATCGCCCAGAATTCTTCCTTCGCCTATAAGGGGCGGGCCGTCGACGTGAAGCAGATTGGACGCGATCTCGGTGTCCGCTATCTCGTGGAGGGTAGTGTGCGCAGGTCCGGGACGCGGGTCCGCGTCACGGGGCAGCTGATCGAAGCGGAGAGCGGCGTTCACCTCTGGGCACAGCGCTACGACCGCGAAATCGCCGACATCTTCGCCATCCAGGACGAGCTCACCCAAAATGTCGTCGGCGCCATCGAGCCGGAAATCCTGATAGGCGAAAGCCGCCGGGCACTGCTTAGAACGACGGACAATCTTGATGCCTATGAAAGCCATATGCGCGGCACATGGCTCCACAATGCCCAGGATACCGCCGAACACTTCATCGAATCCATAGCCTGGCATCGCCGAGCCATCGAGCTCGACCCCGAATTCGCACGCGCTCACATGATGCTGGCTCGCTCGCTCTACGCGCGCTGTTTCCACGGCTTCAGCAGCGATGTCGACAGGGACAGCACGGAACTTCGGGCGGAGGCAGAGCGCGCAGTGGCGCTCGATCCGCGCGATCCCTATTCCCACTACGCCATGTGTCTTGGCCATTTCGTCGCTCACAACGCCCCGGCCGCAGTAGAAGAGGCACAGCAGGCGATCGATCTCAATCCCAATTTCGCGCTGGCGCATATGGGACTTGGGTGGGCCAGAATCTTCACTGGCCACTTTGCGGCAGCTTGCGATCCACTCCATATGGCCCTGCGGCTCAGCCCGCATGATCCCCTGGCCTACCTCATCCTCGACCGGCTGGCGCTGTCGAACTACCATCTCGGCAACTACGAGGAAGCGATCCACTATTCCGAGCGCGGCCTTTCCCTGCGACGCGCCTATTTCAATCGCGTCGTTCTTCTTGCAAGCCTGGGGCAATTGCAGCGGCGCGAGGAGGCACAGCGCCTGATCCCGGAAATTCTCGCGAATGTCCCCGCCGACCTGGAGCATTACTGGAAGATCCTGACGCCCTACGTCGACCCCGGTCACTACGACCATTTCGTCGACGGGCTGCGCAAGGCCGGGCTACCGTCGTTGAACTCGCAACGAGAACATTGCTGACTGTCCCTTGCGTTTCCGCCAAAAATCCGTATAAGCGCCCTGTTCGCAAACCCGGTCTTCTGGCTGGTGGCTGAACGGAGGGCCGGTTTCCTACGGGAAATCGTTCGGAACGGAAGCGTTCCAGCCTCCCGTGTCTCCGCTCTCGACCGTCTCGGAAACGCTTTTCTTGCCTGGGTCCGCCCATTCAGGAGCAGTCGTTGAGGCTTAGCCGCCGAATATCGGGTTGAATAAACGCAAGAAAGGCAAAGCTGTCATGGCTCTTTATGAACATGTATTCCTTGCCCGACAGGATATTTCCGCTCAGCAGGTTGATGCCCTCGTAGAACAGTACAAGGGTGTTATCGAAGCTAACGGCGGTAAGGTCGGGCGCGTAGAAAACTGGGGCCTCAAGTCCCTCACCTACCGTATCAAGAAGAACCGCAAGGCTCACTACGTTCTCGTCGACATCGACGCCCCGGCTGCTGCCGTGCAGGAAATGGAACGTCAGATGCGCATCAGCGAAGACGTCCTGCGCTACATGACGATCGCTGTTGAAAAGCACGAAGAAGGCCCGTCTGCCATGATGCAGAAGCGCGACCGCGACGACCGCGGCCCGCGTGAAGGCGGCGACCGTGGCCCGCGCCGCGAGTTCGGCGACCGTCCGCCGCGCCGGGATGGCGACTTCCAGCGTGGTCCGCGTCCGGACCGTGCTCCCCGCGAAGACCGTGCATAAGGAGATCTAAGAATGTCTGAAGCTTCCTCCGCTCCGGTTCGTCGCCCGTTCCACCGTCGTCGCAAGACTTGCCCGTTCTCCGGCGCAAACGCTCCGCGCATCGACTACAAGGACGTTCGTCTCCTGCAGCGCTACATTTCCGAGCGCGGCAAGATCGTTCCTTCCCGTATCACGGCTGTTTCCCAGAAGAAGCAGCGCGAACTCGCCCAGGCGATCAAGCGCGCTCGTTTCCTTGGCCTGCTGCCGTACGTCGTCGCTTAATCAGCCGACGAGACCAAATCGAGGGAAGGCAGCAGTGCCTTCCCTTCTCCCTTTCGCGATGGGCGCGGATCGGAACTCTTAAAACCCATGTTGAGGCTTTTCTGAAGCTGTTCAGAAGAACCCTCTAACTGCTCGATGAAGCAGGACAGCGACCGTGAACCGACTGAACACAAAAACGCTAAGCATTGGCGCACTCGCCGGAGTGACCGCAGCACTTCTGGTGCTCGGCGCGAGCCTGCAGCCGTCGTTCAGCGCGGTCCTCTACGCTGCTTCGGCACTTCCCATTCTTCTCGTCGGCCTCGGCTGGGGCAACATGGCGGCAATCTCTGCCGTCGTCGCAGCCGCTGTAGTCGGCGCGATCGCCATCTCGCCGTCCTTCGCGCTGATGATGACGCTGGTCACGCTGCTTCCGGCCGGGTGGCTCAGCCACCTTGCGAATCTTGCCCGTCCCGCCTCGGAGCTTGGCGGGCCTGAGCATCTGATGGCCTGGTATCCGCTTTCGGATATCCTGCTGCATCTCTGCGGCCTCGTCACCATCGCGGTGATCGTCGTTGGCGTGATGATCGGTTACGGTCCTGAGCTCATCGACCGGCTGGTCGATGTCCTGTTCGGCTCGCTTGCGCAGCAGCAGCCAGAGTTTTCGCCCGATCCGGCAGTGACGGCACAAACCAAATCGCTGGTCCTGCTCATGCTGCCTGCCATCCAGGGCGGCATGTGGGTGGTCATGCTGTTTTCCGCCTACCACATCGCAACCCGGATCGTCAGTGCATCCGGCCGTGGTCTGCGTCCGCGTGAGGACATTCCTTCGGCACTGCGCATGAACCGCAATTCAATCTTCGTTTTTCTCGTTGGGCTTGCCGCCACGTTCTTCGGCGGCATACCGGCGATGATCGGAGCAACCGTCGTCGGCACCTTCGGCGCCGGCTTCCTGCTTTCCGGCTTCGCCGCGCTGCACTTCCGCACGCGCGGCAAGGATTGGCGCCTGCCGGCACTCATCCTCTGCTACCTGGCATCGCTCGTCCTGATGGTGCCAGCCTTTTTCATCCTCGTGGTGGGACTGAGCGATACCCGCAAGGCGATCGCACTGACCCCGAACAAGGATGTCGATGCCCCCAAACAGACAGACACGAAAATCTAAAGACACGAAAGGAACACCAACATGGAAGTCATTCTTCTTGAACGCATCTCCAAGCTCGGCCAGATGGGCGAAACCGTAAAGGTTCGCGACGGCTTCGCTCGTAACTACCTCCTGCCGCTCGGCAAGGCTCTTCGCGCCAACGAAGCCAACAAGAAGCGTTTCGAATCCGAGCGCGCAACGCTCGAAGCTCGTAACCTCGAGCGCAAGTCGGAAGCACAGAAGGTTGCTGACGTTCTCGACGGCAAGTCCTTCATCGTCGTTCGCTCGGCTGGCGAAACCGGCCAGCTGTACGGCTCGGTTGCTGCTCGCGACGTCGTTGAAATCCTCGCTGCCGAAGGCTTCAACATCGGCCGCAACCAGGTTCACCTGAACACCCCGATCAAGTCGATCGGCCTGCACAAGGTTGAACTGCAGCTCCACGCTGAAGTCGAAATTCACGTCGAGCTCAACGTTGCGCGTTCGGCTGAAGAAGCTGGCCGTCAGGCGAAGGGCGAAACCCTCACCTCCGTCGATGCCATCTACGGCGTTGACGAAGACGCCCTGCGTCCGGAAGACTTCTTCGATCCGGAAGCCGACCTCGAAGGCGACGAAGCTTAATCTTCAGAGAAACCTCTCTGGAATGTACGAAAGCCCGGCTCACGCCGGGCTTTCTGCTTATTTGGATGCTGTGTTCTGTTGCGGCGCGGCACTTTTGTCGACATCGACGACGACCGAGAGACCCGGGCCCAAGTCCTTGACTGCCGGCTGGTCGGGATCGAAGCGGATGCGCACGCCGACACGCTGCGCGATCTTCACGAAATTGCCGGTCGCATTGTCAGCCTTGATGACCGCGAACTCCGATCCGGCGGCCGGCGAGAAGCGCTCGATGTACCCCCTCAGCTGCCGCCTGCCGAGCGCATCGACGGTGATGGTTACCGGCTGGCCGACCTGCATGCCGTAAAGCTGCGTTTCCTTGAAATTCGCGACGACCCAGACGTCCTCCGGCACGACCGCCATGAGCTGCGTGCCGGCCGTCACGTACTGCCCGATTCGAACCCCGACTTCGCCGAGGTGACCGTCGCGTGGCGCCAGGATCCTGGTGTTCTGGAGGTCGATTTCCGCCAGATGCACCACGGCTTCAGCGCTTGAGACGTTGGCTTCCAGCAGCGAACGGTTGACGATGATCGTCGCAAGGTTTTGCTTGGAAACCTCGAGTGCGGCCTTCGCCTGGTTCAGGGCGGCCTTTGCCTGGTCAAGCGTCGCCTGTGCGGCCTCTGTCTCGCTCTGCGATGCGATCCCGCGGTTGCTGAGGTTGTTTACGCGATCCCAGGCCTGCTGCGCGCGCGTCAACGCTGCGTTCGCGCTATCGATCTGCGCCTCGCTGGAGGCGATACTCGCCTTTGCCGCAAGCTCGGACTGGCGGGAATTCTCGAGCGACGCCTTCTGCCCGTCGAGCGCAGCACGCGCCTGGGCAAGCTTCTGGACGTAAATGCGGTCATCGATCTGGGCGAGCGTGTCGCCCTGCTTGACCTGCTGATAGTCCTTCACGGGCACATCGACGACATAGCCGCTCACCTGTGGACTCAAGATCGTGACGTAGCCTCGAACATAGGCATTGTCGGTCGTCTCCACTGACGTGACGAACGGCGGAAGGCGCCATGCATAGAGAACGAGCAGGACGCCGGCGATGCCGGCGAGCACTGCGATGATGGTCGAGGGGGACCGAAGAAATTTCAACATGCTGACGCCCTGAGATCACGATTGAGCGGGGATTGCATCGGACTGGCCTGTCCCTGACCACGGCAGCCGGCGCCACGCTTGATGCAGAAGAATGACGATCAGGCCGAAGACGGAGGAGTAGCCGATGACAAGGAACGTATCGTTGTAGGCGAGAATATAGGCCTCGCGGCTGACCTGCTGCGCGAGCAACATCAGGGCCTCCGCATTGAGCAGCGTCTTGTCGCCAAGCACTTTGCCGTAGGCCGCGCTCATCTGGGAGATGCGCTGCGCCACGATCGGATCTTGCAGCAGAATATGCTCGACGAGCACGTTCGAGTGGAACTTCTCCCGGATCGTCACGAAAGTCCCGAGCATCGCCGAGGCAAAGAGCGAGCCAATGCTCTGCGTGAAGACGAAGATCACCAGGAAATTCACGATATACTGCACGCCGCGGGAGATCGCCGCCTTGAAGCCATTCGCCATGACAGGCGGCAGGAACATCGCCGCACCGGCGGCGACCATCGCCTGGCTCAGATACATCTGAGGCGGACGCGTCAGGCTCGTCGACTGGCTGTCCATGAAGGCGCCGGCTGCAATAAGGGCGAGCGCCAGCACGTGGGCGGTCTCGACGTAACGGGTCGTCATCAGAAATGCGCAGAAAAGACCACCAACCAACGAGGCGAGGAGAATGATCGCGTAGAGCGTCACGGTCTGATCGTTCAGAAGCCCGAGCTGCTGATAGAAATTGGCAGCGGTTGACGACTGCTCGGAGGAGACGAAGCGGAAGAGCAGCAGGACGCCTGCCATCCGCAGGTTCGCGCCGGTGAACAGCCAGCGGAAATCGATCAGGGGACTGGCGCGTGGCAACTCCATGGCGAGCATGAGCGCAAGCGAGCCGACCGACACCGCCAGCAGCACGCCGATCCACGGCGCCTCGAACCACCAATAGAGCCGGCCAAGCGTCAATACGACGGCGAGACATCCGAAGCCGACCGCCAGCAGGAGATAGCTCACTATATCCTGCCGCTGGATGACATTGGCCCGCGGCGGTGCTGTGAGCGGCAGCAGATAGATGATTGGAAAGGCGACGAGCGCGAGCCCCATCTCGAACATATAGAGCGCCTGGTAGCCGCCGAAATGAAGCAGCGAGGGCGAGACGATGCGCGCCACCGGCGAAGCAAACAACGTACACATCAGCGCAAGGCTGATCCCCAGCGAGAGCTTCTTTTCCTGGGGGAAAGGCTCCAGCATGTAGAGGAAGCCGAGCGTCGACAGCGGTGCTGCAGCCATGCCGCTCAGCGTGCGCACGACGATTGCGGAATGCAGGTCGGTGATAAGAAGATTGAGCACCGCCGCAGCGACGAAGCAGATAATGCCGAGTTCAGCGAAACGGCGAAGGCCGTATTGGCTACGGATCTTGAAGAGTGCAATCGACATGCTGGCGTAAGGCGCCATGTAAGCCGCCGACAGCCAGGAGAGTTCAGTCGTGGTCGCCGAAAACGAACCCTGCAGCTGATAGATATTGGCGGTGAGCAGGTTCATGCCGAGGCCCTGCGTCAGAAAAAGCAGGACCGACGCCGCCATGTAGAGCGGCATTTTCCAGGCCGGCATCGGTACGCCCGCCGCTGGAGGCGGCGACGGCATCGGTTGCGTGTCCGGCTTCGCCTCCCCGGCTGGCCTTGGCGCCACATTGTCGTTGGCGGTCTGGGCGAGGCTCATCGGCAGGACCTCAAATTCCCCGAATGCCCTGCAGGTTGGCTTGCATGGCCCGTATCACGTCCAAAGTAGTCTTCAGATCGCTTTCGGGAATACCGGCAATGACCTGCGCCCGCACTTTTACTGCGATGTCTTCAATCTCACCCGCCACGACCTTGCCGGTCTCGGTGATGTAGATTTCCTTGGCACGGCGATCGGAGCCGGCCACGCGCCGCTGCACGAAGCCCTGCGCTTCCATCGCATCGAGGATCCTGACGAGCGTTGGCGTCTCCAGCTCCAGCCGTTCGGCAAGTTCGCGCTGATTGATCCCATCTTTCTTGTTGAGCGTGAAGAAGACCCGGGCGCGCGGCAACGTCATGCTGCGCTCCCGCACTATCTTGTCGAAGACGGCCCTAAGCTTGCGATTGAAGGCAGCAAGGTCTTCGATTAGCTCACGCCCAAGGGTGGGTTTTGCCATATATTTCAGCCCCATTTTGTTAGTGCACTAATTATATCCTTACTACCTATATTATTTTCCGTTGTTTTTCAAGTGCCGACGCGCCTGCTCGGATGCAAGTCTCCTCCGACAGGCCTAGACTACCAAATAAGGCACAATGGAAGTGAGTCGTTTTGGCCGTGTTCCGCAGGTGACACTTTCGGTATTTTTGCATTAACCGCAAGTGAGACTGTGGAGAAGTCGAACAATGGGCAAAGCTCCCCTGTATCGACGGCGGCATTGGCGTCTTCTCTCTTCCGCACTTGATTTTGTCGCGCGCGCGCGCCACACCCGAAGCTGAACAAGACAGAACGGATCAAGATGAACGACGTCGCTCGAAAGATTGCCGCCGTTGCTCCCGCGGAGCAGCACTACCGGGAAGCCCCGAACAATATCGAGGCCGAACAGGCGCTTCTCGGCGCGATCCTGATGAACAACGACGCCTATTATCGGGTGTCGGACTTCCTGAAGCCGATCCATCTCTACGAACCGCTGCATCGCAAGATTTTCGAAGTCGCGGGCGACATCATCCGCATGGGCAAGATCGCCAATCCGGTGACGATCAAGACCTTCCTCAAGGCTGAGGAAAAGGTCGGTGACATGACGGTCTCCGAATATCTGGCGCGTCTTGCCCGCGAAGCCGTCACCATCATCAATGCCGAGGACTATGGTCGCGCGATCTACGATCTGGCGCTGCGTCGCGCGCTGATCACCATCGGCGAAGACGTCGTCAACATCGCCTATGACGCCCCGCTCGACATGCCGCCGCAGACACAGATCGAAGATACGGAACGTCGTCTGTTCGAACTCGCCGAGAACGGCCGCTACGATGGCGGCTTCCAGTCCTTCAACGATGCCGTGGCGCTTGCGATCGACATGGCAGCCGTCGCCAAGGAGCGCGACGGGGGTCTGTCCGGCATCTCCACCGGCATCCATTCGCTTGACGGCAAAATGGGCGGTTTGCAGCGTTCTGACTTGATCGTGCTTGCCGGTCGTCCGGGTATGGGCAAGACTTCGCTAGCGACCAACATCGCCTACAATATCGCGGCTGCCTATGAAGGCGAAGTGCAGCCCGATGGCAGCTACAAGGCCAAGAACGGCGGCGTCGTCGGCTTCTACTCGCTCGAAATGTCCTCCGAACAGCTGGCCACCCGTATCATCTCGGAACAGACGGAAGTCTCCTCCTCGAAGATCCGCCGCGGCGACATCAACGATGCCGACTTCGAAAAGCTCGTTGCCTGCTCGATGATGATGCAGAAGGTGCCGCTCTATATCGACCAGACCGGTGGTATCTCGATCGCGCAGCTTTCCGCCCGCGCCCGCCGCCTGAAGCGCCAGCGCGGCCTCGATTGCCTGGTCGTCGACTACATCCAGCTGATGACCGGCTCGGGCAAATCAGGCGAAAACCGCGTGCAGGAAATCACCCAGATCACGACGGGCCTGAAGGCGCTCGGTAAGGAACTCAACGTTCCGATCATTGCACTCTCCCAGCTGTCGCGTCAGGTCGAAAGCCGCGACGACAAGCGCCCGCAGCTTTCCGACCTTCGTGAATCCGGCTCGATCGAGCAGGACGCCGACGTCGTGCTCTTCGTGTTCCGTGAGGAATACTACGTCAAGAACCTCGAGCCGCGCGATCCGAACGATCCGAAGTATGCCGAATGGGAAGCGCTGTTCGACAAGGTGAAGGGTACGGCCGACGTCATCATTGCCAAGCAGCGCCACGGGCCGACCGGTACGGTGAAGCTCGCCTTCCAATCGGAATTCACCCGCTTCGCCGACCTCGCCGATCCCTCCTTCATTCAGTACGAAGAGCACTGACGGGACCCTTTCCGTCAGCACACTGCTCGATCTACAAGCCGGCAGTTCGCAGGATGGCAACGGTCGCCACACCGACGGCAACACTTGCGAGCATCGGCAGCCGCCGCGCTGCGAGCGCCGTCACCAGGGAGGCCGCCGTTTCGGCCCAGCCTGTCGCAAAGGCGGTGGGCGCGATGACAGCCATCAGAACCGCTGGCGGTATCGCCTCGATGGCCGTGCGAGTCTGTTCCGTCATCTCGACATGGCGAAGGAGAAACAGGCCGCTCATGCGGGTCAGCACCGTTGCAGCCGCCATGGCGAGGATCGCAAGAAGCGTATGTAAGTCCAGGGTCATGCCGTGACTGCCTTTGTCTTGCCTGTCCAAAGCGCCGCGGCAAGTCCAGCGAGGGCCCCAGCTGCGATGTACCAAACGCCGGGCACGAATTGGTGCACCAGAACAGCGGCCAGCGCACTGGCGGCGAGCACCGAGCCCGTCGCGCGTCCCTTCCAGAAACCCATTGTCAGCACGACGAAGACTGCCGGAAAGGCGAAGTCGAGCCCGATCGCGGCAGGGTTGCCAAGGAAGGCCCCGAGCGATGCGCCAACCAGGGTCGACCCGACCCAGGCTGCATAGAACGGCGCCGCGACGCCCGCAAACCATGATGGCGTCAGTCGCGCTACGCCCACACGGAACTCTGCGATCGCCCATATCTCATCGGCGAGGAACAGCATGGCGGCATACTTCCGCAAGCCCGAGAAGGCCTGCATCTTCGTGCCGATCGATGCGCTCATCAGGACATGGCGGATATTGACAAGCAGGGCGGCAAATCCGACGCCCGCCCAACTGGCGGGGTGCGTCCAGATATCCATAGCGACAAACTGCGAGCCACCGGCAAAGACGAGTGCGCTCATCAGAGTGGCTTCGAGAGCAGACAGCCCTTTCGTGGCCGAAACCGCGCCAAAGACAAGACCGATCGGAATGACGGCGACGACGAGCGGCAGGATTGCCTTTGCCCCGGCAAGAAAATCGTCTGTCCGTCGCCTTTGAGTGAACATTGAAACCTCCAGAACTGCGAAAGTTCGGAGGGTGTTAAGCCGTTGCACGGCGATGGTCTTGAACGAAAGTGATCAACCCATGCGATACTGCCCCGGCGTGACGCCCGTGCGTGCCTTGAAATGGCGGGTGAAGTGCGCCTGGTCGGCGAAACCGCACTGGATCGCCACATCGGCGGGCGCTTGCCCTGCCCGCAACAGCTTGCGCGCCTCGCGCACCCGCTTGTCGGTCAGGAAGGCATGCGGAGTGATGTGATATTCGCGCCGGAATGCCCGGATGAGATGCGCGCGACTCAGACCCGCGACGTTAGCCAATTCGTCCAGCCCGACGTCGCTGTCGAAATTGTCGGTCAGATAGTCTCGCGCGCGGCCGACTGCGGTGCGCTCCTTGGTGTCCACCGGCACGACGATCGTGCTGCCGTAACGCTGGAAGATCGCGGCAAGCACGCGAAACATCGCCTCCTCGGATTCCAACGCTCCGGCGCCGCTCTCCAAGACGCGATGGGCGGCGTGGAAGGTGGCGGCCATCTCGGGATCGCTGAGAAGCTCCTTGGGGAAGGATGGGGTGGCGTTGAAGGCCTTGCCGGTCACGTCTTCGAGGATATCGACGAAGAGTTTGGTGTCCGGATAGATCATTCGGTAGCGATAGCCATCGCCACCCGGCACACCGTCATGCACGACGCCCGGGTCGATGAGATAGAGATCGCCTGCGCCGGTTTCCTCCCGGACGCCCTTCATCGTCGCGATCTGCGTGCCGCTTTCGATCGCGCCGATCGAGAAGGTGTCATGGGCATGCGGCGCATATTCATGCGTCACGAAGCTCGCGCTCAGGCACTCCATGTTACGGAAACGCCGGTCGCGCCAGAACCGTGCCCGCTCCATGCCTGCCAGCGGCATCGCGTCGGCCGCCTCTTTCTGCGATACGTTCTCCATCGAACCAAACTACTGCAGGCGCGCCCCTGCGTCTTGAACAAAAGTGATTGCAAGATGGATATCTCCTTGGCTTGCTTCCACTTTGCCTTATTGATCTCTAGACTGCGACCCGACTAGCACTCTCCCTATTTTTGTGAAGCACGATGACTGATTTTGTTGATAGTTTCGAAGATGAAGACCCATTCGACTCCGCTGGCCTGCGCCTGACCGTCGATCTGACGGCGCTGACGGAAAACTGGAAGGACATGGCGCGGCGCTCCGGCAAGGCGCGAGCCTCCGCGGTCGTGAAGGCGGATGCCTACGGCACCGGGATCGAAGACGCAGGCGAGGCGCTTTTTATGGCCGGCGCACGCGATTTCTTCGTGGCGACCGTCGATGAGGGCGTGACGCTTCGGCCTTATGCGCCCGACGCCCGCATTTTTGTCCTGTCCGGCGTCTGGCCTGGTACAGAGCGGCGGCTCTTCGAAAACGACCTCGTCCCGGTCATCTCATCGGAGGAGCAACTCGCCTTTTGGATGGCGGTTCTTGCCGACTACGGCGACTACCCCTGCGCGCTCAATGTCGATACGGGCTTCAACAGGCTGGGCCTTTCCATGGAAGAGGCAATGGCGCTCGCTGACGACGTTTCACGCCCGGCAAGTTTTGCGCCGGTGCTCGTCATGAGCCATCTCGCATGCAGTGACGACCATTCCTCGGAGATGAACAAGCAACAGCTTGAATCATTTCGGCAGGTTAGCGCGGCGTATGAAGGCATCGA
Organism: Rhizobium sp. RHZ02; assembly: GCF_014851575.1. Taxonomy (NCBI): domain Bacteria; kingdom Pseudomonadati; phylum Pseudomonadota; class Alphaproteobacteria; order Hyphomicrobiales; family Rhizobiaceae; genus Rhizobium; species Rhizobium sp. RHZ02. Next base: position 128,718 of record NZ_JACUZX010000005.1, read on the forward strand.
TTCAAGTCTTGCGGCGTCGGGCGGCATTTTGCTCGGCAGCGACTATCACTTCGATCTCACGCGCCCCGGCATAGCACTCTATGGCGGCGAAGCGGTCAACGGCCTGGCGAACCCGATGCGACCGGTGGTGACCGCCGAGGCGCGGATCATTCAGGTGCGCACGGCCAAGGCAGGCGAGTTCGTCGGCTACGGCCGTGCCTTGCAACTGACCCGCGACAGCAGGCTCGCCGTCGTGTCGGCGGGCTATGCCGATGGCTACCTGCGTAGCCAGTCGAGCGGTGGCGTGCCACTGCGACAGGTAGTGCCCGAGGGAGGCTATGGCTTCCTGGCTGGCCGGAAGATTCCCATTGCCGGCCGAATCACCATGGACCTGACGATTTTCGACGTCACTGACCTTCCGGAAAACGCAGTGCGCGCAGGCGATTACGTGGAATTGTTCGGAAAGAACGTGCTGGTCGACGACGTCGCTAGGTCGGCGGGTACGATCGGCTACGAAATCCTGACCAGCATCGGCCTTCGGCACGAGCGGCGTTACCTGTACGAGGAAGACTAAGGACCTAGCGCGTCGTTAGCGCCAATCGCACGCCCAGTGCCACCAGCAGCGCGCCAAGGCCGCGATCGAGCCAGAGGCCGATACTCTTTCTGCGTTTGATGAGATCGGCGAGGCGCCCTCCCGCCAGGATGAGCGGCGGCTCAATGAAGGCTGCAACGACAATGATGAAGACGCCATGGACCGCCAGCTGCAGCCACGTCGGTCCGGCACCCTCCACCACGAACTGTGGGAGGAAGGCGAGGAAGAAGACCGCGACTTTCGGGTTCAGCAGCGAAACGAGGATGCCCTCCTTGTAGACGCGGCTCCAGGGCAGGACATCCTTCGCCGCATTGACCAGGCCTCCTCCGCCCTTCGAGCGCAATGCCTGAATGCCGAGCCAGACGAGGTAGATCGCGCCGACCCACTTCACCACCGAGAAGGCCAGCGCGGAGGCGGCGAGGATCGCCGAAAGACCAAATGCCGCCATCGCCACATGCAGGCCGGCGCCCGTCCAGATGCCGAACAGCGCGGCGAAGCCGGTCCTCGTGCCGCTTTTGACGGTGTGGCCGAGAATGAAAGCCATGTCCGGACCGGGCGACAGATTGAGCAGGACCGCCGCGGTCAAGAACGCGATCCAATGCGCAAGCGAGTAATCCAGCATCGTCGTGGCCTCCAAGACAGTGGAGAACAGGTGCCACCGCAGCCCCTGATAGGGAAATCATTAGTTTTGATCGGTGCCGGGAATGATTATTTGAGCCATCAAAGTGATTCGATGCGACGCGTTGCGGCCATCCAACCGAAAGCATGATTGATGGCGAAGGCCAGGACACATTTCATCTGCCAGAGCTGCGGCGCGGTCCACAACCGCTGGGCGGGCAAATGCGATAACTGCGGCGAGTGGAATACCATCGTCGAAGAAGACCCGATGGGCGGCATCGGCGGCGGCCCGGCGAAGACGCCGAAGAAGGGCCGGCCGGTCACCCTGACGACGCTGTCAGGCGAAATCGAGGAAGCTCCACGCATCCACACAGGCATTTCCGAACTCGATCGGGCTCTCGGCGGCGGCTTCGTGCGCGGCTCGGCCGTGCTGATAGGCGGCGATCCCGGCATCGGCAAATCGACGCTGCTGATGCAGGGGGCGGCAGCTCTATCGCGCCATGGCCACCGCGTCATCTACGTATCGGGTGAAGAGGCGGTCGCCCAGGTACGGCTGCGGGCGCAGCGCCTGCAGGCTGCCGACACCGATGTGCTGCTCGCCGCGGAAACCAATGTGGAGGACATTCTGGCGACGGTCGCCGAAGGCAAGCGGCCCGATCTCGTGATCATCGACTCGATCCAGACGCTTTGGAGCGAACTGGCCGAGTCCGCGCCCGGAACCGTAACGCAGGTACGCACCGGCGTTCAGTCGATGATCCGCTTCGCGAAACAGACCGGTGCAGCCATGGTTCTTGTCGGTCACGTCACCAAGGACGGACAGATCGCGGGGCCGCGTGTCGTTGAGCATATGGTCGATGCCGTGCTCTACTTCGAAGGCGATCGCGGTCACCACTATCGCATCCTGCGAACGGTCAAGAACCGCTTTGGGCCGACGGACGAGATCGGTGTCTTCGAGATGTCGGACAAGGGATTGCGCGAGGTTGCCAATCCATCCGAGCTATTCCTTGGCGAGCGCAACGAGAAATCACCGGGAGCGGCCGTCTTTGCCGGCATGGAGGGCACGCGCCCGATCCTGGTCGAAGTGCAGGCGCTCGTTGCCCCGACATCGCTCGGCACCCCGCGCCGCGCAGTGGTCGGCTGGGACTCGGCGCGCCTGTCGATGATCCTTGCCGTACTCGAGGCGCATTGCGGCGTTCGGCTCGGTCAGCACGACGTCTATCTGAACATTGCAGGCGGTTACCGCATCTCGGAACCGGCGGCCGATCTCGCCGTGGCCTCGGCCTTGGTTTCATCGCTCGCCGGTATTGCCCTGCCGGCCAATTGTGTCTATTTCGGCGAAGTCAGCCTGTCGGGCGCCGTCCGGCCGGTTTCACAGACGTCCCAGCGCCTCAAAGAAGCCGAGAAGCTGGGCTTTTCTGCCGCGCTGCTTCCCTCGGCGTCAGCCGACCTGCCAAAGGGTTCCGGCGGTCGCTGGAGCGAGATCGAGAGCCTTCCGGACCTGGTTGCACGCATTGCCGGTTCGAAAGGCACACTGCGACGTGTGGAAGAAGAGGTTTGATCCTTTCATCGCCTACACCGGTGATGTTATAGGAAGCACGCAATGAGGCGCGACCAAGCCGTATATAAACGGCGGTCCTGGAGTTGAATTTATATGCCCATTACGATTTTCGACGGTATTGTCATCGGCGTCGTTCTTTTCTCCGCCGTACTTGCAATGGTCCGCGGCTTCTCCCGCGAAGTTCTTTCTATCGCAAGCTGGGGCGGCTCTGCAGCCGCCGCATACTATTTCTATCCCTACCTCGTCCCCTACGCGAAGAAGTACACCGACGACGACCGCATCGCGCTCGTCGGTTCGGCAGCTGTCGTGTTCCTGATCGCGCTGATCGTGATCTCCTTCATCACCATGAAGATCGCGGACTTCATCATCGACAGCCGGATCGGGGCGCTGGACCGCACTTTGGGCTTTCTCTTCGGCGCGGCTAGGGGCATACTTCTTCTCGTCGTCGCCGTCGCCTTCTGGAACTGGCTCGTGGACGCGGATCACCGCCCGGCCTGGGTGAACAACGCCAAGTCGAAGCCGTTCCTGGACTCGATGGTCGTCAAGTTGCAGTCCGTACTGCCGGCGGAATTCGCGCAAATGGTACGGGCGAGCGTGATGGACAAAATTCAGCCGCAGGGCGGCAATACTGACAGCGGCAACGCGCCGGCATCCGACCAGGCGGCGCCAGCCGAAGATGCAGCTCCTGTCCCTGCAACCGGCGCACAGCAGCCGTCTAATTGACGCAGTGTTCAACAGCTTGACCCGCCGCCTGGCAATTGCCATCTGAGCGGAACGTGAATAAAGGTCCGGCCGGGCATCCGCTCTGCCGGGCCTCAGCCGTTTAAAACGCATGATCACGGCGTCATGCTATGGAAAGCCGATCCATTCTTGTGAGAGCAAAGGCCCGCATCGATGAACCAGTCCCATTCCTTGACGCTTAATGACGAATTCGATGGAGACACCCTCCACGAAGAATGTGGCGTCTTCGGCATTCTTGGCCATGACGATGCGTCTACCCTGACCGCGCTCGGCCTGCATGCACTTCAGCATCGCGGGCAGGAAGCAGCCGGCATTGTCTCGTTCGATGGACTGCGCTTTTATTCCGAACGTCACATGGGTCTCGTCGGCGACCATTATACCAATCCGACCACGCTTGCTCGCCTGCCCGGAAACATCTCCATCGGCCACAACCGCTATTCAACGACCGGGGAAGTCGCCCTCCGCAACGTGCAGCCGCTCTTCGCCGAACTTGAAGTCGGCGGCATCGCTATCGCCCACAACGGCAACTTCACAAATGGCCTGACCCTTCGTCGCCAGTTGATCGCCGGTGGCGCCATCTGTCAGTCGACCTCCGATACGGAAGTGGTTCTCCACCTCATCGCCCGCTCGCGCTACACCTCCACGGCCGACCGCTTCATTGATGCTATTCGCCAGATGGAAGGCGGCTATTCGATGCTCGCCATGACACGCACGAAGCTCATCGCGGCACGCGACCCCACGGGTATCCGCCCGCTGGTTATGGGCGAACTCGACGGCAAGCCGATCTTCGCTTCCGAGACCTGTGCACTCGATATCATCGGCGCGAAATTCATCCGCGACGTCGAGAACGGCGAAGTCATCATCTGCGAGATCCAGCCTGATGGTTCAATCTCGATCGACGCGCGCAAGGCCGGTAACGGCCAGCCGGAACGCCTCTGCCTGTTCGAATATGTCTATTTCGCCCGCCCTGACTCGGTGGTCGGCGGTCGCAGCGTCTATGTCGCGCGCAAGAACATGGGCATCAATCTTGCAAAAGAAGCCCCGGTTGACGCCGACGTCGTCGTTCCGGTTCCGGATGGCGGCACGCCGGCTGCACTCGGCTATGCTCAGGAAAGCGGCATCCCCTTCGAATACGGTATCATCCGCAACCACTATGTCGGCCGCACCTTCATCGAACCGACGCAGCAGATCCGCGCCTTTGGCGTCAAACTGAAGCATTCCGCCAACCGGGCGATGATCGAAGGCAAGCGCGTCGTGCTCGTCGACGATTCGGTCGTGCGCGGCACGACGTCGCTGAAGATCGTGCAGATGATCCGCGATGCCGGTGCCAAGGAAGTGCACCTGCGCGTCGCAAGTCCGATGATCTATTATCCTGATTTCTACGGCATCGACACGCCTGATCGCGAGAAGCTTCTCGCCAACCAGTACGACAGCCTAGAGGCCATGTGCAAATATATCGGCGCGGACTCGCTGGAATTCCTGTCGATCAACGGCCTTTATCGCGCCGTCGGCGGCGAGGATCGCAATGACGCCCGTCCGCAGTTTACCGACCACTACTTCACCGGTGACTATCCGACCCGCCTCCTCGACAAGGAAGGCGAAACGATGGGCCGCAAGGTTTCCCTGCTCGCGACCAACGGCTGACAGCCATTGGCTTTGACATTTGATTAAGGGGCGCTTATTGCGCCCCTTAATTCTTCAGCGACGCAGGACCGGGGCACAATGACTATCAACCTTGAAGGCAAGATCGCGCTCGTTACCGGCGCATCCCGAGGTATCGGCTATTTCACGGCGCTGGAGCTGGCAAAGGCCGGAGCGCATGTGATTGCCTGCGCCCGCACGGTCGGCGGCCTCGAGGATCTCGATGATGCGATCAAGGCCGCTGGTGGCTCCGCCGCTACCCTCGTCCCGTTCGACCTCGCCGACATGAACGCCATCGATGCGCTCGGTGCCTCGATCTTCGAGCGCTGGGGCAAGCTCGACATTCTCGTCGCCAACGCAGGTGTGCTCGGCGTGATTTCGCCAATCGGACATGTCGAGGCAAAGACCTTCGAGAAGGTGATGAACATCAACGTCACCGCGACATGGCGGCTGATCCGCTCGGTCGATCCGCTGCTTTCGCGCTCCGACGCCGGCCGCGCCGTCATTCTCTCATCGGGTGCTGCGCACAAGTGTCGTCCGTTCTGGGGCCCCTACTCCGCTTCCAAGGCAGCCGTCGAAGCACTGGCGCGCACGTGGGCTGGCGAAACGCAGCGCACGCCGCTTCGGATCACCAGTGTCGATCCGGGTGCGACCCGCACTGCTATGCGTGCCCAGGCTGTCCCGGGAGAAGATCCCGAGACGTTGCCGCATCCCTCCGAGGTCGCCAAGGCGATCCTGCCGCTGGTCGGCCCTGATGTGACCGAAACCGGTAAGCTCTTCATCGTCCGCGAGAACAAGCTCGTCGACTACCGCCTACCGGAATAAGCACGCTTCACTTGGCGGCCAGAGCCGGGAACAGGTGCGCGAAACCTGTTTCCGATGGGCAGAGCGCGTTAAGGTCGACCGAACCCTTAATGCCATCCAGCCCGCCGTTGTCAGCGAATTGCCAGATCGACCAACCGCCGCAGTCCTCCCGTTTCGGCGCTTGGCCGATGCTGCGTAGCCAGAGATAGTGATCAGGAAAACGTGCCTCGTTGCCCTTCAGGTACTGATCGAAGAATTGCTGGTTCAGGTAGAAGATCGGTTTGCCGGGATAGGCACCGTTCAGCTCATCAAAGAACGCGCTGATCTCGGCGCTCAACTCCTCGAGCGTCGGCACCTTGCCGCAGTTTCCGGTAAATTCGAGGTCGATCGCGATCGGCATCGCATCCATTTCGACCGGGACGGTTCCCATGACATTGCGCGCCTGTTCGCGGCCGGGGCGGCAGAAGGTGAAAAAGTGATAGGCGCCACGCACGATGCCGGCGTCCCTCGCCGCCTTCCAGTTTTCGGCAAAACGCTTGTCGCGGTGGTCGCCCCCCTCGGTCGCCTTCATGATCGCGAAACGGACGTTCGGCTGGCGTGCCAGCGCTTGCCAATCTATGGCACCCTGATGGTGGCTGATGTCGACGCCCTGTATGGGATAGTCCGCAAGCGTCGGAGGTGTGAACGGTGCCATGGCGCGATCGTATGCCAGATACGATGCGACCGCGACAGCTAGAATCACCACCGCGAGGACTGTTCGATAGAGGGTTTTCATCACTCCAATGGTCTTTCCTTTTCCCTGACGCGTTGTAGCAGAATTTCGTGAGGTCGCGGCGGATGGCATCAGCCCGGCCCTGCGCTTGCGCTTCGGGCGTTCGGCGCTGCAATCGATTCACTGGATCGATTGCTCCGGTTAGGGGCCGGACCGCTTCTCACCCCCCTTGACCAAACCGGGTTAGCGCGCCATAAAACCCGCCATGAAAACGGTTATCTGCATTATCTGCCGGAAGATTATTCGCTAGCGCGCTCGCTGGCCTGGCCGTTTTCGTCTCCTGAAAAGTCCAAGATGAGAAACGCCCCGGCCCGCCGGGTAGCAGCATTTTTTTCGGATCATTGCATTTGGGAGAGTAGACATGGCCGGCGCGCCAGACACAAAGAAGCCGGAACTGAAGCTTTACAACACGCTGACGCGCGAAAAGACGGCCTTTGCGCCGATCGATCCGCAGAACGTGCGCATGTATGTCTGCGGCCCTACCGTCTATGACTACGCCCATATCGGCAATGCGCGCCCGGCCATTGTCTTCGACATTCTGTTCCGCCTGCTCCGGCACGTCTATGGCGCCGAGCACGTCACCTATGCGCGCAATATCACTGATGTCGATGACAAGATCAATGCAAGGGCTCTGCGGGACCATCCCGGTTTGCCGCTGAACGAGGCGATCCGCCTGGTCACCGAAAAGACCGAGACGCAATATCTCGAAGATGCAAAGGCGCTCGGCTGCCTCGACCCGACGATCCAGCCCCGGGCGACAGAAAACATCGCCCAGATGATCGAGATCATCGAGAAGCTGATCGCCAAGGGCCATGCCTATCAAGCGGCCGGCGAAGTGCTGTTCGACACGAAATCGATGGTCGACTATGGCCAGCTTTCGAAGCGCAATCTCGATGAACAGCAGGCCGGAGCCCGCATCGCCGTCGATGCGCACAAAAAGAACCCCGGCGACTTCGTGCTCTGGAAACTCTCGAGCGAGAGCGAGCCAGGCTGGGAGAGCCCCTGGGGCCGTGGCCGCCCCGGCTGGCATATCGAATGCTCGGCCATGAGCGAGCGCTATCTCGGCGAGGTCTTCGACATCCACGGCGGCGGTCTCGACCTGATTTTCCCGCACCATGAGAACGAGATCGCACAGTCGCGTTGCGCCCATGGCACCAAGGTCATGGCGAATGTCTGGATGCACAACGGCTTCCTGCAAGTCGAAGGCCGCAAGATGTCGAAGTCCGAAGGCAACTTCGTCACCATCTATGAACTGCTGCATACTCAGAAGTTCGGCGGTCGGCAGTGGCCAGGCGACGTGCTGCGCCTTGCAATGCTGATGACTCATTATCGCGAGCCGATCGATTTTTCCGTCAAGCGGCTGGAAGAAGCCGAGCGCCTTCTCGCCAAATGGCCAGCAGCCGATGCCGCGGGCGCAGAGCCCGATGCCACGGTGGTCAGGGCCTTGGCCGACGACCTCAACACGGTGGCGGCGATCCAGGCGCTGCATACGCTTGCCCAGTCCGGCGATCACGCAACGTTCGCCGCGAGTGCCGCGCTGCTCGGCGTCCTTCCTGAGATGGCCGAGATCGACGAGGCGGTTGCGATCGAAATCGACCGGCGCGTGAAGGTACGGCTCGAATTGCTGAAGGCGAAGAACTTCGCCGAGGCCGACAAGATCCGCGAGACGCTGCTTGCCGAAGGCATCCAGCTCAAGGACGGCAAGGATCCGGCTACTGGCGAGCGGGTAACGACATGGGAGGTGAAGAGATGAACACCTATACCGGCGGATGCCAGTGCGGAGCAATCCGCTTCCGGGTTCGCGGAACCTTGAAGGATTCATCCATCTGCCATTGTCGCATGTGCCAGAAGGCGTTTGGCGCCTACTACGCACCTCTGGTTTCCGTCCGTGGCGCAGAGTTCGAGTGGACGCGCGGCGAGCGCAAGCGCTTCCGCTCGTCGAACCTGGTCGAGCGCGGCTTCTGCGCCGATTGCGGTACGCCACTGACATACGAGGCGCCGGATGGCATGGCGATCGCGGCTGGCGCCTTCGACGATCCCTCGGCGCTTCCGCCGGTCATTCAGTTCGGCACGGAGCGCAAGATCGGCTTCGTCGATCACCTGCATGAGTTGCCCGCGCGCGAGACCGAAGAGGACGTTGAGGCTGCGCCCTTCGTGCTCGACATCGTTTCCTACCAGCATCCGGATCACGACACGACCACCTGGCCCGAGGAGAGGAACCCGTGACAACAGCTGCGGCTCTGAGCGGAGGTTGCCAATGCGGCGCGGTTCGCTACCAGGTCGTGGGTGAACTCGGCTATCCGCACCTTTGCCACTGCCGCATGTGCCAGAAGGCGGCTGGAAACTACTTCATGCCGCTCGCCGCCGCCAAGCGAAGGGTTTTTGCGCTGACGCGTGGCGAACCGAAGTGGTTTCACTCGTCCGATATCGTCCGCCGCGGCTTTCGTGCCGACTGCGGGACGCCGCTTTTCTATGATGTTCCGGATGCGGATTTCGTCAACATCGTGCTCGGCTCCTTGGACGATCCCGATAGCGTCAAGCCGGTGATGCAATCGAACACCGGACGCAAGATGAGCTGGTTTCATGAGCTCGACGTACTGCCCATCGAGCCCGAAGCGGAAACGCCCGAGAGCGAAAACGCGATTGCCGCCAGCAATCACCAGCACCCCGACCACGACACAGCACATTGGCCAACCGGAGCGTCAGCATGAGCGAACCCATTCGTACCGGCGGCTGCCAATGCGGCGCGGTCAGATTCCGCACCAGCGGCAAGCTTGGCCGCCCCTCGATCTGCCATTGCCGCATGTGTCAGAAGCAGTTCGGCGGCCTCTTTTCCGCCCTTGTGACCGCGCCTGACGAGGGGATGGAGTGGACACGCGGCGAACCCAGCTATTTCCAGTCGTCGGTCAATATCGAGCGCGGCTTTTGCAGGAACTGCGGCACGCCGATGACCTACCGCCACCCGGGCGGCCTCGAACTGGCGATCGGCACGTTCGACGAGCGCAGCGACCTGGCCCCGCAGATCCAAGTCAACTACGACGCCCGCATTCCCTGGGTCGAGACTATCTTCGACCAACGCATTCACAAAGAACCCGATTTTTATGCACGGCAGGAGGCGATCATCTCCTTCCAGCATCCCGATTACGATACTGCAATCTGGCCAACCGAAGGCGTAGAACATGACTGAAGTGCTCCGTACCCTCTATCCCGAAATCGAACCCTATGCCTCAGGGCATCTCGACGTCGGCGATGGCCACAAGATCTATTGGGAACGTTCGGGCACAGCGGGTGCAAAGCCGGCAGTCTTCTTGCACGGCGGACCGGGCGGCGGCTTCTCTCCGAGCCACCGCCGCCTGTTCGATCCCGCACTCTACGATGTGCTGCTGTTCGACCAGCGCGGATGCGGCAAGTCCACGCCGTATGCCGATCTCAATGCCAACACCACCTGGCATCTCGTCGCCGATATCGAGCGACTGCGTGAAATGGCAGGCGTCGAGAAGTGGCAGGTGTTCGGCGGTTCGTGGGGCTCGACGCTGGCGCTCGCTTATGCCGAGACGTACCCGGAACGCGTTTCCGAACTGGTCGTGCGCGGTATCTATACGCTGACCAAAGCCGAGCTCGACTGGTACTATCAGTTCGGCGTGTCGGAAATGTTCCCCGACAAGTGGGAGCGCTTCATCGCGCCGATCCCGCCCGAAGAGCGCCACGAGATGATGCTGGCCTACAATCGCCGGCTCACTGGTGCGGACCGGTCCGTTGCCCTTGAGGCCGCTCAAGCCTGGAGCATCTGGGAAGGCGAGACAATCACGCTGCTGCCGGAAAAATCGACCAGCGGCAAGTTCGAGGATGCCGACTTCGCCTACGCCTTTTCCCGGATCGAAAACCACTTCTTCGTCAATGCCGGCTGGATGGACGAAGGCCAACTGCTGCGCGATGCCTACAAGCTGAAGGATATTCCAGGCGTCATCGTGCATGGCCGCTACGACATGCCCTGCCCGGCAAAATACGCCTGGCTGCTGCACAAGGCGTGGCCGCAGGCTGAGTTCCATCTGATCGAAGGCGCCGGACACGCTTATTCGGAGCCCGGCATCCTCGACCAGTTGATCCGGGCTACGGACAAGTTCGCCGGAAAGCAATAACGAGGCACAAGGCCGACAGGACGACCATCATGACACGCGAAAAGATCTACCTCTTCGACACGACGCTCCGCGACGGGCAGCAGACGCCCGGCATCGACTTCTCCGTCGAGGACAAGATTGCGATCGCGAGCATGCTGGATGAGTTCGGCCTTGATTATGTCGAAGGCGGATATCCCGGCGCCAATCCGACGGACTCCGCCTTCTTCAGCGAGAAGCGCACGACACGGGCCCGCTTCGTCGCCTTCGGAATGACGAAGCGAGCCGGCATCTCGGCCTCAAATGATCCGGGCCTCGCAGCCCTCCTGCAGGCTGAGAGCGACGCGATCTGTTTCGTTGCCAAGAGCTGGGACTACCATGTGAAGGTCGCGCTCGGCTGCACCAACGAGGAAAATCTCGAAAGCATCGCCGAGAGCGTCAAGACCGCCGTTGCCGCCGGTAAGGAGGCAATGGTCGACTGCGAACATTTCTTCGACGGCTACAAGGCAAACCCCGCCTATGCCATCGCCTGTGCAAAGACGGCCTATGACTCCGGCGCGCGCTGGGTCGTTCTCTGCGACACCAACGGCGGCACGCAGCCGCCGGAAATCCGCGCGATCGTCGAGGCGCTGATCGTGGCGGGCGTTCCCGGGCACTGTCTCGGGATCCATGCGCATAACGATACCGGTCAGGCGGTGGCCAATTCGCTCGCAGCCGTGGAGGCAGGCGTTCGCCAGATCCAGGGCACCTTGAACGGGATCGGCGAGCGCTGCGGCAATGCCAATCTCGTGACGCTGATCCCGACACTGGCGCTGAAGGAAACCTATTCCCATCGCTTCGAGACGGCGATCGACAGTGAACAGCTGACCAACCTGACGCGCCTGTCGCATGCATTTGACGAACTTCTGAACCGCTCGCCGGACCACCAGATGCCCTATGTCGGCGCTTCGGCCTTCGCGACCAAGGCCGGCATCCATGCCTCCGCGCTGCTCAAGGATCCCCGCACCTACGAGCACGTGACGCCTGATAGCGTCGGCAATTTCCGCAAGGTCATGGTCTCCGACCAGGGCGGCAAGGCGAATTTCATCAACGCGTTGAAGCGCCGCGGCATCGAGGTCGGCAAGGATGATCCGAAACTCGACCGCCTGATTGCGCTGGTCAAGGAGCGGGAGGCTTCCGGTTACGCCTACGAGGGCGCCGACGCGAGCTTCGAACTATTGGCGCGCCGCACCCTCGGAACCATCCCGGAATTCTTCTCGATCGAGGGCTTCCGCGTCATGGTTGAGCGCCGCTTCGATTCCCATGGCCGCGTGAAGATCGTCTCGGAAGCGGTCGTGAAGATCGTCATCGAGGGGCAGACGATCATGTCGGTTGCCGAAGGCGACGGCCCGGTCAACGCGCTCGACCTCGCGCTGCGCAAGGATTTCGGGAAGTATCAGCATGAGATCGACGATCTGGTGCTGGCCGACTTCAAGGTGCGTATTCTCAATGGCGGCACCGAGGCCATCACCCGCGTTCTCATCGAATCCACCGATAGCGACGGCGTGCGCTGGTGGACGGTCGGCGTGTCCGAGAACATCATCGATGCGTCGTTCCAAGCGCTTGTTGACTCGGTCATCTACAAGCTGATGAAGAACCGGCAATTGGCGGGCAAGATCGCGGCGGAGTAGCCGTCAAGCGGCTGTAGACAAGGCCCCAATCCTTCTCCGAATACCATTCGTCGCCCTGTCGCTCGGTTTTCCAGCGCAGGGCGCAAACATGTTGCATCCCGCCGCGGCCGAACGAGGCTTCAAGCCGTCTGTAGCTGTCAAATCCGCCGGATACGGCCTCCGCCCAAACGAAAGCCACCGGGCACAGAAACTCCACCGCGTAAGCATCGTCTTCACGGCGAAAAAGGAAAAAGCCGGCATAGGAAGCCAATCCCGTCGGCCCCGTGGCATCGACGTCGGGAACGCCGAGCGGAAAGATTAGCCGACCACCGATCGACAGGTGCTCCACCCAGGGATCGGCGGGACGGTGAACCGCAAAATTGACGTAGACGGCATTGGTCGGTTCGCGTGGCCACTCCACCCCGTTGCCATGGACGACCTTCACATTTGGATAGTCCCGAAGATTGGCCTCAGCGCGCGCCGCCAGTTCCCCGTCGAACTCCACGGCAATCACGCAACCCTCGGCGCCAACGAGCAGGGACATGATCGCTGTATAATAGCCGCTGCCGGCGCCCACATGACAGACCATGTCGCCGCGCCGGAGCGCCAGCTTGTGTATTCCCCGGGCGTGTAGGCTCGGGCTGCCGTTGTTGACGTGCCGCTTGTGCTGAAGCGCAAACAACGCATCCTGATAGACGACGGAGGCATCGCCCGAGGGAACATCGACGTAGCCGTACCAACCTGCCATCCTCCACGGTGGCGGCCCCAGAAAGCGCTCGCGCGGGACAGTCGCGTAGGCCTGCAACAACGCATCGTCGTCCTGAATGCCTTCCTTCGTAAGCACCCGTGATGCATATGCTCTGCGACACTGCGCAAGAGCTTCGTCGTCCATATCCTTCACCATCGCGATGGCCGGCAATATTCACCGAAATGAATTGGCCTATTCACGTCCGTTAAGTTAAGCGGCTCATAACGAGAACAAATATGGAAACACTCGATGTCTGCTAATGCAAGCGCCGCGATTGCCAAAAACGAAGACAGTCCCCGTGGCTTCGCCTTTGCGCTGGTAGCCTATCTTCTGTGGGGTTTCCTACCGATCTACATGAAGGCCGTCGCTCATATCTCGCCGGCCGAGGTCATTGCTCATCGAATTCTCTGGTCCTTGCCCCTGGCAGGTCTGGTGCTCATCGTTCTCGGCCGCACCCAGGATATCCGGATAGCCCTGCGGTCACCGCGGATGCTGGCCATGGCAGCGCTCACGGCAGCGCTGATCACCGTCAACTGGGGTACCTATGTCTGGGCGATCGGCGCCGGCCATTCGCTCGATGCGGCGCTCGGCTATTTCATCAACCCGCTATTCAGCATCCTACTCGGCTCCGTGCTATTGAAGGAGCGGCTGCACCCCATTCAGATCGGAGCGATTGCGTTGGCTGGACTTGCAGTCGTCGTGCTGGCGCTCGATAGCGGCGGTGTTCCATGGGTGTCGCTGACGCTGACGATTTCCTGGGGGCTTTACGCTCTGTTTCGCAAGACGTTGCCGCTCGGCCCGAACCAGGGTTTCTTTCTCGAAGTGCTGATCCTCAGCATCCCGGCGTTTTTCTACATTCTCTATCTCGAACTCGGCAGCGGGGAAGGACACTTCTTTCGCACCGGCGGGGCCGATACGGCCCTGCTGCTCGGTTGCGGCGTCGTTACCGCCGTACCGCTGATGATCTACGCCAACGGCGCCAAGCTGCTGCGGCTTTCGACCATCGGCATCATGCAATACATCGCGCCGACGATGATCTTCCTGATTGCGATCTTCGTGTTCCACGAACCTCTCGGCACCGCACGCATGATCGCCTTCCCACTGATCTGGGCGGGACTCTTCCTCTACAGCTGGGCGATGATCAAAGGGAACCGGGAGCGCTAACTCCCGGCCCTACATCTTCGAAATAACGGCGTCCTCGCCGTCACTGTCGACCGAAGCAATTTCAGCCGCCTGCGCCATGATGCCAGGGATGATCTCGGATATGTCGTCGATGACGAGCGGCTGAACGCGATGGGCGGTGTGGACGAAGCCTTCGTCCGTCATGTGGCGCATGAGCTCCATCATCGGGTCCCAGAAGCCGTTGACGTTGGCAAAGACCATCGGCTTCTCGTGACGGCCGAGCTGCGCCCAGGTCATGATCTCGACGATTTCTTCGAGCGTGCCGATGCCGCCCGGCAGCGCGACGAACGCATCAGAGCGCTCGAACATCGCATGTTTGCGGGTATGCATGTTAGGCGTTACAATCAGTTCATTGAGCTGGCCGAGGGAATGGCGAGTAGCCTCCATGTCGATCAGGAACTCGGGAATGATCCCGGTCACCTGGCCCCCGTTCGAAAGCACGCCGCTCGCCACAGCCCCCATGATGCCCTTGGTGCCTCCGCCATAGACGAGGCGCAGGCCGTAGTCCGCGATTTCCTTACCCAGCGCACGGCCGGCCGCCATATGGCGAGGATCGCTGCCCGGTCGCGAGCCGCAGTAAACACAAATGGAGCGAATGGAATGAGATTGATCTGTCATAGGGGCAAACAACTATTCTCTCTGCCTCCAGTCAAGAAAAATGACGGAAAAGCTGCGTCGTACTATTGCCTTACCGCTTTGACTGCTTGTGCAAAGCAGCGGGAATCGCTAGCAATTTTAGTAAGTCCGGCAAGATTGCCGCCTGGGGAGACGTGATGATGAGAAACCGTGCCGGCTTGCTGGCCCTTGCAGTGCTTGTAATCGCAATTCTATTGATGGTCTTTTTTGTCATGCCCCGCATCGGCGGAGACGCCGCCAAAGTTGGTGATGCAATTAACCAGGCCGGCTCCGAAGTAAAGAAAACAGTCACCGAAACCGCCAAGACATCGCGCCCTTCAGTTCCCGACGATGCAGAGACCACGCAGAAAGTCGGTCGGCTTGCTTCGGAGGCGGGCCAATCCATCTCCGAACTTAAGGCGCTCTTTGCAGACGGCAAGGGTCCGACACAGGAAGTTTTCGAGACAGCCAAGTCGAAGGCGACGACCTCACTGCAGGCACTTGCGGACTTTGCGATTCCTGATGGCACGAACCCGGTCACGGCTGCCGCCGCCACCAAGGCAAAAGACGATGCAGCCAAGGCGCTGACGATCGTCAAGGCGCTACCGGAGAATATTGCCGATGCGGCAACGGCGATCGCAAAAGCCGAAGCGGCGCTGACAGGCTCCCCGGAGCCGGCCAGCGAACCGTCGGTCGCGGCCTCGCCTGCGGAAAACACCAACAAGCTCCCCACTTTCGACGTGCTGCGCGTAGAACCGGACGGCTCTACGGTCATCGCCGGTTCGGCAGTACCGAACAGCAAGCTTGAAATCCTGGATGGGGACAAGGTCGTAACGACGACGGACGTCGGCCCGACTGGCGATTTCGTTGCGGTGCTCGATAATCCGCTCTCCGCCGGCGACCACCAGCTCGTCCTGCGAGCCACCGGCAAGGATGGCAAAGCTTCGACATCGGAAGAAGTTGCGACCGTATCCGTTCCCACGGATGGCAAGAACTCCGAACTGCTGGCGATGGTCTCCAAGCCGGGCACCGCCAGCCGCGTCATAACCGCGCCCAAGCCGGATACTCAGGTCGCCTCCAATGGCAGTACTGCTCCGAGTTCGTCGGATGCCGCGAGCGCGCCGGCTGGTGCAGGTCCGACGACGGCTAACGATGTCATGGTCAGCGCCGTCGAGATCGAAGGCGACAAGATCTTTGTCGCAGGCATGGCGAAGGCCTCGGCGAACGTCGTCGCCTATGCCGACGACCAGCTGATCGGCAAGGCGAAGGCCGGTCCCGACGGTCATTTTGTTGTCGATGGCGTGATGCCGCTTTCGGTCGGCGATCACAAGATTCGCGTCGATGTTCTCAATGACGCCGGTAAGGTCGCCGTTCGCGCGTCGGTGAATTTCAACCGCCCGGAAGGAAATCAGGTCACTGTTGCCGCGCAGAGCGTGAAGCCTAACGGCGGAAGCGCGGCGGGGACCGTGCCACTGGATGAAAGTACGCTCGGAAAGCTGAAGAATGATGCCGCCAAGGCCTTCTCCCTGCTCAACGGGCTCTTCGCCGACGGCAAGATACCGGGAGTGGAAGAGCTCGCGGCTGCCCGCTCTGCCACCGAGTTCGCCCTGCGTGCCATCGTGGAATTCCGCACCGCGGCCGATGCCACAGCCGACGTCAGGCAGCAGGCTTCGACCACAGCCCAGGCCGCAGCCGATGCCCTGAGCATGCTGCAGGCTCTGCCAAAGGATGCGAAATCCGTCGGCGATGCGCTGGGCAAGCTCGGCGCCGGCATCGCCCAGCTGACCGCTCCTTCCACTGCACCGGCCGCGCCGAATGCACCTGCGACCAACGAGATCGCTGGAGACCAGGGCGGTCCGACGACGATCGAGCAGGCGCCGCTCGCACCGAGCAACGAGACGGTCATTATCCGCCGCGGCGATACGCTCTGGCAGATATCGCGGCGCGTCTATGGTGCGGGCGTTCGCTACACGACGATCTATGTCGCCAACGAGGACAAGATCACAAACCCGGACCGCATCTTGCCGGGACAGATCTTCGGCCTTCCCAAGGATGCCCTGCCGAACGCGGAAGAGCTTCACCGCAAGCGGCTGTCGGGCGAACACTTCTAAGGCGATCCTATCTTGATAGAGCGGCCGGACGGATATCACGTCCGGCCGCTCTTTTCCTGCGGCACCCATTTGTTGTATTGGTCCCGCCAACCCCTGTGTGGCGGTGACGACGATCATGTCCGGCGAGCCTCTTTCGGCATTTCCGCGGCTCCCAAATTTGTCGGCAACGCAGCGCCATCAGCGCCTTTCGGCGGGAGATTCGCATGGCAAACGACAAGACAGTCTCTGATTCCAACCTCCTGCGGACGCTGTTCAATCTGTGGCCCTACATGTGGCCAACAGGTCGCCCGGATCTCAAGATGCGGGTCGTCTGGGCTTCGGTTTACCTCCTCGTTTCCAAGTTCGTACTGCTGCTCGTCCCCTATTTCTTCAAGTGGTCGACCGATGCGCTGAACGGGAAGATGGACCTCGCCGGCAAGCTGCCGGACCTGCTTGTCGGCGCGACGGCGTTGGTCATTGCCTACAACCTCACCCGCCTCATCCAGCTCGGTCTGAACCAGTTGCGCGACGCGCTCTTTGCCAGCGTCGGGCAGCATGCTGTCCGGCAATTGGCCTACAAGACCTTCGTGCACATGCATGAACTGTCGTTGCGCTTTCATCTCGAACGCAAGACGGGTGGACTTTCGCGTGTCATCGAGCGTGGCACCAAAGGGATCGAGACCATCGTGCGGTTTACGATCCTCAACTCCGTGCCGACGCTGATCGAATTTTTGCTGACGGCCATCATCTTCTGGTGGGGCTACGGCTTTTCCTATCTCGCCGTCACCGCGTTCACCGTCTGGGCCTATATCTGGTTCACGATCCGCGCCAGCGACTGGCGCATCGCGATCCGCAGGGCGATGAACGACAGCGATACCGACGCCAATACCAAGGCTATCGACTCCCTCCTCAACTTCGAGACGGTCAAGTATTTCGGCAACGAGGAGATGGAGGCCCGGCGCTTCGACAGGTCGATGGAACGCTACGAGAAGGCGGCCACGGATGTCTGGACCTCGCTCGGCTGGCTCAACTTCGGCCAGGGCGTGATTTTTGGCCTGGGCACGACGGTGATGCTCATCCTGTCGGCCCTTGCCGTCCAACGTGGCGAGCAGACGGTCGGCGACTTCGTCTTCGTCAACGCCATGCTGCTGCAGCTTTCCGTTCCCTTGAACTTCATCGGCTTTGTCTATCGTGAAATTCGCCAGGGGTTGACGGATATCGAGCAGATGTTCGATCTCCTCGAAGTCAAGGCTGAAGTGATGGATGCGCCCGAGGCGGCGCCTTTGGATATCAGGCAAGGTGCCATCTCCTTCAAGGATGTGCACTTTTCCTATGACCCTGCCCGTCCGATCCTAAAAGGTATCTCCTTCGAAGTGCCTGCGGGCAAGACGGTCGCCGTGGTTGGTCCGTCGGGCGCCGGTAAATCGACCTTGTCGCGCTTGCTCTATCGTTTCTATGACATTCAAAGCGGTTCGGTCTCGGTCGATGGCCAGGACATCCGGACAGTGACCCAGAAGAGCCTGCGATCGGTCATCGGGATGGTCCCGCAAGACACCGTCCTTTTCAACGATACGGTTGCCTACAACATCCGCTACGGGCGTCCATCGGCTACTGATGCAGAGGTCAAGGCAGCAGCCGAGATCGCCCAGATCGCTCACTTCATCGATCTGTTGCCCGAGGGCTTTGATACCAAGGTTGGCGAGCGTGGCCTGAAACTCTCCGGCGGTGAGAAACAGCGCGTTGCGATCGCCCGAACGGTCCTAAAGGCGCCGCCGATTCTGATCCTCGACGAGGCAACATCGGCCCTCGACACCACCACCGAGCGCGATATCCAGACCGCACTCGATGTCGTATCCAAGAACCGCACAACGCTCGTCATCGCCCACCGGCTGTCAACGGTTATCGGCGCGGACGAAATCATCGTTCTGAAAAGCGGCGAGATTGCTGAACGCGGCACCCACACCGCACTTCTCCAGAAAAATGGCCTATATGCCTCGATGTGGAACCGCCAGCGCGAGGCCACGCAGGCCGAAGAGCATCTGAAGCAGGTCCGCGAGAGCGATGACATGGGGGTTGTGAACAGGCTTGCTCCGGCGAGCTAGCCTGAATGGACGGCATTTGAGCTGCTTTGCTGTTCAGAAGCCCGTCATAGATGTGTGGTCAAGGAGCCGCAGCATTGCCCCAGCTGCGGTTTCCCTGTAACCAGCGATGAGAAAAGAGCGTCAAAGCACAACGCGATCTTTCAGATTCGCTTGTTGCGCTTTAGTTCTTTGTTTTCACGCATGTCTTTGGCCCGAAACCGGTTGCCGCTTTCGGGAGACATGCTTTAGGAGCGCGGCATAAATGAGCTTGTTCAATACGGTACGCAACACGATCGTTCCGGTGCACAAGGAAGGTTATCCCTTCATCGCCGCCTTCTTCGTCGCCTCGCTCATTCTGGGCTGGATCTTCAAGCCGCTGTTCTGGATCGGGCTGATCCTGACGCTGTGGTGCGCCTATTTCTTCCGTGATCCCGAG
This sequence comes from Rhizobium sp. RHZ02, assembly GCF_014851575.1. Lineage (NCBI taxonomy): Bacteria > Pseudomonadati > Pseudomonadota > Alphaproteobacteria > Hyphomicrobiales > Rhizobiaceae > Rhizobium > Rhizobium sp. RHZ02. Next base: position 148,339 of record NZ_JACUZX010000005.1, read on the forward strand.
AGAATGACGCCGCAGGATGACGATCTCGTCATCTCGCCGGCCGATGGCAAAGTGTCGTCGGTCCAGATGGTCGTACCGCCCGCCGAACTGAATCTCGGCAGCGAGCCGATGCTGCGCATCTCGGTGTTCATGAACGTCTTCAACTGCCATGTGAACCGCTCCCCGGTGCGCGGGCGGATCGTCAGCGTCAACTACCGGTCGGGCAGCTTCGTGAATGCCGAACTCGACAAGGCAAGCGAAGACAACGAACGCAACGGTCTTGTCATCGAAACCTCGCACGGCCAGATCGGGGTCGTTCAGATCGCCGGCCTCGTTGCTCGGCGTATCCTTTGCTGGGCCAATACCGGCGAGCCTCTGGATGCCGGCGAACGCTTCGGCCTGATTCGCTTCGGTTCGCGCCTTGATGTATTTCTCCCGGCCGGCGCAGCGCCCCGGGTGACGCTCGGCCAGACGGCAATTGCCGGAGAAACCGTGCTGGCCGAATTCGGCTCCACCAAGGGCCCGGTCGTCAGCCGTCGAAGCTAGACTGGAGCGCGACATGGAAACGCCCTTCCCGCCTTTCGAGCCCAACGGTCCGCCTGACGATTCGGGCCGCGGACCACGGCTTCGCGAGATCCCGCTTCGCCTTATCATTCCAAATCTCATCACGATCCTGGCGATCTGTGCCGGCCTCACCGGCATCCGCCTTGCATTCGAGAACCGGTACGAGCTTGCGGTCGGCATGGTGCTTCTCGCCGCATTCCTCGATGGGATCGACGGCCGCGTTGCCCGCCTGATGAAGGCGACGTCGAAGTTCGGCGCGCAGATGGATTCGCTGGCTGATATCGTGAATTTCGGCGTCGCGCCCGCGCTTGTCGTCTATGTCTTTGCACTGGATCAGGCTCGCTCCATCGGCTGGATCGCCGCCCTGATCTACTCCATTGCGGCGGGCCTTCGTCTGGCTCGCTTCAACGTCATGGCCGAGCGCGAGAACAAGGCAACCTGGCAGTCGGAGTATTTCGTCGGCGTGCCCGCGCCAGCCGGAGCAATGCTGGTGCTGCTCCCTGTCTATCTCGGCTTCCTTGGGCTGACGACCGATCGCACTTTCGCTTATTTTTCATCCGTTTATACGGTTCTGATCGCGTTCCTGCTCATTAGCCGCCTTCCTGTCTGGTCGGGCAAGTCCGAGGGCAGCAGGCTGCGGCGTGATCTGGTGCTGCCGGTCATGCTCGGGGTCGTTCTCTACGTGGCGCTACTGTCGAGCTTCACATGGGAAGTCATGGTCGTGACCGCCGTCATCTACCTGCTGACGTTGCCGTTCGGCGCGCGCAAGTGGAAGCGGAAATACGGCACGCTGACCATCGAGGAACCGGGTGTCGGCGAGGACGATATCGGCCGTCACATCTGACATTTTTCAACTCTCCTTTGCCGAAGAATGCCTGACTCAAGCCTCGCGAAATATGCATCGGATACACAATTCCTGATAAGCGGCGCCTCGATTTTGTCGCTATTACACGCAAAAGAGCAATAAATATAAGAGTCTAGGGACAGCACACGTGAGGAGAGTATTGTGACCCCGAAGAAGACAAGCGTCGAACAGCCGGCGAAGTCCGACCTCAGCGCCAACTACCGCCCGCTCGGCCTGAAGGCCGTTCTTGCGGCCGCCCTGATGCTCAAGAGCAAGCCACCGCTCGTCAAGAAGATTGCCTAGGGCGAGGCAAATGCCGCGCTGTCGATGGGACCGACAGCGCCAAGACCAGGCTCTTGCCTCCATGCTTCATTGAAAATCCAACGCGCGTCCTTATCCCGCGCGACGTGGTTGAACCGAGCTGCTAGGATGTCCATAGGCCAGTTCGGAGGCGATATGACCGACGTCCAGACAAATCGCAAGCTCAGTGCGATCCTTGTCGCTGATGTCGTTGGCTATTCGCGGATGATGGCAAAGGATGAGGCAGGCACGCTTGCCGCGTTGAAGCATCACCGGCTGTCTGTCTTCAATCCTGAGGTCGAGAATCACAACGGCCGCGTCATCAAGCTTGTTGGCGACGGCGCTCTCGTCGAGTTTGGCAGCGCCGTTGATGCGGTCAAGTTCGCGCTTTCGGTGCAACGCACCGCCGCCGCTTCGGGCAACGACGCCTCCCATCCAGGAATCACGCTGCGCATCGGGATCAATCTCGGCGATGTCGTTATCGATGGTGACGATATTTATGGTGACGGCGTAAACATTGCCGCGCGTCTGGAACCGCTGGCGGAACCCGGCGGTGTCTGCATCGCATCGAGCGTCAGGGAGAACATCGTAGGCCGCGTCGACGCGGAATTCGAGGACGGTGGCGACGTCCAACTCAGGAACATCGATCGGCCAGTCCGGATCTGGAAATGGCAGCCGGACGCTCACCCAAGCCCTACCAGTGCTCTCTTGCAAAAGGCAAAAGACAACCTCCGGCCGTCGCTGGCCGTGCTTCCCTTCCAGAATATGAGCGGCGATGTCCAGCAGGAGTATTTCGCCGATGGCGTTGTCGAAGACATGATCACGGCGCTCAGTCGTTTCCGCTCCTTCGCGGTGATCGCCCGCAACTCCTCCTTTATCTACAAGGGCCGCGCGATCGATGTGCGCCAGGTCGCTCGCGAGCTTGGCGTACGCTACGTGCTGGAAGGCAGCGTGCGGCGCGCCGGTAACCGCTTGCGCATTACCGCACAGCTCGTCGAAGGCGCGACCGGTGCGCACCTGTGGGCAGAGCACTACGATGGCTCTGCGGAAGAAATTTTTGATTTCCAGGATCGCATCACTGAGAGCGTCGTCTCGATTGTTGAGCCCCAGATCAAGTCTGCCGAGATCGCGCTTTCACGAAGGGAGCGGCCAGAGAGCATTGAAGCCTATGATTTCTACCTTCAGACCATGGGAAGCTTCTACTCCGACATGCCAGAGCGGAACGACGCCTCCCTCGCCCTGATCAACAAGGCAATCGCCCTCGAGCCTAACAACGCGACCTATCTTGCGACGGCAGTCGGGTTGCTCATGCAACGCGGCACTCTGGGCTGGAAGCTGCCGGGGGTCGAGGATCAGCGAGCACTCTGCGAGAACTACATCGAGCGGGCGCTTGTGCATGGCCACGGCGACGCGTCCGTCGTGGGGATCTGCGGCAATACTCTGATGCAGTACCTGAAGCAGTACGATCGAGGTTTCGAGTTGGTCTGCCAGGCCGTTGCCTTCAACCCCAACAACCTCGACGTCGTCAATTATGCGGGCGTCGCGAACCTCCATTGCGGCAGTCTCGATGAGGCCGTCACATATTTCCTGCGCGCCGAACGACTGAGTCCAAACAGCCTTGGTGCTCATTGGAACCTTACCGGGCTGGCTCATGTCGAAATGGTCCGCGGGAACTATGAAGAGGCTCTGGCCTGGGGGCGCAAATCCATGGCGGCGAATGCCTATTACGGTCCGTGCTTCTGGATGATGATTGCGGCCAATGCAAAACTCGGACGCATGGACGAAGCGCGGCGGCACCTTGCGGGTCTGCTTGCATTCTCGCCCGGCGTCACAGTCGCCCGCATCCGCGCCGGCCAAGCCGCCAAGAACCCTAACCGGATCGAACCGATCCTCACAGGGTTGGCGCTCGCCGGCATGCCGGAAGCCTAGGCCGGGTGGAAGAAGCGGACCAGCAGACTGATCGCCAGCAGCCCCATGACAATGCCGATGATGACATCGAGAACCCGCCAGGCTGCGGGTTTTGCAAAAACCGGCTGCAACAGGCGAGCGCCGTAGCCTAGGCCGAAAAACCAGATGAACGACGCCGTCGCGGCACCGACACCGTAGGCGATGCGGTCTGCACCGCTATAGGGCGCGGACAGGCTGCCAATCAGAACGACCATGTCCAGGTAGACGTGCGGGTTCAGAAAGGTAAAGGCTAGGCAAGACGCGACGGCAGCCTTCAGGCCCAGTGTCTGCGGAGAACCCGCCTGCATCGCGCCGGGATGAAGAGCGCGACGGAATGCCAGAACGGCATACGAACCGAGAAAAATTGCCCCACCTAGCGTCACAGCCGAAAGGAGCGTCGGCGACTGGGCAACGAGCGTACCCAGCCCGGCAACGCCGGCTGCGATCAGCACAGCATCCGATAGGGCACAGATCAGGCAGAGGATGAAGACGTGCGAGCGCAGCAGGCCCTGGCGCAGAATGAACGCATTCTGTGCACCGATGGCGATAATGAGCGAAGCACCAAGGAAGAAGCCGGAAAGCGCGGCCGAAATCGAGATCATGTGATTTTCCGGAAGAATTATGCGGTGGGATTATCGGATTAGAAGAAGCTGAGCTGGCCGTCATCCGGCCTTTTCTTTTCAGGCAGCGACGGCGGCTTATCAACAGCCACCCTGTCCTGGAGATCGGCCCCCATATTGGTCACTTTGTTGACCTTGTCGGAGACGGGGATCGCCTCGAAGAAATCTTCTTCGACCGGCTTCATCAGGTCGGCGACGTCGCGTGGCTCCTGTGTCTTGCAATCCAGCCAGCGCGAAAAGTCTTCCGGCTTGATGACGACGGGCATGCGGTCATGGACCGGAGCGATGGCAGCATTTGCCGCGGTCGTCAGGATCGCGCCGGTGTCGACTTCCGAACCGTCTGCGGACGACCATGTTTCCATCAGGCCGGCGAACGCCACAATGCCGCCGCGGCGCGGCCTGATCCAATAGGGCTGGGACTTCTCGCCCCTCTCCCTGCCGGGGCGATGCCATTCATAGAAGCCGGAGGCTGGCACGAGCACGCGCCGATGGCGCATCGCCGCACGAAACGACGCCTTGCCGATCGCCGTTTCGGCGCGGGCGTTGATCAACAGCGGAAATTGCTTGGGACCCTTCACCCATCCCGGCGTAAAGCCCCATCGTACGAGCACCGCGCGCCGCTCCGGGAGGTTGCTGCCTTTCTCCCGCGTTTCATCCGAAACGACGACGAGGATGGGCTGGGTCGGCGCAATGTTGTAACGCGCGGGAAAGTCCTCGAGATCCATGATCCCCAGAACTTCCTTCAATTCCTCCGGGGATATTGTCAGGGCATAACGTCCACACATTCGGATGTCTTTGCACTCCGTCCGGCGACGGTCAAGGCTAGCCGCCTCAGCCGCGCGGTGCGAGTAGGATGATTGCTGAGCCGCAAAGGCAGACGAGCGCGCCACCAATGTCCCAGCGGTCGGGCACACGGTTCTCGACGATCCACAGCCACATCAGAGAAGCCACGATATAGATGCCGCCATACGCAGCGAAGGTGCGGCCGGCGGCCTCACTCGGCACGAAAGTGAGGAGCCATGCAAATAGCGCGAGGGACACCATGCCGGGTGCCAGCCACCAGACGGGCTTTGCCATTCTCAGCCAGGCCCAGAAGGTGAAGCAACCGGCAATCTCGAAAACAGCTGCTGCAGCATAGATGATATAAGTCACGAGAGCTCCATCGAATCGCCGCGTTCAATATCCGGCGGAACGGCGGCGGCGCCAAGCACAGCCAACAGAGACCAACGCGGCATCCCCATGAGTTCCATTCCGAAGGCGGCCTCCTCCGCCATCCTCCAGCGCGGCAACCGGTTCCTCCTCGTGCTTCGGCGCAATCCGCCGGCCGCCGACATGTATGCATTTCCTGGGGGACGGGCCGAAACGGGCGAAACGCCAGAGGAAACGGCGTTGCGCGAGTTCGAGGAGGAGACCGGGATCAAAGCTCGCAGCCCTCACCTCTTCGCGACATACGATTTGAAGACGCACGCCCCTGACGGCGCGGTCGTCAACCACTTCTTTCTTTCCGTATTTCGGGTCGAGGCCGACGAGACGGCTATCGGTCTTGCGGCCGACGACGCCGCCGATATCGGTTGGTTCACCGTTGAGGAGATCCGCCGTCTGCCGGTGCCTCAAAGCGTGCTTGAATGTGCCGAGCGCCTGGCGTCCGGCAGCGAATAAGCAGGTGGAAACTCAAGCAAGCGCCTTGTTCCCGTCACTGTCAGGGTATCAACTATCAACATGATTCCCGTTCGACGCGCGTTCCTGTTTCTTGCATTGTGCGCAAGCGCCGCCCTACCCGCCCCTGTATGGGCACAGGGTACAACGCCGCCAGTGTTGCCAGAGCAGAGTGCGCCAAAAGCGGTCACCGTGCCATACGACGAAAAGCTATCGCGGCTTGCCGAAGTGCTGGGCTCGGTTCACTACCTGAGGACCTTGTGCAAAGCGGAAAACAGTGGCGAATGGCGAGGGCGCATGCAGCAACTGCTTGATTCAGAAGCCAAGGACGAGCCGCAGCGCAAGGAACAGCTGACCGCAGCCTTCAATCGCGGATACCGCGCTTTCGCGTCGGTTTACACGGATTGCACGCAGGCAGCCATCGTGGCAGAAGAGCGATACCGTGCCGAAGGTGCAACACTCGCCACAGAAATAACATCAAGGTTCGGAAATTAACGGTTAATTAACCTCTTTTCACTGGCGGCCGTGTCGTTTTGGGAAAAGGCTGATAAGGTCGTTAACTAGGCAGTAAGGCATGCAGTTTGAGGAAATGACAATGGAACCAAGCCTCAATGACATCGACGACATGATCGTTCATGAGAAGACTCAGGCGGCTTTGGAGTACCATAACGAAGCCTGGGCTGATGGCATGGCAGACGGAATCGAACCCGAGATCATCGCCGATACAGCAATCATCCACGCGCTACGGGAAACTATTCGCCTCCATGGCGAGAATAGTGCCGAAGCGCTTCTGGATTCCTTGCGCGAGCGCATGCTTGCCGGCGAGTTTTCTCCGAACCGCACCCTGCAATAACGATCACAGAGAGTTTGATGCATTCCGCTAGGGACAATGCTTCGCGGCCCGCGATCGCGCCGCTTTTGCTTGCAATCGGCCTTAGCGCCAGTAGCTTTCTGACCGGGACTTCGGCCCTGGCACTCTCAGAGCTGCAGAAGACCCCAGGACAGGTTGAACAAAGCGCTCCTGGCCAAGGCGGCGACAAGCCAGCCCCCTCCCCAACCTCACCCGGCGTTCCGATGCCCGACCCGCTGGTCAATTCGCAGGCCGGCCAAAGCAACGACAAGACGCCCGGCGCCGAGGACAGCTCGAAGCCAGTCGAAGTCATCTACGATATCAGCAAGGTCCCCGAGCCCGTTCGAAAGATGCGGGAGCAGATCGTCGAGGCTGCCGCTTCGGGCGATCTCGAGCGGCTGCGCCCCCTGCTCGGCACCGGCGCCACTCAGACACAGGTGACGGTCGGAGAGCCGACGGACGACCCCATCAGCGCGCTCAAGGATCTTTCGGGCGATCCGGAGGGCGATGAGATCCTGGCGATCCTGCTCGATGTCATTTCCACCGGCTTCGTTCATGTCGGCCAGGGCACACCGGACGAAATGTTTGTGTGGCCCTACTTCGCCGAAAAGGACCTGAAGGCTCTGACTCCCCCCGAGCGAGTGGAATTGTTGCGCATCGTTACGGCCGGCGACCTGTCCGACATGCAGGAGTTCGGCGGTTATAATTTCTATCGATTGGGCATCACCCCCGACGGCAAATGGAAGTACTTCACCGCCGGCGACTGAGGCTTGCGATCCCCTCACCGAAGACATACTTCTGAGCGATAACCAACGCGACAGGTGAGCCATGCCAGCCGTATTTCTGAAGAACCGCTCGCTTATACAGGTGAGCGGTCCGGAGGCCCAATCCTTTCTGCAGAACCTGATCACGACCGATCTTGCCGCGCTCGCGGCGGATGAAGCACGGCCGGGCGCCCTGTTGACGCCGCAGGGCAAAATCCTGTTCGACTTCATTATCTGGCAGGACGGCGACGGGTTCATCATCGAGACGGACGATGATCAGCGGGATGCGCTGCTTAAGCGACTGACGATGTACAAGCTCAGAGCCGCCGTCGACCTCTCGCCTGCCGGCGAGGGCGTCACCGTTTCTTGGGACGGCGCAAATACGGGTCCAGCCGACAGCCGCTTTGCCAAAGCTGGCGTAGTGCTCGTTCGCCAAGCGGGGCAGCAAGGTACCGATGACCGCGAAATCTATGACGCATTGCGCATCGCGAGCGGCGTTGCCGTATCCGGGCAGGACTATGCGCTGCAGGATGCCTTCCCGCACGATGTCCTGATGGACTTCAACGGCGGCCTCTCCTTCAAGAAGGGCTGCTATGTCGGCCAGGAGGTGGTCTCACGCATGCAGCATCGCGGCACGGCGCGCCGCCGTGTCGTCACCGTGAAGGCCGAGACGGCGCTGCCGCCCTCCGGGACGCAGATCACCGCCGGGGGCAAGCCGGTCGGCACGCTCGGATCGGTCGTCGGAAAAGGCGGCCTCGCGATCGTTCGCATCGACCGTGCCGGTGAGGCCATTGCGACAGCTACGCCTCTATTGGCAGGCGAGACGGCGGTCATTCTGGAACTACCCGCCTGGACAGGGCTGACGTTCCCGACGACGGCGGACGAGGCCAGCGCGTGACGACAAAGGCGCCGCGCGCGTGGCAGCGCATGCTCTCGGGCCGCCGGCTTGATCTGCTCGACCCCTCTCCTCTCGACGTCGAGCTGAGCGATATTGCGCATGGGCTTGCGCGCGTTGCCCGCTGGAACGGACAAACCTCGGGAGATCACGCCTTCTCCGTCGCCCAACATTGCCTTATCGTGGAGGATATTTTCCGCCACCTCAACGATGCAACCGCCGATCAGCGCCTGATGGCGCTACTGCATGATGCGCCGGAATATGTCATCGGCGACATGATCTCGCCGTTCAAGTCGGTCGTCGGTGGCGGATACAAGGCCGTCGAAAAGCGGCTGGAAGCGGCCGTCCACCTTCGGTTTGGCCTGCCGCCCCACCCTACGCGCGAACTCAAGGAGAAGATCAAGAAGGCTGACACCATCGCTGCGTATTTCGAGGCAACACAGCTTGCCGGGTTTACGTCGACTGAGGCGCAGAAATTCTTCGGCCAGCCGCGCGGAATCACAAAAGACATGCTGCTGATGACGCCACTGCCGGCAGTCGAGGCGCAGCGCCTCTTTTGCGAGCGCTTCGAGACAATCGAGGCCATGCGGAGCAGCAAAGCATGACTGTCATCATTGTCGCGCCGCTTGCCCGGATCGCCGAAATGGCAGTCCGGCATGGCGCCCGTGAGATGATCAGCCTGATGGCGAAGGAACAGGCTTTCCACCGGCCTGCCGTGATCCAGGCGCACCGGCATCTTCTCCTCCATATGAACGACATCGCATTCAAGGGAACGGGCAACCTTGTAGCGCCGGATGAGACGCATGTGTGGGAGATCATCGGTTTTGCCCGCGAGTGGGATCGCGCTGCGCCACTCTTAATCCACTGTTGGATGGGCGTCTCCCGGTCGCCGGCGGCGGCCTTGATCGCCGCCCTTTCCGTGTCGCCGGAGCAAGAGGATGCGGCGCTCGTTCGCCGGCTGCGCACTGCATCGCCTTTTGCCACGCCGAATGCGCGGCTGATCCAGATCGGCGATGACCTGCTCGGCCGCGGAGGGCGGCTGGTCGATGCGGTTCGAACCATCGGTCGTGGCGCGGACGCGGATGGGAACGCGCCTTTCACACTGACTTTGGACCAGCCGACCGCTGGAACGTTTTGAGTCGATACCGGTTATCCCCTAGAAGAGGTTAATCGATGTCGCTGCAGAACTATCGCGATACGTTTGTGCGATGCTTGGCTACACTCAGGAGCCTGACAAGCGCGCGCGACGAATATGCGTGGTTCCGGTGGCAAGCGATCTATCTTACGCGTGATCGATTTTCCTACTTCTTTCGCGGCGATCTGGATGGCATCAAAGCCAGCTTCCTCGGCCAGCAGATAGATTTGACCACCGGCGCCACCAGCTCGGTTCCGATACGTTCGATTGCGCTGTACGGGGCAACATTCGGCCTGAATGAGGCAATCACTGCTTATCGTGGGCCACAGAAGTCTGTAATCGACATTGCGCATGCCTTCAGCGAGAAAGGCGCTGCAGATTACGAGGCCGAGTTCTTCTATGTCAGGATGAGGCTGCTCTACTCGGCAGATGACAGCCGCACGGGTTTCGGCACGGATCCCAGACTGCGTGAAAACACGAATATCATATTCGTCGGGCTGGAAGATCACGCGACGGCCGACCTGCTCGAAACAAGTCGCGTCGGGCAATGGGTCGCGACGGATAGGCCGGTTGCATCAAGCGAGTGGTATGCGGAGCGATACTACTATCACTGACCGGAAGACTGCCTACTTGATGACACCGCAGGCAAGGCGCTCACCTGCGTCGCCTGCAGGTTGGCTGCGATAATCATCTGAATTGGCATGAACGATCAGCGCTCGGCCGCGGACCCCGTCAGTCTTGCCGTCGAGGGTGACCATGCCGTCAAACACCTGCGCTCGCAGAACGCCATCCTGATCAACATACTGGTTGGGCATGTCGCCGGCATGGGGTCCCTTTGCGGACAGCAGGCCGTGCTCGGCATTGGTCGGGTTGAAGTGCTTTCCGGCTGACTCGTGATGGCCGGCTGCATCGCAACTGCCGGTCTCGTGGACATGGAATGCGACCCATTTATTGGCGGGCAGCCCAGCCACTTCGACTTCGATCAATACGCCGCCATTTGCCGCCGCCGTCAGCGTGGCCCGACCGCTTTCCTTTCCGTCACGCCCGATAAAGTCCGCCGTGGCCGTTTGCTTGTCCTGAGCCATCGCAGCGGAGGAAACGGCCAAGAGCGTCAGAGCCGCGAACGAGAGGATTGTTTTCATTGGAGCTTCCTTTGCATCGTCGTTTCCCAACGTGCGAGGCACGAAGCAGTTCCCAAAACGGCGGCAAAGAAAAAGCCGGCTCTGAGGTCGGCTTCGCAAATTCAGCGCACCACGTGATCAGGCGACGGTGTCGAGATCGTACTGACCGTATGTGCTCTTATACAGATCGTAAGAAGCGTTCTGCTGGGACTGCGGATAGAAATTACGGCTTCCCGTCTCACTTGCAGCCATCATGAAGGCAAGCACGCCATCCGAGAGCTTTGGTGCAAAGTCCTGAGCATTGCTCTCTTCTGAGCCCAACTGCTTCAGAATGCCCGGCTTGTCATCAGCCGCCCGCTCGCCACGGCTCAGCACGCCGTCGCCATTTGTGTCCAATCGCGACAGCGTCGCGAGATACGCGTAGGATGTATCACTAACAGATGAAACTTGGCTCATACAAACCTCCATTCACCGCTGTTTCGGTGATGTTTGTACGCAATACGAAATGGAAAAATCTAAGACTAAGCGGTCGTTAAACTGATTTGCGCACTGCGTCAATAAGCTGTTAACACGCCATTAACCATGATTGACAAAGTGTGATTTCAGCGCATCAGCCGCGCGCGGTCTCGGCTCGATTGCCCACATTTCCAAGCAGTTCGTGACCAGCAGTCAAATATAGTGCCAGCAATATATTCGTTTGCGTTGCAATAGAATTTTAATGCGACCGATGGATTATCTTCGCCACGTCAGCATAGGGGCCGGTCGAATTTGAGATTGCCTAGACGATAATTTTGGATTGTTTCAGAAGGTCTTTTCATGTCTGGCGCGCCGCGTCGAAACTGCAGGCTGGCAGCACGCTCACTGGGCTCCGCTCACCCTCCCCTCGCTCCCGAAACAACGATTGCCGAAAATGGACGCTGAAGCCCTTTTCCGGCAACAGTGCACGACCGCCCTCAATGAGGATGGCTCTGCCAACGCTGAACGCCTGATGAATCTTGTCGTCGAGACATATCGACTGCAGGCAGGAAAGAAGCGCGCCGCGGAAGACCATTCTCACCTGCTGAGCGAAGAAAACACCACGCTTAAAGGCAGCCTCGTTGCCACGAAAGAAGGTCTCGCGGAACAGCAACGCCTGTTCGGGATCGTTCTCGACAACCTGCCGCAGGGTCTGAGTGTCTTCGATGCTGAGCAGCGATTGATCGTCTGCAACACGCGCTTCCGACAAGTTTTCGGCTTCGGCGTCGAAGCTGCCTTTCCCGGCGCCTCGCTGAAAACACTCATCTCGATGATCCGCGGCACCGAGCGGATCGAGAAAAAGGTCTCCCGTCTGCGCGCCGCCCCAGAAGGTGGACACATCCGTCACCGCGAATGGATCATGGAAGACGGGCGCACCATCCAGAGCGTCATCACCGTCCTCCCCGATGGCAGCAACATTTCCATTCATGCGGACGTTACCGAAGACCGAAAGGCGGCCGAGCGCATAGCTTATCTCGCTCATCACGACCCGCTGACCGGACTGCCGAACCGCATCAGCCTCAGGGAGCGCATCGACGCAGCGCTGGCCGCCTGTAAGCCGGACGAGCAGATTGCCCTTGTGCACCTTAATCTTGACCGCTTCAAATCGATCAACAACACCCTCGGCGTTTCGGCCGGTGACAAGATCCTGCGGCAGGTGGCTGAGCGCATCCGCATGTCGGCAGGCGGTAATGTGCTGGCGCGCCTCGGCTCGGACGAATTCGCGATTCTTCAATCCGGACGGCAGCAGCCATGGAACGTCACGGCTCTGGCCGACCAGATTCGCCGCGAACTCTCGGAGCCGTTCTTTCGTGGAGACAAGGCCGTTGAACTCAGCGTGTCGATGGGGATCGCAATCAGTCCGCAGGACGGAATTGAAACGGACACCCTGCTGAAACACGCCGGCGTCGCACTGTCGCATGCCAAGAGCAGCGGCGGAAAGGGCGAACGCTTCTTCACGGCCGAAATGGAAGCGCAGATCGAAGCACGGCATACACTGGAAGCGGATTTGCGCAAGGCGATCGAAGGCGAGGAGTTCGAGCTTCACTATCAACCGCTCTATGACCTCGGCCAACAGAAGATCTGCGGTTTCGAGGCGCTTCTGCGATGGAACCACCCAACGCGCGGACGGGTGCCGCCGATGGAGTTCATCCCCCTTGCCGAGGAGGTTGGCCTCGTGGTCGATATCGGACGCTGGGTCCTGCGCCGCGCCTGCCGCGATGCCATGGATTGGCCAGACGATATCAAGGTTGCGGTCAATGTATCGGCGATCCAGTTCACGAACAGTGATTTGCCGAGCGATGTCGCCGCGTCGCTGGCCGAAGCGGGGCTGCCGGCTGACCGTTTAGAAATCGAGATCACCGAAAGCGTGCTGATGGAAAATCTCGATGAGGCCCTGCCTGTACTGCACGCGCTCAAGCAGAGCGGCATCCGGATCGGCATGGACGACTTCGGCACCGGCTATTCGTCGCTGAGCTATCTCCGGCGGTTCCCCTTCGACAAAATCAAGATCGACAAGTCGTTCGTCAACGGTATCGTCGAAGACAAAGAAGCCTTTGCGATCATGCGTGCCATCATCCTTCTCGGCGATGCGCTCGGCATGCGCGTGACCGTGGAAGGCGTCGAAACGGCCGAGCAGTTGGCCCTGCTCCAGCGCGAAGCCTGCGATGAAATCCAGGGTTACCATATCAGCCCGCCACGGCCGGCCGCGGACGTACCTTACCTGTTGGCTTGGCCGCAGGAGCAACCAAGCGCCCGCGCCAGCTAGTGCGCTCTTCGTTGCGACTCGTGGTTCCTGCGTTTATGGAAGGACACCCTCTTCCCACGCGGTGATCCCATGTTCCAGGCGAAGGCCTTCGCTCCATTTGAAAAGCTTGCCGCCGCGCTCGTGCCGCATTCGTCGGAAGGCGATGACGGCTCGCATGACGTGGCGCATGTCTTGCGCGTTTTCAAGAACGCCATGCGCATTCAGGCTGTCGAGGGTGGCGATGCCAGGATCCTTGCGGCTTCCGTCCTCCTGCACGATTGCGTCGCCGTGGAGAAGAACTCCCCCATGCGCTCAAGGGCGTCCGCTTTGGCAGCAGCGAAGGCCTCGGCCGTTCTCGCGAAGCTTGGCTGGGCAAGTGACGACATCACCGCCGTTGCGCATGCGATTGTCGCGCATAGCTTTTCCGCCAATGTTACGCCCGAGACCCTGGAGGCAAGGATCTTGCAGGATGCCGATCGCCTGGATGCGATCGGCATGGTCGGCGCGGGACGCTGCTTCTACATTGGCGGCCGAATGTCCTCCGCGCTCTACGATCCGTTCGATCCGGCAGGCAGCAACCGCGAGCTTGACGACAAGCGCTATGTCATTGACCACTTCCAGACAAAATTGTTCAAACTCGCGGACGGCTTTCAGACGAAGGCCGGGCGGGCGCTCGCGGCCACACGCGACCAGCGCCTGCGCGACTTCCTTGCGGCTTTCATGGACGAAATCTAGGAGCACCTGATGCGTATTACAGGCCTTTTCATCTATCCGCTCAAAAGTGCTCGGGGTATCGCGCTGCAGTCCTCGGAGATCGATGCATTCGGGTTGCCGGGCGACCGGCGCGCCATGATCACCGATCGGGACGGACACTTCATCACCCAGCGGGAGTTGCCCGATCTCGCTCGCATCGCCGTTCAGGCGGGACCGTCGGGCCTCCATCTCACCATGGGCGACAAGAAGATTGACGCGCAGATTCGAACGGCCTCAAAACGGATGGACGTCTCGATTTGGAATTCCATCGTCAATGCGGCGGTTGCCGATGATGCTGCGAATGCTGAACTTTCGGCCTGGCTCGGGCGAGAGGTGAGACTGGTGTTCTTCGATCAGGATACCAAGCGTTCCGCCAGTGCGGAATGGGCCGGCGAAGGCACACCGGTCACATTCGCCGATGGCTACCAGATCCTTGTCACCACGACAGGCTCCCTGCGGGCACTGAATGCCGATCTCGAGGCGCACGACGAAGGGCAAGTTGGCATGGAGCGGTTCCGGCCCAATATCATCCTTGATACCGAGCAAGGTTGGCAGGAAGACCGGTGGGCTGCGATTGAGATCGGCGGCATTCGTTTCGATCTCGTCAAACCTTGCGCACGTTGCATCATGACCACCCAGGACCAATCGACCGGATCGCGCGACGTTCCTAGTCCGATGCCCGCCATGGGGCGCATTCGGATGTCTGCGGACCGGCGTGTACCCGGTCCGCTCTTCGGCTGGAATGTCACGCCTCGCGGGACCGGTCGGATTGCGGTCGGCGATACAGCCAAAGTCATCGAGGAGAGGCCCGAAGGCTGGGCCTTCAAGGTCCGCAACCGCGGCTAGGCGCGAAGCTGCACGAGTGCCTCATCGATTTCATCCGTGATAGCCGGCGATAACGGGCCTTTGGCCAGCGCGCCGGCGTTTTCTTCAACCTGGGCAACGGTGCGAAAGCCCGGGATCGGCAGGGTTCGGGGCGAGCGCGCCCACAGCCACGCCAGGGCGCCTTGTGTGATAGTTCGACCATCGGACTTCAGCAACTCGCGAACCGCTTCCAATCGCGCTGCAAATTCCGGCGCGATCCGGCCGTCCTTGAAGTAGACCATCCAGTCAAGGCTCGCGCCGCGAACATCCTTGTCACCGATTTTCGTGTCGGCGCGGAATTTTCCGCTGAGCAAGCCCATCGCGAGCGGCCCGCGGTTGATCGAAATCAGGCCATGCCGTTCGATCACCGAGATCATGTCAGGCACCGGCTCGAAGACGTTCATCGTGTGCTGGACGGAAACAAAACCAGGGCGGCCGGCATGTCGCGCGGCACGATCGGGATAATCCGTGCTCCAACCGAAGGCGTCGATCTTCCCCTCGTCACGGAGCGTCTCAAGGATTTCGAAAACCTCGTCCGACTGTTCAAGCGGAAAGTCGTTCAGATGAAATTGAAGCAGATCGAGGCGATCCCGTTTCAACCTGCGCAGCGACGTCTCGGCCGAGCGGCGAATGAAGACAGCATCGGCGAAGGCGCCGGTTGCCTGCTTCGTATACGGATCGGTGGCAAAGCCGAACTTGGTCGCGATGACAATGTCGCTGCGACTACCGATCGCACGCCCGAGAACTTCCTCTGAATGCCCGGCCCCATAGTTCGAAGCCGTATCGAAGAAACGGATGCCGAGTTCGATCGCGCGATGAATGGCGGCGACGGACTCGTCGTCATCGACCTCGCCCCAGCCGAGCGGCGTGTCGCCGGCATAGAAGGGACCGCCGATCGCCCAGCAGCCCATACCCAACCGGGGCATTTCATAATCGTTCCAGAGATTTATCGTCGTCATCGCATCCGGTTTGGTCAGCATCGCATTCCTCCAATCGCTGGGTTGCATGCGATCGAAATAGGAAGATGCGTGAGACACGTAAAGCGCCTGATCCGAATGATGTTTTTCGCCAATGAAAAACGGTCGGTCAGGCGGACAATTCGTCCTGCGGTGCGGCCGCCTTGAGTGCTTTCAGAGCTGCCTGTACGAAGCCCTCGCGCGCAGCTGCCGCTTCCACGCCGCGCGGCTCATAGACATGGCGATGGAGAAAGAATGCCGTCAGGCGGAACGCGGCGCTGAGGCCGTCGATATCAGCCGCGCGGTTTTCCTCACTGTTCAGGAATGGTGGCAGGAGCAACATCTTGTCCGCCCAGGGAGCACCCGCAGTCCGGCTGACCGCCCTGCCCGACCTCGGCGACACATAAGCAAGGTCGGAACGACTGCCCGTCGCGGCGCACTCGGTCAAATCGAGACCAAAGCCGAGGTCGTTCAGAACGGCAAGCTCGAAACGGACGAAGAGCTCACCGGCATCCGCCGGATTGTGGAGATTGTCGAGGATGACTTCGAGCGCTTCGAAGAGATGTGGATGCGGATCGCGCTCCGGCAGCAAGCGCAGCAGTGCGCCCATCGCCTGCACGCCATAGACGGCAGTCGCCGTTTCCATCAGCCGCGCGGCCCGTAACGTCAATGGCTCTATACGGAATTCGCCAAGGTGCTCGTCTAGGCGCGCACGCCACGTAACCTCGACCTCGTTGCCGGGTTGAAGAACCGGTTGCATGGCACGAGACCGACCAGAGCGGACCATGCCAAGATGGCGGCCGCGCTCGCGCGTCATCACCTCGGCGATGACGCTGGTCTCGCCATGGCGCTTGACGCCCAAGATGATTGCCCGGTCATGCCACTGCATCGGAAGCGAACCCTAAACTTACGATTCGATCCTAACGCAAGACCGTTGCCCTGTCATAAAAAGGCATTCAGGCGCTGGCTGGGAACAGTTTCTGGAGGAAGTCGCGCATCGCCGATTCTCCAAACGGCTTGACGAGCAGCGGCACGTTCCGAAGGTCTTCGGGGAAGTCCTTTGTATCGGAATAACCGCTCACAAACCCAAAGGGGATGTTGCTGTTCGCCAGATGACGGGCAAAGTCGAAGCTCATGACTTCGCCAAGATTGACGTCCAGCAGCGCGAAATCGAAGGTCGCGGTCTTGGTCGCCTCCATCGCCTGTTCAAGGCTGCTGACGATTCCAATCGTTTCCACGCCCACCTGGCGGAGAATATCCTCCGCCTCCATCGCGATGATCAAACTGTCCTCGAGGACAAGAACACGGTTTGCCTTCATACCCAATACGCCCCTCGCTGAGTATCAACTAAGATGCTCGGCACCTGCATTTCCCGGATTTCAACCTCTGACGCCCCATGGCTCATTGGCGACGACTATATACCGCTTAGCTTGCATAGCCGCTTTTTCGTTTCGGGTCGATAAAAAGCAGGGCAGGAAGAAAGATGGCAGGGTGACCTTACGGGCGTGCCGCTCAGAAGGCATTTAAATAAGACATGTCGCTTACAGCTATTATATGAACGGACGGCCCCTCTCTCCAAGCCCCTCCCAACCGGCAGCAGCCTTGAGCCCCTCCCCATCAAGCACCTCGCAGGCACGCTCCTGCCAGCGGATGAGGTTGCGATTGGCGAGCTTTTTCAATGTCTTGTTTGTATGCACGATCGAAAGTCCCAATGTATCCGCAACGTGTTGCTGCGTGATTGGAATCGATGCGTGGCCGTTGAAGAGCTTCAGCTGCCTGCCGCGCTCGAACAGGAAAGCGATGAGATAGGCGGCGCGCTCGAGCGCTGTCCGGCGACCAATGCTCAATAGGTGTTCGTCAAGGATACGTTCTTCCTGGGCGGCAATCCAGGTGATGTCGAAGGCCAGGGACGAATGCTTGTTGTAGAGGGTCATCAGCTTGTCGCGCTCGAAAACGCAAAGCGATACAGGCGACAATGCCTCGACGGAGTGCTGCATCTCCCCCATAATCGTTCCCTGAAGACCGATCAGATCACCCGGCATCACGTAGTTCAGGATTTGCCGGCGTCCGTCCTCCAGCGTCTTGTAACGAAAACCCCAGCCGGAAAGGACGGTGAACAGGTGAGCGCTGTGCGCACCCTCGACTATGATCGTGGCACCAGCATCCGCGGCCAGCTCGCCTCTCTTGAATTTCGAAACGAAGTCGAGTTCATCGGCGGTGAACTCCCGGAAGACCCGGTTGGCACGCAGCGGACAGTGCTCGCAGGGCGTTTTGAACGAGTGGGTGGGACGCGCGGTCGGCATACAGGCCCTTGTGCTCGAATGAAGGACGCTGCCGGAATTGGCAGCGCTTCCTACGAGAACACGCAAATGGCAAGGGTTGTTCCACCCGCGCGGGAATTTTTAACGCAGAAACAACGCGGTAGAAGCCGTCAACTTACGTCGGAAAATCCAGACCCATTTCGCGGAAGCGCTCGGGGTCATCGCCCCAATTTTCACGAACCTTCACGAACAAGAAGAGATGAACCGGCTGCTCGAGGATTTCGGAGAGCTCTCGTCGGGACGCCGACGAAATCGCCTTGATCGTTTCGCCACCCTTGCCGAGCGCGATCTTCTTCTGGCTATCCCGTTCGACGTAGATTACCTGCTCGATTCGAACCGAGCCGTCCTTGCGTTCTTCCCACTTTTCCGTCTCGACATGCGACGAATATGGAAGCTCTTGATGCAGACGCAGGAACAGCTTCTCGCGGGTGATCTCCGCAGCCAGCTGGCGCATCGGAAGGTCGGAGATCTGGTCTTCGGGATAGTACCAGGGGCCTTCTGGCAGCGTCTTTGCCAGATAATCCATGACGTCGTCACAGCCGGAGCCGTTCTCGGCCGAGATCATGAAGGTATGCGTGAAGTCGATCTTCTGGTTGGCCGCCGCCGCAAGCGCCAGCAGATCTTCGCGTTTGACCCGATCGATCTTGTTCAAGACGAGAATCTTTGGCTGATGTACCTCCTTGAGGCCCTCAAGAATGGCTTGCGCATCGCCGCGCAGACCACGTTCGCTGTCGATCAGCAGCATGATCAGGTCAGCATCCTTTGCGCCGCCCCAGGCTGATGTCACCATCGCGCGGTCGAGCCGCCGACGCGGCTTGAAAATGCCGGGCGTATCCATGAACACGACCTGCGCATTGTTGTGGATCGCGATGCCGCGCACGATGGCACGCGTCGTCTGCACCTTATGGCTGACAATCGAAACCTTGGCGCCGACGAGGCGATTGACCAGCGTGGACTTGCCGGCGTTGGTCGCTCCAATCAACGCGACAAAGCCTGACCGTGTGGCACCCGCAGTTTCAGGGGCGTCGTCCGCCATATCGTGTTCTTCCGTCATTTGTCCCGTCAGTTTCCGGCAGAGGACTTCTGCCAAATGCCTTCGCGTTCCAGCATTCGCGTGGCTGCGACCTGTTCCGCGGCCCGCTTTGAGCGTTCGATGCCCGTTTCGGGCTTAACACCTGTGACCTCTACCGTCACCGTGAAACGCGGATCATGATCCGGTCCGGTGCGTTCTTCAACCCGGTAGATCGGCGTGATGCCGAATTTGGCGTGCGACCACTCCTGCAATTCGGTCTTCGCGTCGCGCCGCGCGCCGTCGGCGCGCGCTGCCCGCTTTTCCCAGAACTTCAGGATGAAACGCCGGGCGACCTCCAGGCCGCCATCGAGGTAGATCGCCGCAATAAGGCTTTCGACGACGTCGGCTCGCACGTTCATCATACGCTTGCCGGTCAGCTTCTTGACGTCGGCGCCAGTCCGGATGAAGAGATGCAGGCCGAGTTCATCAGCGACCTCAGCACAGGTGTCGGCACTGACGAGCTGATTGAGGCGCACCGAAAGTTCGCCCTCGGTCGCCGTACCGAACGTCCGGAAGAGCAGTTCGGCAACGCAGAGGCCGAGGACTCGGTCACCGAGGAACTCCAGCCTCTCGTAGTTGCCGCCCTTCTGCGTGCGGGCACTTGCATGCGTCAGTGCCCGATCCAGCCGCTCCTTTTCGGCGAACTCGTGACCGATCAGGGCTTCAAGCCGTGTTCGATCCGCCGCCGAAAGCGTCTGTGACTTGCTCATTCAACGCCCTTGAACAGACGATCCCACCGCATGTTCGTCGGCCACTTCCAGATCTCGCGGAACGAGGTGTCGTTGCCGAGCGAGAAGAAGATGACGCTGGCGCGACCGACCAGATTTTCCGCAGGCACAAAGCCAACGTCGAAGCGGCTGTCGAGCGAATTATCGCGATTATCGCCCATCATGAAGTAATGGCCTTCCGGAACGATAAACTCGCGGGTGTTGTCGCCACGCGAAACCGGGGACTGATCCAGCGTGTCAAAGCTGACGCCGTTATCCAGCGTCTCGCGATACACCGGCACATCCTGGCCCGGATCCTGCGCGTAGTCGGAATTGAACGTGCCATTCGGCACCCTCGGAACCGCCGTGCCGTTCACGTAGAGGACGCCTTCCTTGACCTGAATGCGATCACCGGGAAGACCAACCAGCCGCTTGATGTAATCAACGTCGGGGTTCGGCGGGAACCGGAAGACAACGATGTCACCGCGCTTCGGCTCGCTCTCGAAAATGCGACCGCTGAAGAGGTTCGGCGAGAACGGCAGCGAGAACCTCGAATAGCCGTAGGCAAACTTGTTGACGAAGATGTAGTCACCGACAAGCAGTGTCGGCATCATGGAGCCGGACGGAATGGTGAACGGCTGAAAAAGCACCGTTCGGATAACCATCGCCAAAATCAGCGCCTGGGCGATGACCTTGATGTTTTCCCATAGGGCGTTCGGCTTGGTTTCGACTTTTTCGGACACGCAGTCTTGTTCCTTCAATGCACCGCCAGGGCGCAACTCTTGTTTGCTTCTCTCTAGCGGCTTCGACCGATTGCGGCAATGGCGCCAACATTAAAAGCGACTCTACGTCGCTGCTCAGACATCTTCCGGCAGGGTCTCAATGATGACGAACGCCTGCGCCAAGGGATAATCATCCGTTATCGTCAAATGAATGGCAGCCTTGTGGCCAGCCGGCAGCAGCGACTTCAGCACATCGGCCGCGCCGCCCGTCAGCCGCATCGTCGGCTTGCCGCTCGGCAGGTTCACAACGCCGAGATCCTTCCAGAACACACCTTGCGCCATGCCCGTCCCGAGAGCCTTGGAGCAGGCTTCCTTGGCGGCGAAACGCTTGGCATAGGAGGCGGCGCGATTGGCGCGCCGATCGGACTTTGCCCGCTCAATCTCGGTGAAGCAGCGATTGGTGAAGCGGTCGCCGAAGCGTTCGAGGGATTTCTCGACGCGCCTGATATCAATGAGATCGCTGCCGATACCGATGATCATACGGTTTCCTGCACTGGATTGGACAGCCGCACGCGGGCACGCGTCATAAGGCGTTCGCGGCGGCGCGTCTGAAAGCCCTTCACGGCATAAAAGGTTCCGAAATAAACGATGACGGAGGTCAAGAGCGCCGGCGGGATGGAGCCGACAAGCATCGGTTCGAGCACCGGTTGCCAGAGTTCGCTGAAATGCAGCTCATGAAACAGCGCCCCAAGGTCGATCGAATGCCCTTGCATCGTATCCTGACGCGCAAGCAGCAGGTGACCGATCTCCCAGGTCGCGCCCCAGATGAACGGATAGGTCAGCGGATTGCCGAAGGCCGCACAGCCAAGAGCAGCGGCGACCATATTGCCCGCGAATAGATAGCTGAGTACGAAGGCCATGATAAAATGAACGCCGATAAAGGGCGTCCAGGACACGAAGATCCCTGCGGCTACGCCCATGGCGACGGCGTGCGGCGACGCCGTCAAGCGCAGAACACGCATCGTGAGATAGCGGAGCGGCCGCAAGAATCCCTTGCGAGGCCACAACAACTCGCGCATCTTTTCACGAAATCCGGCAGGTTTTCGACGTCTGAACAGCATGGCGCGTATGTAGTGCAACTCGCACCAGCGTTACAAGAGCGTCAAACTATCTCAGTCATTATTTGATCACTGCAGACTGAGCACCACCAGGGGCGCGATATGCAATACGCCCCTTTCATTCTTCAAGTATAGAACCGATATTAACGGGTGCGAAACATACCGCGGTCAACCTGACGCTGACGATATTCAAGATCGATACGGTCAAACGAGCCGTTCAGATAGTCCATTTCGCGTTCTTCAGCGGTCGGAGCGCGCAATGCGCGGGCAATCTTCTTGATCGGTTTAAACATTTCTTTGCCTCATCTTCTGTTCGTTTCCTGATGACTGGAAGATAGGCGCTCGCAGCAGCAATTACCAACGCTCTAACAAGGGCACAGCTATGCAATTGACGCATACCTAGCCTTATATCAGTGCGTTTTCCGTCATGAAGCGATCACAAAATGTGCAAATGCCAAGGGGCGGTTGCCGACTTACTCGTAAAGCCGGCGAACCGTCGCGACGCATTCGAGGTCCTTCAGCTGGGCAAGCAGCTGGTTCAACTGCCGAAGGTCCCACACTTCGACGTCGAGCGTCATTTCGGTGAAGTCGGTTGCGACGCGCACCGTATTGAACACCCGAATATTGACGTCGACGCCGGCAACGGTCTGGGCAAGCTTTGCCAACGTACCGGGCTCATTCAACGCATTGACCATGATGCGCGCCATGAAACGCGACTTGTTGGCCTCGTCGAGATCCCAGCGAACATCAATCCAGCGGTCCGGCTGATCGTCGAAACGTTGCAGCGTCGGTGACTGGATCGGATAGATCGTAATGCCGTTGCCTTTTTCCGTCGTATTCATGATCCCGACGATGCGGTCACCGGGTACGGCGCCCGTCGGCGCAAACTGCACATCAACATTGCTCGAAATGCCGCGGATCGGCACCGTGTCCATTTCCAGAGCACTGAGATCTGCACCATCGATGCCGGACTTCGGCTTGCCCGGGATCTTGAAGATCATGCCGGAGGCGCTGCGAACGTTGAACCAACCGTCGTCACCGCTCGGCTTGGCCGTCACGCGTTCTTCGAGATGATCCGGATAGACGGCGCGCAATACGTCGAGCGACGACATTTCACCGCGACCGACCGCAGCGATGGCGTCTTCCACATCCTTCTGGCCAAGGCGATGGAGCGCGGGCTTCATCGCTTCACGGGAGAAGATCTTGCCGGCTCGCTCGAAGGTGCGCTCCAGGATGCGATGGCCGAGACCGGCATATTGTTTGCGGATTGCAAGTCGGGTGGCCCGGCGGATCGCCGCACGCGCCTTGCCCGTTACCACGATCTCTTCCCAGGCAGCAGGCGGCACCTGCACGCCGGAGCGAATGATCTCGACCTCGTCGCCATTCGCCAGTCGTGTTACGAGAGGCATGATGCGCCCGTTGATCTTGGCGCCCACGGTCGTGTCGCCGATATTGGTGTGAACGGCATAGGCAAAGTCGATCGGCGTCGCACCCCGTGGCAGCGCGATCAGCTTGCCCTTCGGCGTGAAGCAGAAGACCTGATCCTGGAACAACTCAAGCTTCGTGTGCTCCAGGAATTCTTCAGGACTGTCCCCTTCCGCCAGCGCCTCGATCGTGTGCCGCAGCCATGAGTAGGCGTTGGACTCGCGCGAGAGGATATCGTTGTCGGACGTCGAAGCCCCGTCCTTGTAGAGCGTATGGGCGGCAATACCGAATTCCGCGATCTCGTGCATGCGCTTGGTGCGGATCTGCAGCTCGATACGCTGCCTGGATGGGCCGACGATCGTCGTGTGCAGCGAACGGTAGTCGTTCTGCTTCGGCGTCGAGATATAGTCCTTGAAGCGCCCGGGAACGACGCGCCAGCGGGTGTGGACGATGCCGAGAGCCCTATAGCAGGCCGAGATATCTTCAACGATGATACGGAAACCGTAGACGTCAGAGAGCTGTTCGAAGGACAGCGACTTCGACTGCATCTTGCGGAACACGGAGTAAGGCTTTTTCTGGCGTCCCTTGACGATGGCGCCCGTCAGCCCGTTCGTAACCAGCAGATCGCCCAATTCGGTCTCGATCTTCTTGACCAGACCCTCGTTGCGCTTGGAAAGCTCCTCGAGCCGCCTGGTTACGGTCTCATAGGCTTCGGGGTTGATGTGGCGGAAGGAAAGGTCTTCCAGCTCCTCGCGCATGTCCTGCATACCCATGCGCCCGGCCAGCGGCGCATAGATGTCCATCGTCTCCTCGGAAATGCGCGCGCGCTTTTCCGGCGACATGTGGTCGAGGGTGCGCATGTTGTGCAGGCGATCTGCCAGCTTGACGAGCAGCACGCGTACGTCGTCGGAGATGGCAAGCAGCAGCTTGCGCAGGTTTTCTGCCTGTTTCGCCTTCTTGGTGACGAGGTCGAGCTTCTTGATCTTCGTCAGCCCTTCGACCAGCCGACCAATATCCTCGCCAAAGAGCTCATCGATTTCGGCGCGGGTGGCCGTCGTGTCCTCAATGGTGTCGTGAAGCAGCGCGACGGCGATCGTCGACTCATCGAGATGCATGTCCGTCAGAATGGCGGCGACTTCCAGCGGATGCGAGATATAGGGATCGCCGCTGGCACGCTTCTGTTGCCCATGCTTTTGCATTGCATAGACATAGGCTTTGTTCAGCAGGGCTTCGTTGGCGTCGGGCTTATATTTCTGAACCCGCTCCACGAGCTCGTACTGCCGCATCATCCCGAAACCACTCCATTACAAACGAAAAGCGCGCCAATCACGGATTGGCGCACATGATATGCGATAATATGCCGAAGCTATAATCGTGCAAGGTTGACGATTAGTAATCGTCGCTCTTTTCCGGTGGCACCAGGCCTTCGATGCCAGCCAAAAGCTCCTCTTCCGACATCTGGTCGAAGGTGATCGTTTCCGGCAGGTCTTCCTGCTCTTCGCTGTCGGCCGCAGCGACGCCGCCGGCTGCGATGAGGCTCGCCGGATCGGGCTCGGGCTCGTCGATTTCGACATGCTTCTGCAGCGAGTGGATCAGGTCTTCCTTGAGATCGTCCGGCGACAGCATCTCGTCCGCGATCTCGCGCAACGCCACGACCGGGTTCTTGTCGTTGTCGCGATCGATCGTGATCGAGGCGCCCTGGGAAATCAACCGGGCACGGTGGCTGGCAAGCAGAACCAGCTCGAAGCGGTTCTCAACTTTATCAATGCAGTCTTCTACGGTGACACGGGCCATTGCCTGTCCTTTACGTCGTGATCTCGGGATTAACACGCCCGATACAATTAAAACCGGGCAAATTCAAGTTTTCATTGCACGACGCCTCTGCGGGCGAATGTGACGAATTTTGGAACGAAAGCGGATTTCGACCAGAAGTTGCTTGGAATATCACGAATCGTGCCCTAAATCTTTCTTATATGAAAAGTTCATAAAGTACGATTTGTTCCAGGCGGCCTCATAACTCATTGTTTTGTTGGGTTTTTGACGGAAGCACGACGATTTCTCACATTGGATTGGTACGGGATGTTTGATCCACGCGAAAAAATTGCTCTTTTTATCGATGGCGCCAATCTCTACGCTGCGTCCAAAAGTTTGGGTTTCGATATCGACTACCGCAAGCTGTTGAAGGCGTTCCAGAAACGTGGCTATCTCCTGCGCGCCTACTACTATACGGCCCTCATCGAGGACCAGGAATACTCCTCCATTCGCCCGCTGATCGACTGGCTGGATTACAATGGCTACAAGGTCGTGACGAAGCCGGCAAAGGAATTCACGGATTCGATGGGTCGCCGCAAGATCAAGGGCAACATGGATATCGAGCTTGCGATCGATGCCATGGAGCAGTCGGAAACCGTCGATCATCTCGTCATCTTCTCCGGCGACGGAGATTTCACGACGCTCGTCGAGGCGCTGCAGCGGCGGGGCCGAAAGGTCTCGGTCATCTCAACGATGGCAACACAACCTCCAATGATTGCCGACGATCTGCGTCGCCAGGCAGATCACTTCATCGACCTTCTATCGCTGAAGAGCGAAATCGGGCGTGATCCTTCAGAGCGACCACCGCGGCCAACCGAAACGGCAACGCCAACCGATCTGGAAGCTTGAAGCCAGCAATTCACCGCCGGCTATGCCTTTGACTAGCCGTTATCCTTGAGAAGACGGCTCTTCTGCCGGTTCCAATCGCGTTCCTTCTCGGATTCGCGCTTGTCGTGCAGCTTCTTGCCCTTGGCGAGCGCCAGTTCCATTTTGGCGCGGCCGCGATCGTTGAAATAGATCTTCAGCGGTATCAGGGTCATGCCTTCGCGATTGATCCCCGCTCGCAGACGGTTGATCTCGCGGCCGGAAAGCAGGAGCTTGCGGCGGCGGCGCGGCTCATGATTGAAACGGTTCGCCTGCAGATATTCAGGCAGATAGGAATTGATCAGCCAGATCTCACCATCCTCATCCGAGGCATAGGATTCTGCGATATTGGCCTTGCCCTCGCGCAACGACTTGACCTCGGTGCCCTTGAGCACGAGTCCAGCTTCGTAGGTATCGATGATCTCGTAGTTGAAGCGCGCCTTGCGGTTTTCCGCCACGATCTTCTTGACCACGCGCTCGCTGCCTTTGGGGGCCATGACACATTCCAAATGCTTAGGGGCGCGACGACCGCGCCCTTCTCTCTTCTCCCCTATGTAGGGGAACATCGACCGCCTGTGAAGGCGGGCCGAATGGCTTGCCTCAGTTCAGCAGGCCGGCATGGCGCATGGCTGCGTCAATCGCCGCTTCCGTCGCAGGTTCCAGTGTCGAAATCAGCGGCGAACGCACGTTGCGGCTCATCCGCCCAAGCTTCGACAAGCCATACTTCGCTCCGCAGAGGCCGGGCTCCATGAAGATGGCCTTGTGTAGCGGCATCAAGCGGTCCTGATATTCCAGCGCCTTCGCATAGTCACCTGCAAGCGTCGCAGCCTGGAACTCGGCGCAAAGGCGCGGCGCCACGTTGGCGGTCACCGAGATGCACCCGACGCCACCGTGGGCATTAAACCCGAGTGCCGTGGCATCTTCACCCGACAACTGCTTGAATTCCTTGCCGCAGGTAAGACGCTGCTCGGACACGCGCTCGATCTTGCCCGTCGCATCCTTGACGCCGACGATATTCGAGTGCGCCTTGGCAAGCGCGCCCATCGTCTCCGGCGTCATGTCGATAGCGGAGCGACCCGGGATGTTGTAGATGTAAATCGGCAGCTTCACTGCCTCGGCGATCGCGGAGAAATGCGCGACCAGCCCCTTCTGGGTGGGCTTGTTGTAATAGGGCGTGACCACGAGGACCGCATCTGCCCCGGCCCTCTCGGCGTGCTGAGCAAGTTCGATTGCTTCACGCGTGTTGTTCGAGCCGGCGCCGGCCATGACAGGCACGCGCTTGGCTGCGGCTTCAATGCAGAGTTCCACAACCCGCTTATGCTCGGCATGCGACAGCGTCGGAGATTCGCCGGTCGTCCCAACCGGAACGAGACCGCTGCTGCCTTCCTTGATCTGCCAGTCGACGTGGTTCGCGAACGAAGTTTCATCCACTTGGCCGGCATCGGTGAAGGGAGTGACGAGAGCGGGAATGGATCCCTGGAACATGCAGAACTCCTCATGGCCAAATCCACGCTTCGGCCGCATTCCTTGAATATTGGTGGGGCACCATAGTGCGGTGAAATCGCCGCGACAAGCACGCATGGATCGGTTTAGGGCAAATTCCGATAGCAAATGTGAACGAAGTTTACTGACGTTAGTAAGCTTTCGTTAAGATGGCTCCCGCCAAATGGTCGGGCGTGTTTTCGTTGTGAGTGTCCCATGAAGAGAGCAGTCCTGATCGTGTCCGCCCTCGGCTTTACAGTCGCCGCGTGGAGCAGCGCCGCGTCGTCGCTTCCGAATGAGGGCGCGCCCGTTCCGGACGTGAAGCCGATTGGTTTCGTCCCCCAGACGACAATACCGGAATCGATCGTTACCGGCTCAATTCCGCGCGGCCAGGCAATTGCACCCGTTAACAGTGATTTGAAATCCGGCCTGGACGCGCTTTCCGACAACAATCCCCTGCAAGCGCTATCCATTCGCGACGGCATGGGACGTGGGACGCTTGACCGGCATATCCTGACCTGGGCGATTGCGGTCTCGGGGCAGAAGGGCATTCCCTCGACAGAGATCGCGGCTGCGGCGCAGGAGTTGCAGGGATGGCCCGGGCTCGCAAAGCTGCGGGCTTATTCGGAGCGGGCACTTTACGATGAAAACCCTAACCCGACCGCTGTCTTGGCGGCCTTCGGCCAGACCGTGCCGGAGACCACGCCGGGCGCGATGATCCTTTCGCGTGCGCTTGTCGCGACGGGTAAACAGAGCCAGGCGGCGAAGACCATTCGCAAGGTCTGGCGCGGCGAGATGCTGGACAAACCGACCGAAGACAAGATTTTGGCTGAGTTCTCCGGCTTGCTGACCTCGGCTGATCACAAGGCGCGAATGGACTACCTGATGTACCGCAATCGCACTGAGCAGGCCAAGCGCTTTGGCGACATGGGTCAGGCCCAATCCCTCTACAAGGCATGGGCCGCTGTGATGAGCAAGGCACCCAACGCCGGGGCGCTTCTTGCCGCGGTCGATGGCCAGTGGAAAGGCGATGCCGGTTACCTCTTTGCGCGCATCGAACATCTGCGAAAACAGGACAAGTATACGGAAGCCGCCAAGTTGCTGCGGCAGGCCCCGCGCAATCGGGATGAACTGGTCAATGCCGGCGAGTGGTGGAACGAGCAGCGGATCGTGAGCCGCGGCCTCGTCGATCAAGGGGAATTCAAGGCGGCCTACGGAATCGTTGCCAATTATGCTGCGACGACGCCGACCGACATCGTCGAGGCCGAATTCCACGCAGGCTGGTACGCGCTGCGCGGGCTGCAGGATCCTGCGGCGGCACAGGCCCATTTCCGGAAGATTCTCGATTTCTCCAATGGGCCGATATCCGTATCGCGCGCCTGGTACTGGATGGGTCGATCTGCCGAGGCGGGTGGGCCTGGCAAGGCCTCGGAATTTTACGCCAAGGCCGCAAGCTATCCGACCACCTTCTATGGGCAGCTCGCCAGCGACAAGCTCGGCCGCAAGACACTGAACGTGGCGTACCCGTCTCCGACTGCTGCGGATCGCCAGCGCTATCTGGCGCGTGAGGCCGTGCAGGCCATCGCCCGTCTCGACGCGGCCGGGCATGGCTGGCGGGCCAATAGCCTCTACCTCGCGCTCGCCGAGCAACTGCAAAGCCCTGGAGAACTTGCGGTTCTGAGCGCGCAGGCCGAACGGTCCGGCGACCACCATCTGTCGCTGCAGATCGGTAAGATTGCTTACTCCCACGGCGTGGATGTCGCGGCGCTGGCCTTCCCACTCGGCGTCATTCCGACGAACGCCAACATCTCCGGCTCCGGGAAGGCCCTCGCCTACGCGATTGCCCGGCAAGAGAGCGCCTTCAATCCCGCGGCCGTTTCGGCAGCCGATGCTCGCGGATTGCTGCAGATATTGCCGGGCACGGCAAAGGCCGTCGCCAAGCGTCACAACATCGCCTATTCGAAGGAACGACTGACCGCCGACGCCGGCTATAACGCGACCCTTGGGGCGCATTATCTCGGCGAACAGATCGACGCCTTTGGCGGCTCCTACATCATGACCTTCATTGCCTATAATGCCGGTCCCAAGCGGGTGCCCGAATGGATCGGCCGCTATGGCGACCCGCGCGGCCAATCGATCGACGCCATCGTCGACTGGATTGAGCGCATCCCCTTCCCCGAGACGCGCAACTATGTTCAGCGGGTGATGGAAAACTACGAAGTCTACAAGGCACGGCTGGGTCAGCCGAGCGACATCGTTCGCGACCTGACGGGCGGCCGCTCCTCCTGATCACCATTTGCGTCTATTGCCGGTCTCGCTAATCTGTTCCCATGCAACGGGGGACGACGAAGCGTGGATGAAGCAAGAGACGATGGTTTTCGCGCGACAACCTATCAGAGCGATGACGGGCTCAGGCTCCATGCGCGAGACTACGGTGGCCCTGACATCGCCGACCGGCTGCCGATCATCTGTTTGCCGGGATTGACGAGGAACTCGCGTGACTTCCACCAACTGGCGCTGCTCCTGTCGACCGATCGAGCGATTCCGAGACGCGTCATCACGCTCGACTATCGCGGGCGAGGCCTGTCCGATTGGGACGCCAACAAGGCGAACTACAATCCCGGCGTCGAGACGCGGGATGTCATTTCGGCCTGCCGGCATTTCGCCATTGAACGCGCCATCTTCATCGGCACCTCGCGGGGCGGGCTGATTCTTCATCTGCTGGCTGAGATGAGGCCGGATCTGATCGCCGCCGCCATTCTCAACGACATCGGACCGAAGATTGAACCCAGCGGCCTCAAGCGCATCCGCGACTATCTCAATTCTGCCGCGCCGCCGCGCAACTGGCCGGAAGCAGTCGCATTTCTCAAGGCCTGCCATGGCCCCTCCTTCACCGCCCTTGACGAGCGCGACTGGCAGGAGATGGCTGCGGCGATCTATCGGGATATCGACGGGAACCCGATCGCGGACTTCGATCCCGCCATTGCCGCTCAATTACAGATGATCGACTTCGATCAGCCGCTGCCTGATCTCTGGCACTATTACGACAGGCTCGCGACGATGCCTCTCATGGTCGTCAAGGGCGAGAACTCCGATCTGATCTCCGACAAGACGCTTGCGAAGATGCGCGCGCGGTGCCCAACAATCGTGATTCTGGAGGCATACGGCCAGGGACACGCACCGCTGCTGCATGTGCAGCCACTGCTCCAGCGTATCAGGCGGTTCATAGCGGAGGCGTGAACGCTCTCCAAGCCACTCGCCCTTGCTGCATCGCCCAACACAACAAAAAAAGCCCGGCTCGAAAGCCGGGCTCTCCTGATTGACCGAAGTCAGATCAGATTAGAATGCACGCTGCAGGCGGAAGTAGCCGGTCGTGACGTCGTCGATGTTGTCGCCATCGAGGTACTGAACCGAAGCCTTGGCGTAGAAGTTTTCTACGATCTGGTAGTCAACCGTCAGACCAACCTTCCAAGCGTCGTCGTTGGAGAAGTCGTTGGAGGCTTCGTCTTCCATGTAGTTGAAGAAGTACTGAGCGCCGGGGGTGATCTTCAGCTTGTCGGTGGCCTGGATGGCGTACTCAGCTGCGATCGTCCATTCGGATTCGTCGTAGTAGGAGTTCGTGCCAGATGCCCAGACAGCTGCGAGGCCGAGCGTGCCCGGACCAACGGCAACCGTACCCATAGCGCGGATCGCACCTTCTTCGTTGTCGGTGTCATAGCCACCGATAACCTGGTAGGTGAACGCGCCAGCCTTGCCGCCGAGGCCGAGGGCAACGCCAACGTTGTTCGGCTGTTCGCCATCCTTGAAGGCACCGTCTTCCAGCTCGTCGACCGAGATACCAGCATAGAAGTCGCCAGACTCATACTGATAACGGAGGGAGTTGTGCAGCGTTTCGTGGCTTGCGAGAACGTCGGTTTCACCCGAGAGGCCATCGTCCCACCAGCTGTAGAACAGACCGGCGCGGAAGCCAGCGATGTCGATGTAAGCCGAGTCGAGGACCGCGTTCTGGTAAGCAGCGGAGTCGCCATTGTGCTGCAGGACGATCACGCCGGTGAGCGGGCCGTATTCGGTGTCGCTCTTGGCCGTGAACTGAACCTGACCGCGGGTGGTCGCATCCCAGTCAGACGTGCCACCGATGAAACCGCTGGCACCCTTGTTGACCTGGTCCGGACCAACATCAACCTGGAAACGGATGTAACCTTCGATCTTCAGGCAGGTTTCCGTGCCCGGGATGTAGAAGTAGCCGGTGCCGTAAGCGTCGCAGACGCGGACGTATTCAACCGGTTCCGGCTCAGCAGCAACGATAGCGTCAGCAGCCTGAGCACCGGAAACTACTGCGAGAGCAGCAGCGGAGCCGAGAAGAAGGCTCTTGATGTTCATATTGACCTCCAATTCAAAGTTTCGATCGGGTCTGGGTTTTTCGCCGTTAGAGCAGCGTTCCCTGCCCCATCCCCATGTTTCAAGAAGTCGGACGATCAACCGCCCTTGCTTCCGAGGTTGAAAATACAAGACCGGGACTGTCACGCAATCACCAACTTGCCCGTTTGGGGTGTTTGCGACAGCCTTCCGCATACGCTGTTGCTGAAAGGTCACAAATGCGGCATCCGCCCCTCTCGTTTCTTTATACTTTATTAAGAAACCCCTGATTTTGCGGGAGTTTGCCGCCGCTGAGCTGGGGTGTGCGGCTGTGGATTGTGCCACATTGGAACCAGTTTCCCGCCGGATTCGCGTCTTTTGCAGGAGATGAGAGAGACAGCGTGTGGGCGCCTGCCCTCGGCCTCATGTTCAATCGCAGCAGAATCAGTTTCGCTGACGAAGGATGATTCTCGGTTCGATTCTGCTGACGCGAGATTCGGGACGCCAAACGCGGAGGTCGTGGACAGCGCGCCGAAACACGACGCACTTGAAGAGCGGTCATTCGTCGAAACAGATTGTGCCATGTGCCCAACCTGAGAGATAGGTGACAGAACGTACCGGAGACATGGGTTACATTTTTCGATTTTGGTCGGGAGGTGTGGTTGCCGTGGAGAGAGACTTCGGTCATGGATGAGCGTCTTCGATTTGTCGCCCGTTTGCTGGAGGGCGAAGGTATGAGCGAGGTGTGTCGGTCGTTCGGGATCTCGCGCAAGACCGGCTACAAGATCTTCAATCGCTGCAAGGAGGACGGGCTGGAGGCCCTGACGGACCGGTCCCGGCGGCCGGTGCGCTATGCCAACCAGTTGCCCGAACCGGTCGAGGCGATGATCGTTCGTTGCAAACAGGAGAAGCCGCACTGGGGGGCGCGCAAGATCCGCGAGCTTCTGGTGCGCCGTCTGGCCGGCGACGTGCGCATCCCGGCGAGAAGCACGGTGCATGCGGTGCTCGACCGGTACGGCCTTGTGAGCCAGGCCCGTAAGAGGAACCGGGCGAACAAGGCCATGGGCACGGCGCTGTCGGCGGCCCCAACGATCTGTGGTGCGCCGACTTCAAGAGCGAGTTCAAGCTGGGCGACGGCCGATATTGTTACCCCCTGACGATCACCGACCAGGCATCGCGCTATCTCCTGTGCTGCGAGGCCTTCGAGACGACCCGTGAAGGCGGCGTCTTCGATGCCTTCGCGCGGGTGTTTGCCGAACGCGGATTGCCGCTTGCCATCCGCTCCGACAACGGCCTGCCCTTCGCCAGCCCGAACGGGCTCTACAATCTCTCGAAGCTGTCGGTCTGGTGGCTGAGGCTCGGCATCGTCTTCGAGCGCATCCGCCCCGGCCATCCGCAGGAGAACGGCCGCCATGAGCGCATGCATCTGACGCTGAAGAAGGAAGCCACCCGCCCGCCGGGACGCAATATCCTGCAGCAGCAGATGCGCTTCGACGCATTCATCAGCGAATTCAACACGGAAAGACCGCACGAGGCCCTGTCGATGAAGGTGCCGGCCGAAGTCTACCAGACCTCGGCGCGCGCCTATGAAGGGCTGCCCGAGATCAGCTACCCCTTCCACGACCGCGATGCCATCGTCACCAATTGCGGCCGTCTGTGCATCCATCGCAAGAAGATCAACATCTCAACCGTCATGGCCGGCCAGAAGCTCGGCCTCAAGGAAGTCGACGACGGCATTTGGCTCGTCAGCTTCCTGCGCTATGATCTCGGATATATCGACCTCGAACAGAGGACATTGCAAACAATCGACAACCCGTTCGGCACGAGGTTGTCACCGATGTCTTAGGTACCGATTGTGACCTATGTGTCCGGGTCGTACAATGATCATGGTGGCGGAGAGGAAGGGATTCGAACCCTCGATACGCTTTTGACGTATACTCCCTTAGCAGGGGAGCGCCTTCGACCACTCGGCCACCTCTCCGGTGGGAGCCTGATAGAGTCATTCGACAGGTGACGCAAGCGCTTTTTCGGCTTTTTCACCTGATGCCGAGGCCGCCGGCCTCAGCTCAGCAGTTGCTTGAGATCGGTAGATGCGTCCGCAATGATCGCCCTATCGGGATTGATCCCGGATTCCAGCATCTTCTTGCCGCTGACGTAGGCCCTGGCGTCATTGATGGCATCCACGGCGATGAACGCCCCATTCTTGAAATACCAGATCGAGTGGGCGCCGTCGCGCGAGCCTGGACGCAGGACTGTATCGTCATAGCCCATGTTGAAGCCGGCGATCTGCAGCTTCACGTCATACTGATCCGACCAGAACCAAGGCTTGGGATCGTATGCTTCGTTGCCGCCGGCGATGATGGCGGCGACGGCTTCTGCCTGGTCGACGGCGTTCTGCACCGATTCGAGACGGATGCGTCCGCCTTGCCACGGCAGGGCCGCACAGTCACCCGCGGCAAAAATCGACGGATCGGACGTGCGGGCGAATTCATCCACGATGATTCCGTTGGCGACCTCGAGACCCGCCTCCTTGGCGAGTTGATCGTTCGGGACGACGCCGATGCCGACAATGACGAAATCGACCTCGATCGTGGATCCGTCGGAGAGTTCGGCAGCGACAACCCTGCCTTCATGGCCGACAAGATGCTTGAGCCCGGTCTTCTCCCGGATGACAACGTCATGTGTCTCATGAATCACCCGCATGATGTCGGCCGTCTCCCTGGCAGCGACGCGCTGCAGGATTCGGTCAGCCATCTCGATCACGGTAACCTCGAGACCGCGGTGACGGGCGACAGCAGCTGCCTCAAGTCCGATATAGCCACCACCAATAATGAGGACCCGGCGACCGGGCCGCATTTCATCGGCAAGCAGATCAGCGTCACGTTTGTCACGCGCCACATAAACGCCCTCGAGATCCCCGCCGATCGACGCAGGCAGTGCGCGCGGCGTGGAGCCGGTCGTCAACGCCAGCGTGCCGTAGTCGAGCGCTGAACCGTCCTGTAGCAGGACCTGCTTCTTGTCACGCACGATCTGCTCCGCCCACGTGGAAAGCCTGATCTCGACATTGTTGTCGGGGTACCAGTGTTCCGGCCGGAACAGCAGTCGATCGAAGGTCATCTCGCCAAGCAGGTACTTCTTCGTGAGTGGCGGCCGCTGGTAGGGCAGCGCGTCTTCCGCACCGATGATGGTGATTGGGCGCATATCCTTGAGCGCACGCAGTTTCGCGGCCAATGCAAAGCCCGCCTGCCCCGCGCCGATGATCACCAGTCTGTCCGTCACGTTTTCACTCCCAGCATGCAGCCGCGCGTTCCAGGAAAGGGGTATCCCCTGCCTCCAGCGCCGTCAACCGGAAGCGGACAGACCTCAATCGATCTCGATCCAGCGGCGCTCGTGGAATGACTGTGCCATGGCGTGAACGGACTTCTCTATCCTAAGACCGTCTTCGAATGTCACGATCGACGACGGCTCACCGGAAATTGCGCGGATCAGTTCGCGGCATTCGATGATTTTCAGATCGTTGAAGCCGAGCCCGTGGCCAGGCGCCGGGATGAAGCGATCGTAGGGCAGATGCGCCGGGCCGGCGAGTATCTTGCGGAAGCCCTGCTCCGAGCCGCGCCCTTCGGCCTGATAGAGTTCTAATTCGTTCATGCGCTCTTGATCGTAAGTAATGGCGCCATTCGAGCCGAAGATCTGCAGCGCGATTCGCCCTTTCCGCCCCCAAGCGGCGCGGTTTGCCATCAGCACCGCAGAGATCCCACCGCCAAGTCGCATCAGGACATTGGCCGCATCGTGATTCTCGACATCGCGGCGACCGCCTTCCTTCAACGGCCGGCTGGCGTAGGGCTTTACCATGTCGGTGATGACAGCCTCAACGTGACCGAACAGATACCAGAGCAGCGACAGCGGGTGCACGGCGAAATCATCAAGCGCGCCGTAGCCGGCGGAAAGCTCGCTCTTCCAATAGAAGAAGACATCGGGATCGGCCATGAAGTCCTCGTCCATCTCGACGCGGATGTGATTGACCGCACCGATCGCCCCCTCCTCGATCAGTGCCTTGATATGCCGCATGACGGGGTTCTGGATATAATTGTAGCCGAGAACGGCGATCTTGCCCGAGGCCTTTGCCGTCTTCAGCATGCGTTCGGCATCGGCATAAGCCGGTGCCATCGGCTTTTCGCACCAGACGTGCTTCCCCGCTTCGAGCGCTGCAATCGCCATCTCGGCGTGGAACTGGTTCGGCGTGGTGACGGAAACGACATCAACTTCGGGATCGGCGATCAGCCTGCGCCAATCGGCGGTTGCCTTTTCGATGCCGAACTCGGAGGCGCGCTTCTCGGCAAGCTCGGCATTGGCTTCGGCCAGATGGACCAGGCGCGGGCGTTCGACGTCGCCGAATACGGTCTTGACCGCATTCCATGCGAGTGCGTGGCACTTGCCCATATAGCCAGTGCCGATCAGGCCGATTCCCAGTGCTTTCATTGTATCTCCTCCAGATGTCGGGCGGATTTTTGGAATATTTAGATCATTTTGACAAGCGGCCTTTCTCGCGTACTTTTGCCGCCGCGAGGCCTAAAACTGTTCAAAACACTTGGATTTCAATACAATAAAAACAATTGGGCTCCCGAATGAAAATCATCTATGCTCATAAATATGGAATGTTTATTTCGTTCAATGGACAGCGCGCATGGACAGTGACAGCAAAACGCCCGCCAGGGTTCCTCGCGACTTCGAGAGCCTGCGCAGCATCATCATCGAACGGAAAGCAAACATGCCGAAGCGGCTTGCGCAGGTCGCAGCTTTCGCACTCGGCAACCCGGACGAAATCGCCTTCGGCACGACGGCAAGCATCGCTGCGGCATCCGACGTGCAACCGTCGACCCTGGTGCGTCTGGCCCATCATCTTGGCTACGAGGGCTTTTCGGACCTGCAGAGCATCTTTCGCGAACGCCTGCGTGACCGAACGCTGACATATGAAGAGCGACTGGTGACGCTGGAGCAGGCAAGCGGCGAGGACGAGGACGCCAACCTGCTTTCCGGTTTCATTTCGGCTGCGAGCCAATCGGTCAACAGGCTGGCGGCTACCGTCCAGACGGATACCTTTACCAAGGCAGTCGATATCCTCGCGGCTGCCGAGACGATTTACCTGATCGCCAAGCGACGCTCCTATCCGCTGACGGCGCATATGACCTACGCCTTCTCGAAGCTGAACATTCGGCACCAGATCGTCGCATCGCCAAATGGCGTCGATCCGGAAATGGTGCAGTTCGCGACGGGGAAGGATGCAGCAATCGCAGCGAGCTTCTCTCCCTATGCCGCCGACAGCCTCAGCCAGGCGGAAGCGTTGGCGGATCGTGGCGTGCCTGTCGTTGCCATCACCGATTCGGCCTTTTCGCCCCTCGCCGCCCGCGCCACCTGCTGGTTCGAGGTGGCGGAGGCAGACTTTGCCGGCTTCCGCTCGCTTTCCGCTTCGATGGCCCTGACAATGGCAATTCCGGTGGCGATCGCCGAGCGGCGGCGCAAGCGAGCCCACGCAAAATCGACTAAATGAAAAATGGAACAAACATTCCGAATTGACAAAAATACGGAACCGATGTTTCATTGCTCGCAATCAGCAGGCGTCAAGCCGTAGCCAAAAATCTAGCGGGAGGACATCATGGCACAACCGAACCCGGGCTCGCAGCCAGAACCGTCGCTTGACGTGATCACGATCGGGCGTTCCTCGGTCGACCTCTATGGGCAACAGATCGGCTCGCGCCTTGAGGATATCGGTTCTTTTGCCAAGTCTGTCGGCGGTTGCCCTGCGAACATCGCCATCGGGACAGCCCGTCTCGGGCTCAAGTCGGGCCTGATCACCCGCGTCGGCGACGAACAGATGGGCCGGTTCATCATTGAGCAATCTGCGCGCGAAGGGGTCGAGACGAAAGGCATCAAGACCGACAAGGAGCGCCTGACGGCGCTGGTGCTCCTCGCCGTCGAAGCCGAAGGCGTATCGCCGATGATCTTCTATCGCGCGGACTGTGCCGACATGGCGCTCGATGAAGGTGATATCGACGATAGCTTCATCAAGTCGTCGCGCGCCGTGCTGGTGTCGGGCACGCATTTTTCCCGGCCGAACACGGAAGCCGCACAGCGCAAGGCCATCCGCATCGCCAAGGCCAATGGCCGAAAGGTAATCTTCGACATCGATTATCGGCCGAATCTCTGGGGCCTCGCAGGCCATGCCGAGGGCTTTGAGCGCTATGTGAAGTCGGACCATGTCTCCTCCAAGATGAAGGAAACGCTTCCAGACTGCGACCTGATTGTCGGAACGGAAGAGGAAATCCTGATTGCGTCAGGCGCCGACGACGTCCTTGGCGCACTCAAGGAAATTCGCCGCCTGTCGCCGGCAACGATCGTTCTCAAGCGCGGTGCGATGGGTTGCATCGTCTATGACGGTCCGATCAGCGACAATCTGGAAGACGGCATCGTCGGCGAAGGCTTCCCCATCGAGGTGTTCAACGTGCTCGGCGCCGGCGACGCCTTCATGTCAGGCCTGCTGCGCGGCTGGCTGAAGAACGAGCCGCTGAAGACCTGCGCCACCTGGGCCAACGCCTGCGGCGCCTTCGCCGTCTCCCGCCTGCTCTGCTCGCCGGAATATCCGACCTGGGCGGAGCTCGACTACTTTCTGAAGCACGGCAGCAAGCATCGCGCGCTGCGCAAGGACGAAGCGATCAATCACATTCACTGGGCCTCGACGCGCAAGGGCGACATTCCGCTTCTCATGGCGCTTGCCATCGACCACCGGTCGCAGCTCACCAGCGTCTGCGACGAACTCGGCGTGGATTACAAGAAGATCGTCGCCTTCAAGCGCCTTGCGGTAGAAGCCGCCGCCCGTGTCGCGGATGGCCGCAACGGTTACGGCATGCTGATCGACGAGCGCTTCGGACGCGACGCCTTCTTCGATGCGGCAACCAAGAACTTCGCATGGATCGGTCGCCCGGTGGAATTGCCGGGTTCCAAACCGCTTCGCTTCGAGTTCAGCCAGGACATCGGCTCGCAGCTTGCGGAATGGCCTCTCGATCATTGCATCAAGTGCCTGTGCTTCTACCATCCGGACGATCCGGCAGCCCTGAAGACCGAACAGCAGGAAAAGCTGCGGACGCTCTTTGAAGCCGCCCGCAAGGTTGGCCGCGAATTGCTCGTCGAAATCATCGCAAGCAAGAACGGACCGCTGACCGATGATACGATCTCGACGGCGCTGGAAGAACTCTATGCGCTCGGCATCAAACCGGATTGGTGGAAGCTCGAGCCTCAAGCTTCGACGGCCGCCTGGAAGAAAATCGATGCTGTGATCGCCAAGAACGATCCCTGGTGCCGTGGCATCGTGTTGCTCGGCCTTGAAGCGCCGGCCAACGAGCTGGTGAAAGGCTTCGAGGCGACGCTGGCAGCTCCTTCCGTGAAGGGATTCGCCGTCGGCCGCACGATTTTTGCCGAGGCAGCCCGCGGCTGGCTTTCCGGCAAGTTGAATGATGAAGAAGCGATCGCAGATATGGCCGGACGCTTCCGCCAATTGACCGAGGCCTGGTTGAAAACCCGCGGCCTACATTAATTAGAGCATTTGGGAGGTGCCCCATGGGCAAGACTGTACGATTGACGATGGCGCAGGCCGTTGCGCATTTTCTCAAGAAGCAGATGACAGTAGTCGACGGGAAGAAGGTGCCGATCTTCGGCGGCGTCTGGGCGATCTTCGGGCACGGCAACGTCGCCGGCATCGGCGAGGCCCTGTACCAAGTGCGTGGCGAATTGCCGACCTATCGCGCCCATAACGAACAGGGCATGGCCCATGCGGCGATTGCCTATGCCAAGGCGAATTTCCGCCAACGCTTCATGGCCTGCACGACCTCGATCGGCCCCGGTGCACTCAACATGGTGACGGCCGCCGGTGTCGCCCACGTCAACCGCATTCCGGTTCTCTTCCTGCCGGGCGACGTCTTTGCCAACCGTGCACCGGATCCGGTGCTGCAGCAGATCGAGGATTTTGGCGACGGCACCGTTTCAGCCAACGACGCTTTCCGCCCGGTCTCCCGCTATTTCGATCGCATCACGCGCCCCGAGCAGATCATCTCGGCGCTGAAGCGTGCCATGCAGGTGCTGACTGATCCGCTCGATTGCGGCCCAGTTACGCTGTCGCTGTGCCAGGACGTGCAGGCGGAAGCCTTCGATTATCCCGAAAGCTTCTTCCAGGAGCGCGTCTGGACCATGCGCCGTCCGCGTCCGGATGCCGATGAGTTGGCGAACGCTATCGCTCTCATCAAGAAATCCGAAAAGCCGGTCATCATCGCGGGCGGTGGCGTGCTTTACTCCCAAGCAACCAAGCAACTGACGGCATTTGCGGAGGAACACCGGATCCCCGTCGTGGTCACGCAGGCCGGAAAGTCGGCGATCGACGAGCGGCACCCGCTGGCGCTTGGCTCGGTCGGTGTCACAGGGACATCGGCGGCCAATGCGATTGCAACGGAAACAGATCTGATCATCGCTGTCGGCACTCGCTGCCAGGATTTCACGACCGGCTCCTGGGCACTGTTTCAGAACGAGAAGCTGAAAATTCTCGGCGTGAACATTGCCGCCTACGATGCCGCAAAGCACGACGGCCAGACATTGGTGGCCGATGCGCGCGAAGGTCTGAAGGCAGTCTCGAGCGGGCTTACCGGCTGGAAAGCACCGACCGTGCTGGCGGAAAAGGCCGAACGGGAAAAGAAGGTCTGGGTGGAGGCGGCCGCCAAGGCGATGGCGAGCACCAATGCCGCCCTGCCCTCCGACGCCCAGGTGATCGGCGCCGTTACGCGCACGATCGACCTCGATAAGGCAATCGGCCTTTGCGCCGCCGGCGGTCTGCCGGGCGAGATGCATAAGCTCTGGCCGGCGACGGCACCCGGCAGCTACCACATGGAATACGGCTTCTCCTGCATGGGCTACGAGATCGCCGGCGGCCTTGGCGCCAAGATGGCGCAGCCCGAGAAGGAAGTCTTCGTCCTCGTCGGCGACGGCTCCTACATGATGCTGAATTCCGAGCTCGCGACGTCGGTCATGCTCGGCCTGAAGCTCAACATCGTCGTGCTCGACAACCGTGGCTACGGCTGCATCAACCGGCTGCAGATGGCGACCGGTGGCGCGAACTTCAACAACCTGCTGAGGGACGCGCACTACGAGGTGATGCCCGAGATCGACTTCCGGGCGCATGCCGAGAGTATGGGCGCCGTCGCGGTGAAAGTCGCATCGATCGCCGAGCTCGAGAAGGCGATCGCGGACGCAAAGAAGAACGACCGTACGTCGGTTTTCGTCATCGACACTGATCCGCTGATCACGACGGAAGCTGGGGGCTATTGGTGGGACGTTGCTGTCCCTGAAGTCAGCCCGCGTGAACAGGTCAACAAGGCGCATGCGGCTTACGTCAAGGCGCGCGCCGACCAGCGTATCGCCTAACCGGCTGTTTTAATTTTCGGAAGAGCGGTCCCGCTCTTCCAGCAATGCCTTTGAGGAGACTATTGATGAAGGCCAAACTTGGCATGTCGCCGATCGCCTGGTGGAACGACGATCTTCCTGAGCTCAGCGACGACGTATCCCTGGAAGAATGCCTGCGCCAGTCGCGCAGCGCCGGCTTCACCGGCATGGAACAGGGCCGCCGCTTTCCGAACAATCCGGCCGAGATGCTGCCGATCCTGCGCGCCGCCGACGTGACGCTCTGCGGCGGCTGGTTCTCCGGCACGCTTGTCGACGAGGACCTTTCCGCCAACAAGGAGCGCATTGCGCCGATGATCGAGCTGTTCAAAGCCGTCAACGCGCCTTGCATCGTCTATGGCGAGGTTGGCCGTTCAATTCAGGGGGACCGCTCCAAGCCGCTTGCCACCAAGCCGCGCCTCTCCGACGACGAGATGAAGGCTTATGCCCGCAAGGTCACGCAGTTTGGCGAATGGTGCGCCGAGCAGGGCATGCCGCTTTCCTATCACCACCACATGGCGGCCGTCGTCGAGACCCAGCCGGAGCTCGATGCCTTCATGCGCAATTCGGGCGAAGGCATTCCCCTTCTGCTCGACGCCGGGCACCTGGCTTTCGCCGGCGGCGACGTCTTGCGCGCCATCGATAACCACCACGCCCGCATCAACCACGTCCACGTCAAGGACATCCGCAAAGCCGTTGTCGACGGGCTCGACCGCAGCAAGCAGTCATTCCTCGATGCGGTAGCGCTCGGCGCCTTCACGGTACCCGGCGATGGCTCGCTTGATTTCGGCGCCATTGTCAAGCGGTTCGCCGGTTACGGGTATGAGGGATGGTTCGTCGTCGAGGCAGAACAGGATCCGCGCAAGGCGCCGCCGCAGAAGATGGCGGAGATCGGTCACGCCGAACTGATGCGGGTGATGACGGCCGCTGGCTACACGGTGGAAACCGAAGGATTTCCGAAGGGATAACACGCCCGTTGAAGCGCATTGATGTGGAATGAAGGACAAACGTTCATGCCGAACCTTCTCGTAAAGCCCAAGGGTGACAGCGGTCGCGTCACCCACGTCACGCCCGACACCGCCGGCTGGACTTATGTCGGCTTCGACATGCATCGGCTGAAGCCGGGTGAGACCGTCTCCGGCGCCGCAAGCGACCGTGAAGTCTGCCTCGTCTGGGTGGCCGGCAAAGGCAAGGCGACCGCCGCTGGAGAGGATTTCGGTTCGGTCGGCGGGCGCATGAGCCCATTCGAGGGTGCGCCGCACTCGCTCTATGTTCCGGCGGGTACAAGCTGGTCGGTGACGGCGGAAACCGATCTCGAACTTGCCGTCTGCTCGGCGCCTGGCGGCGGCGATTACAAGGCGAAGCTCATCCCGCCCGGCGTGCACCCGCAATTCCAGCGCGGCAAGGGCTCGAATGTTCGCCTCGTGACCAACATCATGCCCGAGGACGACAACTCCGCTCATTCGCTGCTGGTTGTCGAGGTCATCACGCCGAACGGCAATACATCCTCCTACCCTTCTCACAAGCATGATCAGGACAATCTGCCGAACGAGAGCCTGCTGGAGGAGACCTATTACCACCGCATGAACCCGCCGCAGGGCTTCGCCTTCCAACGCGTCTATACCGATGATCGGTCGCTCGATGAGGCGATGGCGGTGGAGAATGGCGACGTGACGCTGGTGCCGAAGGGTTACCACCCGTGCGCCACCGTCCACGGCTATGATCTCTACTATCTCAACGTCATGGCCGGCCCGAAGCGGGTATGGAAGTTTCACAACCAGCCAGAGCACGAATGGCTGCTGAAGGCGTAGGCGAAATCACGATCGGCAAATAGCCTGACAGCGCGGCAGCGTGTTGATGGTCCAATCCTCCATCAACTGCCGCCAACACTGCGCACACTAGGTGGCCCCTTAAATCTCAAGCACGAGATGTGGGACGCCGTTCGAGGTCTTGCGCGGAGATACGCCATTGCTGTCGACCTGCGCGTTGATGCGCTGCCGGAAGGCGGAGAAGCTCTCGAAGGTCACCACATCCACCGGTTCGTCGAAGTGGATGGTGATCTTGTGGAGCCCGCCGCCGGGTTGACCGGCAAGCGCCAGCACCTTGCCGGTGAACGGCTGGTTCAAATAGCGGCCGCGCACCAGGGAGCCCACGGAGATGGCGGCGATCGGTTCCTCGTTCGGCCGGGTGGCGAGTGCGGAGAGCGTGTTCCAATCACGCACGCCATGCTGCTGGGCAATGAGTTCCAGCGCGGCACCATGAGAGATCGCGGTGCCGCGCGCTTCCATGGCCTG
Organism: Rhizobium sp. RHZ02; assembly: GCF_014851575.1. NCBI lineage: Bacteria > Pseudomonadati > Pseudomonadota > Alphaproteobacteria > Hyphomicrobiales > Rhizobiaceae > Rhizobium > Rhizobium sp. RHZ02. Next base: position 191,998 of record NZ_JACUZX010000005.1, read on the forward strand.
GCGGAGGCGCTTGGCTTGCGATTTCAATTCTTCGATTGTCGGATATGCGGTGGTCACGGATTCAGCCTTTCGGAAGGCATGCCATTTCGACCTGTACAAGGGAGCTCGCATTGCCTGCAGTCAGCATGCACCAGATTGGCTGTGACTGATCCTATCGAGACTTCACCATGGACTTGTCGTCCGCGAGCGGCAGGCGCCTCGAGCCAAGTTCGATATGCTTGAACGGCGGCGAACTGTCAAGCGATGCCACGGAGGCCCATCCCTGTCTAATAACGAGCCATTTTGATCTCCAGACAGGCATAAGCTTCGGATTGTAGGGAGATCATTCAGAAGTTGTCAGCAATCTTGCGCTAATCTCGAAGCGTACAACAAGCGGAGGCTACCATGGCCTTTCAGATGCACCTCGACACAGAGCAGCCCGAGCAGGCTTACCGGGAGTTTTCGCTCGACCGCCCCGGAAAGATCATCTTCGTTGGGCATCACCTCAGCACGGGAACGCAGGTCCGCTGTCTGATCCGCACGATCACGCTTGCCGGCGCGGTGCTGGAGGTCAATCCGAGCCTCGAGGTCCCGAACCACTTCTTCCTCGAAATCCTCGGCATCCACGACGAGATCGGCTCGACGGTGGTCAAGCGCGAGGGCGACCTCGTGACGATCAGCTTCAACATGCTGATCAACCCGGAATTCCTGCATCACGTCTTGAGGCTGAATTTCGAATCTTAGCCTCGATGTCATTGCTCATGCATCTTGTCTGCAAAACCGCCGCTTCCCTGCCGGCGGTGCGCCGGGGCCGTAGGATGTGGCGTCAAGAAGCGAGGTGCCGCTCTATTTGGTCGACTGGCAGATTGATGTAATCCTTCGGCACCTCAGCCGAAACTGCAGCCTGAACATCGGCCGATAGGTTGGCTCGCAGCGTACCGAGCGCCTTTGGCGGCGCAACCAAAATGATGCGACGCGCGTTTTTTTCACGCACCAGCACCTCCATCTTTGCGGCTACCAGCTTCAGGAACTCTGCCTCGGCCTGCTCGTGCCAGTCCGTCTGCTCAACGGCACTGGCACTCTGCCCATCGGCCGCGTGCGTTCGACCCGGTTTGTCTGCGCCTATTTCGCGGTCCGGTTCGTTGGGCTGACTCAGGGTTTCTTCAACCTTGAGGTTCATCAATTCCGCATCGCCTGCGTTCCGCAGGATCAATGCCTTGGCACCATCGCAAACGACGACCCACGACTTCGACGGAACTCTGACATCAACCATTGTGATTTCCTCGCTCTGCAATTTTGAAGCGCTGTGCGCCGCCGACAATGAGGCAAACGTGCAAATCGACAAAGAGTTCGATGACATTTCGCGACAACTACGGTCCGGCGATCCATTCGCTACTCGACGCGAGAAGATGTTCGCCCCAGCTGGCCGAGCGGGCGGAAATGGCCGCATCGCTAAAATTGTATTTTCCTCGTTCACAATTGTGCAAGGCATTCGTGTGAGGCTTCAATTGAAGAGGACCGGGATTACCTTGGTTCAGGGAAACGCGGAATGTCGATGCTTCGTGCCACACACCTTGCAACCGTGAAATCCGCGGTTTACGAGACGCGCTGGGAAAAATTCAACGTAAGGCGCCCTGCCCGGATCGTTGCGGTTCGGCCCTGTCTTACCGGCATCTCCGTCCGGAGTGCGGAGATCGTCGATATCTCGCAGGGTGGCGCTACGTTTGTCGTGTCATCCACCGCGGGCCTGCCAAAGCACTACTACCTTAACATTCTCGGCCTTGCCTATCGGATCGGTTGTGCGGAAACCTATCGCAACAACGAACGTATCGGCGTCCGCTTCATCAATACGATCGAGCCCGACGTGCTGCGCCGCGTTTTGCGCGCCGACTTCATGATTGGCAACATGGAAGCGATCGAAGCCCGCGGAATCGTGCGGATGTAGATCGCGAATACCGGGGAATAATGTTTCTTGCCTTGGCGGCAGCAGGGCCTATTGTCGGTCCGACTTTTCACAGCATCCAGGAAATTGCCCCAGCATGTCCGCCTTCTCGCGCTTCACGCCGCTTGCTAGCGCCCTTCCCTCCACCGTTCCGTTCGTCGGCCCAGAAGCGATCGAGCGTCAGCGCGGCCTTCCGGTCAAGGCGCGTATCGGGGCCAACGAGAATGGCTTTGGCCCTGCCCCATCCGTACTCGCAGCCATGCGCGACCAGGCTGGCGAGATATGGAAGTACAACGATCCTGAAAACTACGAGCTCCGGGAGGCCCTTGCCAACCATCTCGGTGTCGGAATCGAGTCGATCGCGATAGGCGGGGGCATCGACGAACTGCTCGGCCAGATCGTACGGCTCGTCATCGAGCCGGGCGCACCTGTCGTGACATCGCTCGGTGGCTATCCAACGTTCAATTTCCACGTTGCCGGCTTCGGCGGGCGGCTCGTGACCGTGCCCTATGCCAGCGATCGTGAAGATCTCGACGGCCTCCTGGCAGCCGTCAAACGCGAGAACGCGCCGCTGGTCTATTTCGCCAATCCGGACAATCCGATGGGAAGCTGGTGGGATGCCGACAGTATCGTCGCCTTTGCCCGTGCGCTACCGGAAACCACGATGCTCATTCTCGACGAGGCCTACAGCGAAACCGGCCCGGCGGGATCGCTGCCCCCCATCAGCGCGCTGATCGACTTGCCGAACGTTGTGCGCACGCGCACCTTCTCGAAAGCCTATGGCCTGGCCGGCGCCAGGGTCGGCTATGTTATCTCGACTTCAGGTACGGCGCGCGCATTCGACAAGATCCGCAATCATTTCGGCATGAATCGGCTGGCCACGGTCGCTGCACTGGCGGCACTCAAGGACCAAGCCTATCTCGCCGAAGTCGTGGCCAGCATCCACGGCGCGCGCGACCGGATCGCCGCCATCGCCAAGGCCAACAACCTCGTTCCGCTTGTCTCGGCAACGAATTTCGTTGCGATCGACGCCGGACGTGACGGCACCTATGCCCGCGCCATTGTCGATGGCCTGATGCAGCACGGCGTCTTCATTCGCATGCCCGGCGTTGCCCCGCTCAACCGCTGCATCCGCGTCAGCGTTGGACCGGAAGCTGACATGGCGCTTCTCGAGGATGCCCTGCCGCAGGTACTCAAAACATTGGGTTAAACGCAAGGAACCGCGCCGGCCTTGTTCCTGCCGGTCGCGGTTGATGTCCTGGCATTGGCCCGTCCGAGCACCGCGCCAGCCCCCTTTTGAGGTTGTTATCGATCTTGCCCGCGCCTTTGTGGGCAAACGGTTCTCAGTGGATCGTCATCCATTCGCGGGCGGCGCGCAGCGCTTCCACGATCTGCATCTTGTTCATGCTTGCGGCAACGTCGGCCCGAAGCTCGGCGGCACGGTCGTTGCCTTTGATCGCCGCGATGTTCAGCCACTTGTGAGCGGCGACCAGATCGACAGCGCAGCCGCGGCCGGTCGCATATATCAGACCCATTTCGCAGAAGATGTCGGCGTTGTTCTCGCCACCCATGGTGGCCATTTCAGCATTGTGCATTTCAAAACGTGCCATCGGTTTATCCCTGTTTTGCCTGTTATCGACTTGCCCTGTTTTACCTCCGGAGACCTGCCGTCTATCGCGGTTCTAAGTACCCTTCGGTTCGGCGGGTTTGCCCCGCTCGTTTGATGGATCCACTATGCCGATGCGCTTTCAAAAAACGCCTAAAATGCATGATTAATTTGAGACAAACAAAGTGCAAACGCTTGGTAAAATTGGATTTTTGTTAAACATCGGATCCCTTGCGGATTAAGGATTTTCGACACAATTTTACGGAATATTCAGATCTGAAAATCAACCTTCCGTTCACCACGAAATCAGCATCAAATGCCCAGAACGGAAGATTTCGCCGCTGTCGGTCTGCAAAAACGCTCGCCTGAAGCAGTGAAAAACACATTTACGTTTACGTTCGCGTCATATATTTTCGCGCCTGGACATTAGGGAGGAACGAATGATCCGAACACTTATTCTCTCTGGCGCATTGATGTTTGCCGCCGGGGCAGCTTCTGCTGACGAACCGATCGTCGGCAACTGGAAGACAGCTGCGGGCGATACGGCCCAGATTGCATCTTGCGGCGGCAGCTACTGCATCGTGCTGAAATCCGGCAAGTATGCCGGCAAGAAGATCGGCATTCTCGCAGGAAGCGGTGTTACCTATACCGGCCAGATCACCGATCCAGCCAACGACAAAACCTATAGCGGATCCGGCAATATTTTCGGAAATTCACTGAAGATGAAAGGCTGCGTCCTCAACGTGCTCTGCAAATCGCAGACCTGGACACGCCTGTAAGAAACGGCTTTCCAAAAGGAAGCGCCCGGAAAGCCGGGCGCTTTTCTGCGTCAATTGTCAGCGGGCGCGCTGCTTGAAAAGGATCTTCTGCGCTTCCTTGTCATCGGCAAGATTGCTGCGTTCGCGCTCTTCCTTGCCGATTGCCGTGCCACGGACCACGGCCGGGCGCGCCATCATCGTCTCGAACCAGCGCTTGAGGTTGGGAAACTCGTTGAGGTCCTGTCCCTGCTTCTCGTATGGAACGACCCAGCCGATGCAAGCCATGTCGGCAATCGAGTAGTCCCCGGCGAGATATTCGCGCTCTGCCAACAGCTTGTTCATCACGCCGTATAAGCGGTTCACTTCATTGGTATAGCGGTTGATGCCGTATTCGATCTTCTCCGGTGCATAACCGCGGAAGTGATGCGCCTGTCCAGCCATGGGGCCCAAGCCACCCACCTGCCAAAAGAGCCATTCCTCGATCTGGACGCGTGTGCGCTCGTCCGTCGAATAGAACTTCCCGAACTTGCGACCGAGATATTGGAGGATGGCGCCGGACTCAAACACCGAGATCGGTTCGCCGCCGGGGCCATCCGGATCGACAATTGCCGGCATACGGTTGTTCGGGGCGATCTTCAGGAATTCCGACGTGAACTGCTCCCCCTTGCCGATATTGATATACTTGACCTCGTAGGGAACGCCGAGTTCCTCGAGCATGATGCTGATCTTCCAGCCGTTGGGGGTGGGCCAGTAATAAAGCTCAATCGGTGCCGTCATGAAAATCTCCTTTGCGGGACCAAAGAGATAAGCAGCAGCCGCGCTTCAAGCTGCCCGGCTTCCTGAACGCCTGATGAACCATGATCTCAGCACCGGTTCAGCCACAACGTGGCAAAACTGTCTCAACGCTAAGGCGATACCGGGGCAAAGGCATGGATATGCTCATTTTGGCAAGACGTTTCACCATCATCACGCTGTTTGCAGCAGTCTTCGCCATCAGCTTTTCGGTTGCGGTCAACCGCAATGCCGGTGGCGGTGCGCAGTCACACTTCGGGGCCAACTATACGTGCTTCGACGCCAGCCGCCCGTTCTGCAGAACAAGCAACTGACTGGCTGCGGCGGCACATCGCTGCCCCAAAAATCTCTGCAATCCCTTTAGACGCGTCGTTTGCTTGTTAGGAACAACACCCTATAATGCCGCATGAACAAACGAATCTCTTCCCCTCTCGACATTTCGTCTCCGTCACCTTTCGCGCCGCAAACCTTTGACGATCCTGTCGAGGCAGTCGACGCGCTGACAGAACTCTACGAACGCAACACCCATTTCCTGGTTGAGAGCTTCGCAACGCTAGCCAAGGGCGCGCCAATTACATCGCGCTATCGTGCCTTCTACCCACAAGTTAGCATCGAGACGACGAGTTACGGCCACATCGATACTCGTCTGTCCTACGGGCACGTTACCGCTCCCGGCATTTACACGACGACGATTACTCGGCCGCAGCTGTTTCGGCACTATCTGAAGCAGCAGCTTGGCCTGTTGATAAGAAATCATAACGTGCCGGTCGTCGTTTCAGAATCGACGACGCCTATTCCACTGCACTTTGCGTTCGGTGAGGGTGCCCATGTCGAGGCATCCGCCGCGGCGTTCATGGACATTCCGATGCGTGATCTGTTTGACACGCCGGACCTGAACACAACGGACGACGAGATTGCCAACGGCGAATACATTCCGCCGCCAGGTGAACCTTCGCCGCTTGCCGCCTTTACGGCTCAGCGCATCGACTACTCGCTTGCCCGTCTTGCCCATTACACCGCGACCGGCGCGCAGCATTTTCAGAACTTCGTGCTGTTTACGAACTACCAATTCTACATCGACGAATTCTGCATCTGGGCACGCAAGCTGATGGCGGAAGGCGGAGATGGCTACACGGCCTTTGTCGAGCCGGGCAATATCATCACGCATGCCGGCTCCAATCAGCCCGAGACCGACGTTACGCTTTCGCGCCTCCCGCAGATGCCGGCCTACCATCTGAAAAAGAAAGGGCATGCCGGGATCACCATGATCAATATCGGCGTCGGCCCATCCAATGCCAAGACGATCACCGACCACGTGGCCGTCCTTCGCCCGCATGCCTGGCTGATGCTCGGCCACTGCGCCGGCCTGCGCAACAGCCAGCGCCTGGGTGATTATGTCCTTGCTCACGCGTACATGCGCGAAGACCACGTCCTTGACGACGATCTGCCTGTCTGGGTGCCGATCCCGGCACTGGCGGAAGTGCAGGTCGCCCTGGAGGGCGCCGTGGCAGAGATCACCGGCTACGAAGGCTTCGAGCTGAAGCGCATCATGCGCACCGGCACAGTCGGCACGATCGACAACAGGAACTGGGAGTTGCGCGACCAACGCGGCCCGGTCAAACGTCTGTCCCAGGCTCGTGCCATCGCGCTCGACATGGAATCGGCGACGATCGCCGCAAACGGCTTCCGCTTCCGCGTGCCCTACGGCACCCTGCTCTGCGTATCGGACAAGCCGTTGCATGGCGAATTGAAGCTGCCCGGCATGGCGACCGCCTTTTACAGGACGCAGGTCAACCAGCATCTGCAAATTGGTATCCGTGCGATCCAGAAACTCGCAGCAATGCCGCCGGAAGCACTGCATTCGCGCAAGCTCAGAAGCTTCTTCGAAACGGCCTTCCAATAGCCGTTTCCCTTATTGGCGAGTGGCTGCGACCGCGCTAGTCGCAAGTTGGCGCTCATAGTGCTCGCCCGCGGCATCCAGCACCACAATCGTAACCGCAAAAAGGGCTGCGACGGCAACGAGGCGTGCGATTGTGGCCCGCATCATTGGCAGTTCCGTATCAGCCTGATAGGGCTGTTTGTTCTGTTGGCGACTTGCGCGGATGGCGTTCGCCAGCACGATCTCGAAAGAACCCATCGTCGTCACTCCATATTGTTGACGACACTTGGTCGAAGCCAGTGTGCTCGTTTCGACCCAAATTTCCGTAAAAAGATTTTTTCGCTTCCTGTCGAAATCACCCTAGGCTGAGCGTCCAATGATCGTGACAGCCAGGGAGAGCGAACGATGAAATATCTCTGCCAGGTCTGGTTCGAGCCGGCGACGCTTGAAGCCATGACCGAGGAGGAAAAAAGGAACCTCGACAGAGCGTCCCTCGCTTACGACGATGATCTGATCGCCAGCGGGCACATGATCGCCGCGCAGGCGCTGCAATCGCCAAAGAATGCCGTGACCGTCCGCGTTCGAAATGATGAAATGTCAGTGACGGACGGCCCTTTTGCAGAAACAAAAGAACAACTCGGCGGCTTCATTCTTATCGACGCAAAAGATCTGAACGATGCCATTCGCGTTGCGGCCGGTATCCCGCTTGCAAGACTAGGGTCAATCGAAGTCCGGCCGATCTACGATATTCCGGTTTATAGTTGAGGGAGACGTCATGAAATATCTCTGCCAGGTCTGGTTCGACACCGAGAAGAGCAAGCTCGTCCCGCAGGAAGAGTGGGATGTGGTCACGCAGGAATGCATCGCAAGCGACGATCACTGGCATGACCGCGGCGTCCTGCAAGTCGCTCTTGCGCTGCACGAGCCCGAATCTGCAGTTACTCTTCGAGTGAGGCAGGGCGTCACGACGGCAACCGACGGTCCCTTCGCCGAAATCAAGGAACATCTTGGTGGTTTCGTATTGATCGACGCCGCCGACATGGAAGAAGCCGAGAGGATCGCCTCGACGTTCCCCATATTGAAATACGCTTCGATCGAGATACGGCCGGCCTATTCCATCAAAGACGGGAGATAATGCGATGCGCTATGTTTGCCTGATCTACAATTCGGCCGATGTCGACGGTCGTCAGGCCCCTGCAGAAACCGAAGCTGTCGTTCGCGCGCATTTCGGCTTCGACGAAGGGTTGCGCGAACGGGGCACGCTGATTCATGCCGATGCGCTCGAAACGCCCGATAAGGCTGTCGTCCTGCGGGTGCGCAACAACGAGCTTAGCATGACTGATGGCCCTTACGTCGAGACGAAGGAGCATCTGGCCGGCCTGTATGTTATCGATGCCTCCGATATGGATGAGGCAAAGGCAATCGCCGCTGGAATTCCATGTGCGCGAATTGGCGCTGTGGAAATCCGCCCGGTGCGGATCCTGACATTGCCGGAGTAGACCTTGGAACGTCTGATCGAGGATATCTACCGATCGCAGTCTCGCCGGGTGCTTGCGACACTCATCCGTCTCCTTGGAGACTTCGACAGGGCCGAAGAAGCCCTGCACGACGCGTTTGCAGCCGCCGCGCGGACGTGGCCCCGCGATGGTGTTCCGGCAAACCCGTTCGGCTGGCTCGTTTCCGCCGGGCGATTTCGCGCGATCGACCACATCAGGCGCCGGTCGCGTTTCGATATGTCGGCGAAGGATATCGAGGAAAGTCTATACGGGTCTTTCGATGAAACGGAGATTGGCGACGTGGACCTGATCCAAGACGACATGCTCCGGTTGATCTTCACCTGCTGTCATCCGATCATACCCGCCGACGCGCAAATGGCGATGGCGCTTAGAGAGATATGCGGACTTACGACTGAAGAGATCGCCCATGCATTTCTAGTCCCCGCCCCAACTGTGGCACAGCGCATCGTACGCGCGAAGAACAAGATCCGCACAGCGAAGATTCCCTACGAGGTCCCTGAGCGCGACCAATTGCCGGAGCGGCTCGACCGGGTGCTGCATGTGATCTATCTGGTCTTCAACGAGGGATACTCCGCTTCGTCCGGCGAGGAGGTCGTCCGAGCGGATCTCACTTCGGAGGCCATCCGCCTGACACGGCTGCTCGCGCGCCTTCTGCCGCACCCCGATGTCTCGGGGCTGCTTGCACTCCTACTCCTTCAGGATTCGCGTCGCGCCGCCAGGCGGAGTTCGCAGGGAGGTCTCATTCTCCTGGCCGATCAGGATCGCGGGCTTTGGGACCGTGAAAAGATTCGCGAAGGTCTCGGGCGCCTCGACGGCGCCCTGCGGAATGGCGAGGTCGGTATCTACACGCTGCAGGCGGCCATCGCTGCGGAGCACGCGCGAGCCGAGACGCCTGAGAGTACGGATTGGCGCCGCATCGTCAGCTTCTATGATCTCCTGCTGTCGGCCCAGTGGTCGCCGATTGCCGAACTCAACAGGGCCGTCGCCGTGGCGATGGTGGAGGGAGCAGAAAGAGGTTTGCAGCTCGTTGACGCCATCCTGCAGGCAGGAGAATTGGAGAGCTATCATCTTGCGCATTCGGCCCGTGCCGATTTTCTGAGGCAATTGGGACAGAAGGCCGAGGCGATTGCAGCCTACGAGACAGCCTTGAGGCTGTGTCAACAGGCGCCAGAGCAGACATTCCTGAGAGAACGGATTTCAGAGCTTACGGCTGCGGCCGAGCGGCAGTGATATCGCAGTGCCCGTCAGTGCCGAGACGATGATCAGCAAATGCGCATTGATGCTTGCTTGCGCCAAGGCAGCAAGGGCCGTCTTCTCGCTGGATGCGCCTAGGGCAACGGCGCCGGCAGTGATCCCGGCCGGATAAGTGCCGACGCCACCCGGCGCGTGCACCGGAAGCACAGAGGAGAGCTCGCCGCCAAGCGCCCCGCCGAAACTTGCGGCCATCGGCAATACGCCCATCAGGTTGAGGGCCCAGGCGAGCACCAGAACCTTGACGAGCCAGTTGATGACGGTCATCGCCCAGGCGCGCGTGAAAGCGGCGGCATCGACCGGAAGTCCCCTCTCAACCTCAACCACCAGCTTCTGCGCTTTTACCGGCAGCATCGTGCCGGCAAGCCGCAACGAGGGTCGCCTTAGAGCAAAAGCGACTACCGGAAGTGACAGGAAGGACACCCAGACGATCCATGCAACGATGTTGTGTGGTGACGCGATCGCGAAGCCTATGCCGGCGGCAGCCAGCAAGGCGTGCAGATCAAGCAGGCGCATGACGAACAGCGCCGACGTGCCGCGCGCAAGCGGAATACCGAACTCGGTGCGCATCAACACCGGAAAGCTTGTCTCCCCCGTTCGAAACGGCAGCATGATATTCAGGAGATTGTGAATCTGCGTGACGCGAAAAAGCACCTTGAAGCGGCCCGCAGTTTCTCTCGGAAAATAATCGTAGATGCGCCAGGTCCTGAGAAAGTAGGTGCTGGTCAGAAGTGCGAGAGCGGCGATAATCGGGATAGCACCGACCTCGGCCCATTGTCCGAGAATGACCGGCCAGCCCCAAAACCACTGGATGAAAAGCGCGTAAGTCGCCACGATCACAATCGTCAGCAGCGTCATCCGATTGCGGATAAACCAGGATTGTCGGCTGGCAACAACCGGAAACTTCATATAGTAGGCTTTCCTGACTATCGCGGCGAATGCCGCTTTTGGCCGTGCGCCTTGTAGGAGAATTCAAACGTGCAGACAACAGTAGACCCACGTCAGGGCCTCGTGGAAGCGATGCGGCCGGTCGAATTGTCGCTCGTTGTGCCTGTCTTCAACGAGGAAGAGAGCGTCGGCCCGCTTGTCGATCGCATCTGCTTGGCCATGGCCGGCTACTCCGATCGCTGGGAGCTTATCCTGATCGACGATGGCAGCACCGATGCCACGCTGGTAAATGCGCGCAAGCACATCGGCCGCGAGGGCCTTACGCTGAGGATCGTCGAACTGCAGCGCAATTTCGGCCAGACGGCCGCGATGCAGGCAGGCATCGACGCCGCGACCGGCCGGTTGATCGCCACAATGGATGGCGATCTGCAGAACGACCCGAAAGACATTCCGTCCATGGTCGGCGAACTGGAGCGGCGTGAGCTCGATCTTTTGGTTGGCTGGCGCAGGAACCGCCAAGACGGTCTCCTGCTACGCAAGATTCCCTCATGGTGTGCCAATTACTTGATCGGGCGCATTACCGGCGTGAAGCTGCACGACTATGGCTGCAGCCTGAAGATCTACCGCGCCTCGATCATCAAGCAGGTGAAGCTGATGGGCGAAATGCACCGCTTCATCCCCGCCTGGGTCGCCGGCGTCGTGCCAAGCTCGCGCATCGGCGAAATGGTCGTGACCCACCATGCCCGCCAGCACGGACAGTCCAAGTATGGCATCTCGCGTACTTTTCGCGTGATCCTCGACCTGCTTTCCGTCATGTTCTTCATGCGCTACAAGGCACGGCCAGGCCATTTCTTCGGCTCACTGGGCCTCGGACTGGGTGGGATCTCCGCTCTGGTGATGCTCTATCTGTTCGTCGACAAGTTCGTCTTGGGCAATGACATCGGCACCCGCCCGATGCTGATGGTCGGCATCGTTTTCATGCTGTCCTCCGTGCAGTTGATCACGACCGGCATTCTTGCCGAGATGATTGCCCGTACCTATTATCGCGACGACACCTCGCCGAACTACATCGTCCGCCAGGTCTTCGACGGAAGTGAGAATGCGTAATCTGCTGGCTCGCAAGCCGGACGCGGTTGTCCTGCTGCTGGCGGCATATTTTGTCGTCAGCTTTGTCGTTCGCCTCCTCGTGCCAAACGGCCTGCGGGTCGATGAGTCCCAGCAGGCGTTCTTCTCGCAATGGCTTGTGGCCGGCTACGACACCCAGCCGCCGCTCTACAACTGGCTGCAGGCGATGGTGGTGTCCGGCTTCGGATTGTCGATCGCAACGATTGCCGCAACCAAGAACCTGGTGCTTTTTCTTCTTTTCCTGAGCTACTACAAGCTGGCCAAACTGGTGCTCGATGATCGCCTGTTTGCTGCCATCGCGACGCTTTCGCTGTTCACGATTCCACAGGTTTTCTGGCAGGCACAAAGGGACCTGACCCATACAGTCGCCCAGATGCTGATGATAAACCTCTTCATCTACAGCATCATCAAAACGCTGAAGGCCCCATCCCTGTTCTCCTACGCGGCAATCGGCGTCACGCTGGGACTGGGCATGCTGTCGAAGTACAACTTCACTCTCGTCGTGTTTGCAGCGCTCATTGCAGTGTTTCTGCATCCGGAGGGACAGAAGCGCCTGTTCGACCGTCGCTTCTTGCTTTCACTGGCTATCGCGGTCCTCATCTTCGCGCCGCACGGCCTTTGGCTCCTTAACAATATCGGCCTGGCCGCAACCCGCACGCTGAATACCATGGCGCAGGAAGCGCCGACCAGCGTACTCGCGAAACTGATCAAGGGGCCGACCGAGTTCTTCGGTCAGGTGCTCGTGATCATGGCGCCTCTTGTTGCGGTTTTTGCAATCGTTTTCGGCAAGAAGTTCCTCCGCAGTCTGCGACCGACGACCATCTGGGCTCACTTTTTCGACACGATATTTCTGGCGATTGGCGTGCAGGTTCTCGTGCTGGTTTTCGCCATCGGCATAACATCCATGCGCGACCGATGGGTGCTGCCCCTCCTGTTCCTGATGCCGATTGCGTTTTGCCTGAAGATACAGGCCCGAGGCATTCAACCGCAGGATTTTGCGCGGCGCTTCTTTATCGCACCTCTCGCGGTCATTATCATCGTCCCGTCGCTGAGTCTGGTTCTCGCGCACGCTCCGTCACTCTTCGGCCGGCCTGAGGCCTACAACGCGCCTTACGAGGAGTTTGCCGGCAAGATGATTGCTGAGGAAGGCAAGCGTCCCGGGCTGGTGCTCACCGACAGCTGGCCGGCGTCGGGAAATATGCATATGCAGTTGCCTGATGTTCCAACGATGTCCACGTTTTTCGGCAATCTGGCTATCGATTACGATTGGACCGCGGAGAAGCCGATCCTGGTGGTTTGGCTCCCCTCCAAGGACCGAACGGCGCTACCGCCGGTGCTGGTTAACTGGATTGAACAGAACCTCGGCCCGCAATACTCCGCAGTGGCGACCAAGTACACAAGCATCGGTTACATCAGCGGGCGACCGGAGGATCAACGGCTCTTCGGCTACGCCTGGATATATCCGCGCTAGCTCCGGCGTCCCCCTCAGCTCGTCCGACCGATCCAGAGCGATTTCTGGGATGCGCGCCACCAGCAGGAGCTGCTAGGGAGCGACTTCGCGCCGCTCCGCTTCGTCAACTTGCGCTGCAAGTCCTTGCTGGACCAATACCTTGAGTTCGCCTGGATGCAATTTCAATGCAACGTCTCGCTCCAGGGGACGCAGCTCGCCATCCATCACGCAATTCGCCTTTGACGGCAGCTTTGGAAAGTGCAGATGCACTTCTGCCGGATGCATGATCATCACGTCCGCATTCTCCCTCACCTTGCCTCGCAAGAGATCGATCGCCAGACGCGCGACGCCGAGCGGCTTTAGTGGATTGGCGGTATAGAAGCCTAGTTCGCCACCTGTGAGGCTGTCTGCATAAAGCAAGGCATTCTGGCCGAAAGGGTTGTTTGAAACCGAGACCGCGGAGACCCGGCGCCTCTCATAAACTCCCCCCGCTTCGAACTCGACCTCGAATTCGGGTGGGTTCAACACGACACCAAATGCGGCCCGCGCGCTTGCCCCCATCTTTCCAAGTCGGGAGCGGTACGAGTAGGAATTTCGATAGCGCACCATGCGCGCATGCAGCCCGGCCGAGAATTGGTGAATGAACGGCCTGCCGTTGGCGCTGGCAATATCGACACGATCGACTTCGCCAAAGGCCAGCGTTTCAAGCGCTTGCCAGATATCGAGTGGAACGCGCAAGGAACGGGCGAAAAGGTTCATTGTACCGGCCGGCACAACGCCAAGTGCGACGCCGTTTCTCCAGGCTATGGACGCTGCCGCCGATATCGTCCCGTCGCCACCGCCGGCGACGATGCCATCGATGTTTCCCCAGCGGGCCGCCCGCTCCATCGCGGGTACAATCTCCTTGCCGGAAAAGACGATTGCATCGAAATCGTGACCCGCTTCCCTGAAGATCGCCTCGGCCCGCCTTTCATAGGCTTCCATGTCGGTGGTCCTGAACGTTCCACCATCTCGATTGAAAAAGCCAACTAGTTTCATCAGGCTCCCGTTGATCCATCCCGACAGGCAAAGTCTGTTGGCGCTGCAAAGCAGATGGTTCCCGCAGCGGCAATTTCAAGCTGAAGCGCGTCTCACGGCCGCCGCGAGCGGCGACAGAGCCCCCAAATTTGCAAGGGACGTATGCAAATCGGGGGACGCTGCACTGCAGAAAACGCACTCGACCTGCAGCAATCTATCGTTGATAGATGGGATATTGGAACATCGTCTTCATCTCCCTTCATCTCCGGCCCACCGGTCACCGGCGCATCTTGCGTCCCGTCCCGTATGTCACCTATCGAATGCCAAGGAGTGCCTCTTGAGCCAGGTCGCCGTAAACGATTCCATAGATACGATGGCGGCAGAAGAGGCCACGTCTCCGGCGGCAATTGCGCTCGTACAACTGGCGCTTGCCTGCGGCGGCTTCGGGATAGGCACCGGCGAATTCGCTATCATGGGTCTTTTGCCTAAGGTCGCCGACACCTTCTCGGTGACGACGCCGCAGGCCGGCTACGTGATCAGCGCCTATGCGCTCGGCGTCGTTATCGGTGCTCCAATCATCGCGGTTCTCGCCGCAAAGATGGCGCGCCGCTCGCTGCTTCTCCTCGTCATGGGCATCTTTGCCGTCGGCAACCTGTTGAGCGCGATGGCACCGACCTTCGAGAGCTTCACGTTGATGCGCTTCATCACGGGGTTGCCGCATGGCGCCTACTTCGGCGTTGCCGCGATCGTCGCGGCATCCATGGTGCCGATGCACAAGCGCGCTCGCGCCGTCGGCCGCGTGATGCTCGGGTTGACGGTTGCGACCCTCCTGGGAACCCCGCTCGCCACCGTTTTCGGGCAGTCTCTCAACTGGCGGCTTGCCTTTACGATCGTTGGAATTATCGGCCTGCTGACGGTCGCCCTGATCTGGTACTACGTGCCACGCGACCGAGTTGCCGAGGGCGCAAGCTTCAAGCGCGAACTCGGCGCCTTCAAGCGTCCGCAGGTCCTGTTGACGCTCGCCACGGCATCCGTCGGCTTCGGTGGAATGTTCGCCATGTTCAGCTACATCGCGCCAACCACGACCGAGGTTGCAATGCTGCCGGAAAGTATGGTGGCCGTGATGCTGATCATCTTCGGCATCGGCATGAACGTCGGCAATGTCGTCGGCTCCTGGTTTGCCGACAAATCGCTGATGGGAACGATCGGCGGTTGCCTTGTGTTCAACATCGTCGTGCTGACACTGTTCTCCCTCACGGCTGCCAATCCGTTCATGCTGGCGCTTTGCGTATTCTGCATCGGTTGCGGCTTTGCTGCCGGTCCCGCTGTCCAGACCCGATTGATGGATGTCGGGGCGGACGCGCAGACGCTTGCTGCGGCATCTCACCACTCGGCATTCAATATTGCGAATGCGCTGGGCGCCTGGCTCGGCGGCCTGGTTATCGCACAGGGCTATGGCTTCGCCGCCACCGGCTATGTCGGCGCCATCCTGTCGTTTATCGGCATCTTTGTGTTCGTGGCATCTCTAAGCCTCGATCGCCGTGGCCGGAGCGCCTGACGCGGCCGCCCCCGGCGTCAACGCATAGTCGACAGCGGCCGCAAATTCGAAAGAACGCTGCTCGAACGATATGCCGCGCCGGAAGGTGCGGCATTCTGGCATCAAGCACCTCAAGCGCTTGACTTTTTTGACAATTGAGACCACCTAGAGCCTTACGCGGATCACCTCCATTTTCCGCGGATATCAACGGAGCCATCATCACGATGCCAAGCGACAGTAGCAGTCGATTGCCTTTGCCGTACGCGGCCCTCGTGCGCTGACCTGACTCCGTCGGGCTCGCCCGTCGGACGCTACGGCGGATCGACGGAAAGGCGAGCCTATGAACATCAATCGCTTCCCACTGCGGGCGGGCCATGCCGCTCGTTTCTTCAGCAGCGACCACCTCGGCCCGATCACCACGGCCGAGCGCGTCGAACAGCTGAACACACTTGAAATATCCGAAGCCGCAGCAATCCTGGTTACGCTGCCGCAGCAAAAGGCCGTGCGCATTCTCGGACGTCCCGAGTTGCATCACGCCGCCGCGATCCTTGCAGACATGCCGGTCGAGCATGCCGCACGGCTGTTGAACGCCGTGGCAAACGACCGTGTCGCCGACCTCTTTCAGGAAATGAACGAGGAGGTTCGTGCACACCTCTTCTCGCGGCTGGACCGCACGACCTGTCTCGCCGTCCAGCACCTGATGGGGTATCCGCCCCGCACGGCCGGCAGCATCATGACGACCGAATTCGTCAGCGTGCCCGACACCTGGACTGTTGAACAGACGCTGGAGCACGTGCGCAAAGTCGAGCGTTCGCGCGAGACGGTCTATGCGATCTACGTCCTCGATGCGGTCAGCCGCGCGCTGACGAGCGTCGTCACACTCCGCCGCCTCATCACCGGCGAGCCCGGCGAATCGGTCCTGACCGTTGCGCAGAAGGAAGGGGTTGTGCGTGCCGATCCGCTGATGACGCAGGAAGATGTCGCCCGGCTGATCCGCAAGCATAATCTGCTCGCCCTGCCCGTCGTCAGCGAGGACGGCCACATGCTCGGCATCGTCACGGTCGACGACGTCATCGACACGATGATCGCCGACCAGACCGAAGACGCCCAGAAATTCGGTGGTATGGAAGCCCTCGGCAAGCCCTACACCAAGATCAGCTTTGCCGGCATGATCCACAAGCGTGCTGGTTGGCTGTGCGCCCTCTTCCTCGGCGAAATGCTGACGGCAAGCGCCATGCAGCATTTCGAAGGCGAGCTTGAGAAGGCGATCGTGCTGACGCTGTTCGTGCCGCTGATCATGAGCTCTGGCGGCAACAGCGGGTCGCAGGCGACATCGCTGATCATCCGGGCGCTGGCGCTCGGCGAGCTCAAGCTCTCCGACTGGTGGCGCGTGCTGATGCGCGAGCTGCCGACGGGTATCGTGCTCGGCACGATCCTGGGATTGGTCGGTTTCGCCCGCATCGTGCTCTGGCAAAAAATCGGGCTCTATGACTACGGCGAGCACTGGGTCCTGGTCGGCGTCACGATCTTTACCGCACTGATCGGCATTGTCACGTTTGGTTCGCTGGCGGGCTCCATGCTGCCGTTCATCCTGCAGAGGCTGCGGCTTGATCCGGCAAGCGCCTCCGCCCCGTTGGTCGCCACGCTCGTCGATGTGAGCGGGCTGGTGATCTACTTCTCGGTCGCGCTGCTGATCCTCAGTGGCACGCTGCTCTAAGCAAGAAAACGGGGCCGATTGGCCCCGTTTCTATTTCAGTTCCGGCAGCTTCAGCGCTCCGTGGGTTTTCATGCTGCGAATGGCAAAGTTCGAGCGGATATCGCTGACATTCGGCAGGGTCAGCAGCGTGTCCGTCAGCAGCCGCTCATAGGCTGCGAGATCCTCGACCACCACCTCCGCAAGAAAGTCGGCCGTTCCCGATATTAGAAAACACGACACCACCTCGGGAATGGCGAGCAATGCCGCCTCCTGCGCCTGCGCGTTCTCGCGGCTGTGATGGGCGACCTTGAGCTCGACGAAAACCGTCAGGCCGAGACCGACTTCCTTGCGGTCGATATCGGCGCGGTAGCCGCGGATTACGCCGGTCTTTTCCAGATTGCGGATACGCCGCAGACAGGGGGACGGCGACAAATTGACCTTTTCGGCAATCTCCACGTTGGTCGCCCGGGCATCCTCCTGGAGGCATTCCAATATCGCCAGATCGAATTTATCAAGATTTGGCATGTTCGATAAAATCCTTTGGCGTGATTGGCAGATAATTGCTCATACCAGTATTTTGGCGGCATAGATAGCAAGGACATGCCTCGCCGTTTCCGCTTATTCTTCTCTCAACCGGACAGCAATCCGGACGATCACGAGAGGAGAGATCGATGAGCGCCGTTACCTTCACGAACAATGAAAAGTCCACGTCGACATCTGTCGGATATGCCGGCGCCGTCGTCACCGTCCTCATTTGGGCAGCGTGGATCCTGGCGACGCGTCACAGCGCGGCGACGCAGCTTGGCACGATCGATATCGGCCTGATCCGCTACGGTATTCCGATGCTTGTTCTGGCGCCCGTCTGGCTGAAGACTGGATTGCTGCCGAAAGGCGTGCCGCTCCGCCTGCTTGCCACGATGGTCGCGGGCGCTGGCGCCGTTTTCTTCCAGCTGACCACGTCGGCCATTCACTCGACCCCGGCATCCGCCGCCGGTATTCTGCTCGGGGGGTCCATGCCGCTTGCCACTGCGCTGATCGGCGTCATCGTCTTCCGGGAACGACCGGACTTCATGCGCGTGCTCGGTCTTGCCGCGATCGTCGGCGGCGTTGCCATCCTACTGGTCCGCAGTCTCGCCGGTGCGGCACTACCCTGGACCAGCTTTGTTCTGCTACCGATGGGAGCGATCCTATGGGCAAGCTACACGCATGCCTTTCGCCGCTCCGGCCTGACGGCTCTGCAGGCCAGCGCGCTCATCGCCATCTGGTCATTTCTCATCCACATCGGTCTGGCCGTCGCCTTCGGTACGTCGATTGCCAGCGCACCACTTGGTGAGGTCGGCTTGCAGGTACTGAGCCAAGGCG
Organism: Rhizobium sp. RHZ02; assembly: GCF_014851575.1. Lineage (NCBI taxonomy): Bacteria > Pseudomonadati > Pseudomonadota > Alphaproteobacteria > Hyphomicrobiales > Rhizobiaceae > Rhizobium > Rhizobium sp. RHZ02. The sequence continues at coordinate 210,797 of NZ_JACUZX010000005.1, forward strand.
TGCTGTCCGGCCTTGCTGCCACGGTCGCCTACGGCCATGCGGTTCATGCGCTGGGCGGCACCCAGGCAGCTGCCTTCACGGCAATCACGCCGGTGCTGGCAACGATCGGCGGCGGCCTATTGCTTGGGGAGGAAATCGGCATCGCCGAGATCGCCGCCGCTGTTATCACCGGGCTCGGCGTAGCACTCTCGACCGGCATCGCCTCACGCCGATAGCAACTCCGCAGTTCGGGCCGGCGGCCAATCCGCCGGCTCACTCTATTGTTCCATGCCGCTATCGCTTCAGCGTAAGAACCATCGCAACCCGTCGTTCCGGATCCATCCCAACCGCGATTTTGTGATCCAGCTTTTTCTTCAGGAAATGCGGAACGGCTTCGACACTCGGCAGCACAAAGCCGAGGGAGGCGTAGAAGGGCGCGTTGAACGGAACGTAGCGATCCGTTGTCAGCGTCAGTGCCGATAGCCGACGCTGCTGCGCCATCTCGATTGCAGCCGACATCAGACGCCGCCCGACACCCCTGCGCTGCCAATCCGGGCAAACATCCAGTTCGATCACATAGAGCGTGCCTTCGATTTCCTCGACCGCGAGAAAGCCGACCGGACAGTCGCCGTCATCGGCGGCAACGAGCAGCAGGCCCGCATCGAGCGACCCCCGCAACAAATCGTGTGGCAGCGCGTGCGCTTCCCTGATAACGCCGAGCGCCTCCGCCAGCGTCGCGAAGGCATCGAGCTCGATCTCAGTCAGGCGCGGCAGCTCATCGAGACGCGCCTGCCGTATGGCGCAGGCGTTGCTCATGACTGCTTCTTACATATTCGGATAGACCGGTCCCTCGCCGCCCTGCGGCGGCACCCAGTTGATGTTCTGGTTGGGGTCCTTGATGTCGCAGGTCTTGCAGTGGACGCAGTTCTGGGCGTTGATGACAAAGGTCTCTTGCCCATCCTTCTCCACCCATTCGTAAACGCCGGCCGGACAGTAGCGCGTCGAAGGACCGGCATAGATGTCGTGCTCGGACGACTTCTGCAGCGCCATGTCCTTCACCTGCAGATGCACCGGCTGGTCTTCCTCGTGGTTGGTGTTCGACAGGAACACCGAGGACAGACGGTCGAAGGTGAGAACGCCGTCGGGCTTCGGGTAGGCGATCGGCTTGTGCTTGGCGGCCGGCTCCAGCGAGGCCGCATCGGTCTTGCCGTGCCTGAGCGTACCGAAGATCGAAAGGCCGAAGAGCTGGTTCGTCCACATGTCGAAACCGCCGAGCGCCACGCCGATTGCCGTGCCGAACTTCGACCACAGCGGCTTGACGTTTCGCACCCTCTTCAGGTCCTTACCGATGTCGCTTGAGCGCCAGTCGTTCTCGATCTCGACCACCTCGTCATTGGCGCGACCGGCTGCAATCGCCGCGGCAATCCGGTCCGCTGCCATCATGCCCGACAGCACCGCGTTGTGGCTGCCCTTGATGCGCGGCACGTTGACGAAGCCCGCCGAACAGCCAATCAGGGCACCGCCGGGGAAGGATAACTTCGGTACAGACTGATAGCCGCCCTCGGTGATCGCACGCGCACCATAGGACAGCCGTTTGCCGCCCTCGAAGGTCGTGCGGATCGCCGGATGCGTCTTGAAGCGCTGGAACTCCTCGAAGGGATACAGGTAAGGGTTCTTGTAGTTCAGGTGGACGACGAAGCCGACGGCAACGAGATTGTCTTCGAGGTGGTAAAGGAAGGAGCCGCCGCCGGTCTTCATGCCGAGCGGCCAGCCGAACGAGTGCTGCACGAGACCTCGGCTGTGGTGCTCGGGCTTCACCTGCCAGAGTTCCTTGATGCCGATACCGAACTTTTGCGGCTGGCGATCCCTCGACAGATCGAACTTGGCGATCAACTGCTTGGCAAGCGAACCGCGGACCCCCTCGCCGATCAGCACATACTTGCCTGTTAGCGCCATGCCGCGGGTGTAGTTCGGGCCGGGCTCGCCGTTCTTCTCGATGCCCATGTCGCCGGTGGCCACGCCAATGACGGCCCCCTCGTCGTTGTAGAGCACCTCGGTCGCGGCAAAACCCGGATAGATCTCGACGCCGAGTTCTTCCGCCTTTGTGGCGAGCCAGCGACAGACGTTGCCAAGCGAAACGATGTAGTTGCCGTGGTTGCTCATCAGCGGCGGCATCATGAAATTCGGCAGGCGCACCGAGCCCGCCGGGCCGAGCACCAGGAAGTGGTCGTCGGTCACTTCGGTCTTGAACGGATGATCAGCCTCTTGGCGCCAGCCAGGCAGCAGACGGTCGATGCCGATGGGATCGACGACGGCACCTGACAGGATGTGCGCGCCGACCTCAGCCCCCTTCTCGAGCACGACGACCGACAGTGCCGGATTGACCTGTTTCAGGCGGATCGCAGCCGACAATCCCGCAGGGCCGCCACCGACGATCACAACGTCGAATTCCATGCTTTCGCGCTCGGGCAGTTCAGTCGTATCGGTCATGCATCATCTCCGCTCGGCCGACATCGCGGCCACATTCCCCGTGATGGGGTTATCTCTTGGCAAAACAGAGCTCTATTGTCGAGCCGGGAAACGACAGCGAATCCCCCAATTCGCGCAACAGCATTTCTAGCGCCAGATAAATATATGCAGCTTACGTAAACGTCAAATTATAAACAATGCCAGACGCCGCTTTCGTCTCCCGTCGGCGCGCCGTATAGAAAGACGGACAAATGGAGAAATTGACATGGATCTGGGCATCAAGGGCAAGCGCGCACTCGTTCTGGCATCGTCGCGCGGATTGGGGCATGGCATCGCCGTGGCTTTGGCACGTGAGGGCGCGAACGTTCTTCTCTGCGGCCGCAGCGGCGAGACGCTGGAGGCAAAGTGCCGCGCCATCAACGCCGAAGGAAGTGGCAAGGCGGATTGGATCTGGGCCGATCTCTCGGACGAGAATTTCGTCGAGACCGTGACCGCCGCCGTGCATGAAAAGCTTGGTGGCATCGATATCCTGGTCAACAATACCGGCGGCCCCACGCCAGGAACGACGCAGGACATGACGCCCGAGAAACTGGAGACCTATTTCTTCTCCATGGTGCTGCGGGTGATCGCGCTCACCAACGCATTGTTGCCATCCATGAAGGAACAAGGCTGGGGGCGCATTCTCACTGTCGCGTCGTCGGGCGTCATCGAACCGATCACCAACCTCGCTCTTTCGAACACGCTGCGCCCCGCCCTCGCCGGTTGGAGCAAGACGCTGGCAACGGAGATCGGACGCTTTGGGGTCACGTCAAACCTTCTGCTTCCCGGGAGCATTCTGACCGGCCGCACCGACGAGGTAGATGGGGCGGCCGACAAGCGCACCGGCAAGAGCCTCGATGAAATCCGCTCTGCCAAGGAGGCCGCAATCCCCGTCGGTCGCTATGGGACGGTCGAAGAGTTCGCTGCAACCGCCGCCTTTCTTTGCAGCCAGCCCGCGAGCTACATCACGGGCAGTCTTGTACGCTGCGACGGCGGAGCGGCGCGATCCGTCTGATTGAAAAGGGGAAATTGGGAAAGTGTCGGCTACGGCGGATCGCCGATGCCCAACAAATGGTATTTCAGCTCATTCTTTCATTACAAAAATTTAAGCCATTATAACCACTTAGTGATGGTCGGTTCGGCAATTGTGTCTTTTTTGCGCCGTAATAGACGTGGTTCAATAGAGCCTTGACTTTCGCGCAACTCGCCCAAACCGGTCTCGCATATGAAGAAACTTTTGATCACGGCCTGCATTATAGCTGCTGCCAGCGTTGGCGCTTGGCAATACAGGGAACGAATCCCGTATCTTTCGCAATTTTTGCCCCACGCTCAGCCGCAGGCCGATGCCGCCGACGGCGGCCACCAAACGGCGGGCGATGCATCGCAGAAATCCGGTGATCAGAAGGGCGGCAGCAAGGGTCGCAACCGCAACGGCGGACCAACGCTGGTCAAGACTGTCGCAGCAGTGAAGACTGTTTTGCCCCGGGACGTCACAGCTTCGGGCTGGGCAGATGCGGACGACAACACCACGATCGCGGCCCAGGAACAGGGGATCGTTACGCAGATCCTCGCCTCGGACGGCGCCACCGTCAAACAGGGAGATCTGATCGCCAAACTCGATGCCCGCACCGCACAGGCAACGGTCGACAAGGACAGCGCCATGGTCGTCCGCGACCAGGCAACCCTGGCGGAGTCCGAAACGGCGCTGGCACGCGCCAATGACCTTTTGAGCTCAAAGGCCGGCACACAGCAAAGCTACGATCAGGCAAAGGCGGCCCGCGATACGGCAGCCGCGACCGTGGAGGCCGATAAGGCCGCGCTTGCCGCCGATCAGGTCCTGCTTGAGCATACCGATATTCGCGCGCCCTTCGACGGACGCCTTGGCGATATCGCCGTGAGCCCAGGCGCCTTTGTGAACGCCGGCTCCGCGATCGTGACGATCGCAAAGTACGATCCGATCTACGTGAAATTCCACCTGCAGGAACGCGACCTCCGGCAGTTGAAGCTTGCACTTGCCGCAGGCCCGGTGGACGTCAGCACCGTTCCTCAATCCGACAAGGCCAAGCCACGTCAGGGCCATATCAGCTTTTACGACAACACCGTCGATCCTGCGTCCGGCACAATTCTCGCGAAGGCGAAGTTTGAGAACGCGTCCGGCGCTTTATGGCCCGGGCAATCGGTCAACATCGTTGTCCACTTCAACAACAATGAACAGCAGGTCGTGGTCCCGACCGTTGCTGTCAGTCCCGGCGCCGACGGCTTCTTCGCCATTGTCGCGCGCGACGGCAAGGCTCATGTGACACCCGTCACCGTGGCGCGCGCGAACGGTGGTTTCACCGCCGTCTCGCAAGGCCTGTCCGAGGGCGATCACGTCATCATCGAGGGACAGGCGCAGCTGGTCGACCAGCAGCCGGTCAAGGAACAGTTCGACGACAAGGCATTGAATGTCGCCTCGGTTGACCAAACCGCAGGCAAAACCGAAATCATCACAGCGGGCACGGAAGAATGATACCGAATTTCTGTATCCGACGTCCTGTTGCAACGACGCTGCTTGCCATCGGCGTCGTGCTTGCCGGCCTTGCCGGCTACCAACTCGTGCCGGTGGCAGCCCTGCCGCAGGTCGACTTCCCGACGATCAACGTCTCGGCCGCGCTGACCGGCGCCTCACCGCAGACGATGGCGACTTCGGTCTCCACGCCGCTGATCAAGCAGTTCCAGACCATTCCCGGCATCAGCGAAATCAGCGCCACGAACTCGCTCGGCAACACCAGCATCGTTCTGCAGTTCGATCTCAATCGCAACATCGATGCGGCAGCAGCCGATGTTCAGGCAGCGATCTCGCATGCCACGCGGCAATTGCCCGACAACATGACGACGCCGCCAAGCTATCGCAAGACGAACCCCGCCGATGCGCCGGTCATGCTGCTTGCCGTGCAAAGCGACACCATGCCCCGCAGCAAGCTCGACGAGATCGCCGAGGACATCATCTCGCCGTCCCTTTCAACACTTCCCGGCGTGGCTGAGGTTTCGGTATTCGGTGCGCAGACCTACGCGGTCCGGGTCGAGGTCGATCCCAACAAGCTTCTCAACCGCGGCATCGGTATCGATACCGTCAACCAGGCGCTGGTCGCTGCCAACAGCCAGGTTCCCGTCGGCTCCCTGCAGAACGACTCGCAAAGCATGACAATCAATGCGGACACTCAGCGGACCAATGCCGACGAGTTCCGTACGCTTGTCATTGCCAATCCCAACGGCGCACCGATCCACCTCGGCGACGTCGCCGACGTGCAGGACAGCGTTCAGAACCAGAATACCGGCAGCTGGTACGACGGCAACCGCAGCATCATTCTTGCCATTCAACGCCAGCCCGATGCCAATACCGTCGAGGTCGTCGACGCAATCAGGGCGAAGCTGCCGGGTCTGCACGCCGAAATCCCCGCCTCTGTTTCGACAAAGGTCATGAACGACTCTGCGCAGCCGATCAAGGACGCGATCACGGACGTGAAGTTTACGCTGCTCCTGACGATCGGCCTCGTCGTCCTGGTCATCTACCTCTTTACCGGTCACCTGACGGCGACGATCATTCCGGGCCTTGCCGTGCCGCTGTCGCTGATTACCACCTTCGGCATGATGTACGTGCTCGGATACAGCATCGACAACATCTCGCTGCTCGGAATGACGCTCGCAGTCGGCCTTGTCGTCGATGACGCGATCGTCATGCTGGAAAACATTCTCCGGCATGTCGAGGAAGGGATGCCGGTTCTCGATGCGGCGATCAAAGGCGCCGGCGAAGTCAGCTACACCATCATTTCCATGTCCGTGTCGCTGATTGCCGTCTTCATTCCGATCCTGTTGATGGGCGGCGTCGTCGGCCGCATCTTCAACGAGTTCGGCATGGTCGTTGCGATCGCGATCGTCGCCTCCGCGATTGTCTCGCTCACAGTGACGCCGATGCTGGCATCAAGGCTCGGCAGTGGCCACGACCGCCCGCCCTTCTTCATCCGTTGGTTCGATGCCGGTTTCGAGCGGACACTCAGAGGATACGAAAAATCGGTCGGCTGGTGCCTGAAGCATCGTCCAGCCGTCCTCGCCCTGTTCGTGGCGTCGGTTGGCCTGACTGTCTATCTCTTCATGACGCTGCCATCCAGCTTCTTCCCCACCGAAGATATTGGACGCCTCAACATCTCGACGCGCGCACGCCAGGACATCTCCTATCCGGCGATGCAAGCGTTGCAGAACCAGGCAGCGGAACTCGTGAAGCAGAATCCCGCCGTCAATCACGTGATGTCGATTGTCGGCGGCAACGCACGCAGTCCGTTGAACAACGGCACGATGTTTGTCGAACTCAAGGACAAGGATCAGCGTCCACCGCTTGAGCAGACGTTACGGGAATTGCGGGCGAGCATCGGCAAGATTCCTGGGCTGCAGGCCTACATCACGCCGCAACAGAGCCTCCGCTTCGGCGGCCGTCAGACGGCGAGCCAATACCAGCTCGTCGTTCAGGCGCTGAGCGCCGATCAGACAAACGTCTGGGCAGACAAGATTCAGCAGGCCATGCGTTCCGATCCGCGTTTCACCGACGTCGCCTCAGATGCGCAGAACAATGCCCTGCAGGCCAATATCGTCGTCGACACGGAGAAGGCGGCAGCCTTCGGGATTACCGACGGACAGCTGCGGACGACCCTGCAGGAAGCCTTTGGCGGATACACCGCCGCCCAGATCCAGTCGACCGGCGACAGCTATGACGTGATCGTCGAGTACGATACGAGCAAGCCCTGGGACGACCAGAAGCTTCAGGAAATCCGCGTCGCTTCAAGCAACGGCGCCCTCGTTCCCTTGTCCAACTTCGCAAGGGTAGAACGCACGACGGGGCCGGTGACGATCAACCAGACCGGTCAGCTTGTCTCGACGACAGTCTCCTTCAACCTGCCGGCCGGCGAAGCGCTTGGCGATGCCACGGCGGCGATCGACCAGATCAAGAAAGACATCAACATGCCAGCGGACGTTTTCACGTCCTACGGTGGCACGGCGCAGATATTTGAGCAGTCCCAGGGCAACACGCCGCTGTTGATCCTGGCGGCAGTGCTGACGATCTACGTCGTGCTGGGTGTCCTCTACGAAAGCTTCATTCATCCGCTGACGATCCTTTCCGGCTTGCCGGCCGCGGCACTCGGTGCCCTGCTGGCGTTGAAAGTGATGGGCTTCGATCTTTCGATCATCGCGCTCATCGGCCTGCTGATGCTGATCGGTATCGTCAAGAAGAATGCGATCATGATGATCGACGTGGCGCTGGAGAACCTGCGCTCCGGCAACGGCATGTCGCCGTCGGAGGCGATTCATGAAGCCTGCGTTCGACGCTTCCGCCCGATCATGATGACGACCTTCTGCGCCCTCCTCGGCGCGCTTCCCATCGCTCTCGGGACCGGTGCAAGCTCGGAACTGCGCCAGCCGCTCGGCATTGCCGTCGTTGGCGGTCTCGTCGTGTCGCAAGCATTGACGCTTTTCATCACCCCGGTGATCTTCGTCGAAATGGGCAGGCTTAGCGATTGGCTCCTCAGCTTTGGACGGAAGAAGAAGACCGAGCACGATGAGGAGATACCTCAGGCATTGGCCGCCGAGTAGGGAACAAGCGGGCGCCATTGGCGCCCGCTGCATTTTTCACTTCAAGCCTTGAACAACGGCGGCCTCTGTGGCATCACGCGCCCTCCTTGGGCGCGTTGTTTCGCGCCTTAGCGGAGCTTGGCCTCCGTTCCCAAAAAACAATCGACTTGATGAGGTGCGGGCATGGCTCAGGCGCTGGGATTCGACTTCGGCACGACGAACACGGTCTTGGCCACGGCTGACGGGCCGACAACGCATTCAATGGCCTTTACGAGTGCGGCCGGAACTGCCGACAGCATGCGTACTGCCCTTTCCTTCATGAAGGATCCGCAACTCGGCACGTCCGCCCTGAAGGTCGAGGCCGGCCACGCGGCAATCCGGCAATTCATCGATAACCCCGGGGACTGCCGTTTCCTGCAGTCGATCAAGACCTTTGCGGCAAGCGCGCTCTTTCAGGGCACCCTCGTCTACGCGAAGCGCCACAGTTTCGAGGACCTGATGGAGGTCTTTATCAGGCGCCTCCGGAACTATGCCGGCGACAACTGGCCGTCCGACGTCAAGCGTATCGTCACCGGCCGCCCCGTGCATTTTGCCGGCGCGAACCCTGACCCTGCGCTGGCGACCCAGCGCTATAACGAGGCGCTGTCCCGCTTCGGCTTTCCGGAGGTTCACTACGTCTACGAACCGGTGGCCGCCGCGTTCTACTTCGCGCAGAACCTGAAATCCGATGCGACGGTTCTCGTCGCCGACTTCGGCGGCGGTACGACCGACTATTCGCTTATCCGGTTTGAAACGGTGGCCGGCAAACTGACGGCGACCCCGATCGGTCATTCGGGTGTCGGGATCGCCGGCGATCACTTTGACTATCGCATGATCGACAACATCGTCGCCCCTCAGATCGGCAAGGGGAGTCATTTCAAGAGTTTCGACAAAATCCTTGAAGTCCCGACGAACTACTACTCGAGCTTCGGTCGCTGGAACCAGCTCTCCATCTTCAAGACGTCGCGCGAATTCGAGGATCTCAAGAAGCTTGTGCGCACGGCGCTCGAGCCCGAGAAGCTCGAGACCTTCATCGATCTCGTCGACCACGATGAAGGTTACCCGCTCTATCAGGCTGTATCCGCGACGAAGATGGCGCTCTCCGCTTCGGACGAAGCAGCATTCGACTTCGCGCCCCTCGGCCGCGGAGGCCACCTGACGATTCGCCGGGCCGATTTCGAAAGCTGGATTGCAGATGATCTCGTACGGATCGAAGGCGCACTCGATGACGTGCTGGAAAGGACGAACACGACATCCGGCATGATCGACAAGGTGTTCCTCACCGGAGGCACGTCGTTTGTCCCGGCTGTGCGCCGCATCTTCACCGAGCGCTTCGATAAGGACCGCATCGAGACCGGCGGCGAACTGCTTTCCATCGCCCACGGCTTGGCGTTGATTGGCGAACGTGAGGACATCACGCAATGGACGGTGCAATAGGTCGTCTCCCGCCTATCGTGCTCTTTCATTGACGTCTCGGCTTCGCTAAGGTCACCGTTATGATCTCCGTCAGCGAACTCTCTCCGGGCGAACTCGCCGCGCTTCTGCATTTCCATGCCGAAGCCGGCGTGGAATGGCTGCTCGAGGAGGAAGCTGTCGATCGCTTTGCTGAGTTCGAGGCAATGAAAGCGGCAAGGCGAAGCACGGTCCCTTCGCCGCAGACTGCTGACGTTCGGGAGTCCACGGCCCGCCCGGCGGCTCAGACCACACAAAGGAACGCTCCCGCCCCCGAGCGTGCAGCCCAGCGGCCGCAGCCTTCGATCCCGGATGGCGAGGCCGTGCAGCAGGCACGCTTCGCCGCCGAGAGCGCCCGTTCGCTTCAGGAACTGAAAACGGCGCTCGAGGCATTCAACGGATGCAATCTCAAGCACAGCGCACGCTCGACGATCTTCGCCAGCGGTGATGCGGCCAGCGGGATCATGGTGATCGGTTCGGCGCCAGGGGCGGACGATGATCGTGAAGGCCAGCCCTTCTCCGGACGGCCTGGCCAACTGCTCGACAAGATGCTCGGGGCAATCGGTCTGCAGCGCGACGCCATATTGCTGACGCAGGTCATTCCCTGGCGACCACCGGGCAATCGCATTGCGTCGACCGCCGAAATGGATATTTGCCGTCCTTTCATCGAGCGGCAGATTGCTCTTGCCGAGCCGAAGGCGATTCTCGTACTCGGCAACTTTGCCGCCAGGGTCTTTTTTGGCGAAACCGATACGATTCACGGGTTGCGCGGGCAATGGCGAGAGATTGCGGTCGGAAACCGCATTATTCCTGCGATTGCGACATTGCACCCTCAGGATCTATTGACGGCACCAGTCAACAAACGATTGGCCTGGAACGATCTTTTGGCTTTTCAGGCCAAACTGGCAGCGCTCTGACGTGCCCTGAAAATAGGCAAATACAAATCTTTTGTGAAAACACCTATGCGTTTTTCGCATATCTGCCGTTTATTCTAATGCATTGAAAAGTTCATGTTGCAGTGCAATATATTGCTGTGTCTTGGGAGGAATCAACAGGAACCAAGGCAATGACTGCACGTTTTCGTCCTATACACTGTGGGTTTGAAACCCTTCGCCTTGCTAGCGAGCAAGGCCGCACAACGCAAAGCTACAGCCGCATTGGCTTCGCCACGAACGAGCAAATGGTTGCTCGCGGGACTGGCGCCAGCGGGCGCATCGCGCGTCCCGCCATGATCTTTGCGGACTTTCAGCAATACTGAGGCCGAGGCTGGCATTTGCTGGCCTCTTGTCGCGTTGCCTGCCTGAGCAATTCTCACCGACCTGGATCCTCGAGGGGCCGCGCGCCTCGTGGGAATCACGCCTCGCAGCGGAACGCGTCGTCCACATAGGCGAACTTGATCGCTTGCCACCGACTGTATTGCTCGACAAACGAACGCGACATCCAGAGCACGGGTTTCTTGTCGATCGTATCCCAACCAATGCATCCTTGCTGCGCCGCCTTGGCGAAAAGCCGCTGCAAGTGTGTACGCGATATCATGAAATCCGCCGCCAGTGCGCGACTGTCAACATGACCGACCACGACGCGCTCGGGATCGTCGCCGTCCAGATCGATCCGCGAGACAAGATGATCGACGATCAGTCCGCCAGCGTCGTTCCACTGGAAGAGCGCCACATGCTCTGGGGGCTCTCTCCACTGGGGATCCTGGAGGCAATTGAGTGCAATTCGCGGCTGCATGACGCGGACCAGTTCCGGGTGAGCCTCAACATGGGCAACCCGGCTTCCGCCGTCCAACAGATCGAGAGCGCCCAGATTGGAGACCAACCAGCCAAACATCGCCTGATGACTGATTTCCGTCGGCTCGAACTGGCGGGGACGTCGGCGCTCGGCTCCTGGTGCATAGGCGATGAAGCGGTAGGTGACGAGTTCGTCGATAAAGCTCAACACCGTGTTGCGGCTGGCCACCTTGTGCGATGTGATCTCGCGCGTCAGCCGAACCGCCGTGAAGCCCGACGTGGAATCTGCGGGATCGCGCTCCATGGCAAGCGCATAGGCAGTCTGCGTCAGCAACCAGCGTTGTTGTGAAGCAAGCAAACGCGCCAATCGCGGGCCGGTGTTGAACATGCCGCGCATGCGCCCCGCATGGAAGCGGAGGGCCAGGATGAACTTCGGGTTCGCAACCAAGTCTTCGGCACTAAGAGGCATTTTTCTCCCGACGCACGTATCCGGCGTCGGCACTGCCCAGGCACCAGGACGTCCGACCGGCCCATAACATGCGCATTTGCGAATAAATGATGCTTCGTCAAGTTCATAAGACGCAAGAACTGTTCGGATGTCGTTCACTATTTCGTTTGAATTTCTCCCGCAAAACGCGAGAACTTCCGTTGCGTCGCCACAAAGCTGCGATTGCAGGCGGCCTTCAGGATCCGGCCTGCCGTGCCCCACGGCGCTCCAGATCCAACTGGTGCTCGCGGTAGATGATAAATATTCCGGCCGCCACGACAATTGCTGTCCCCAGGAGTGTGGCCCCGCTTGGGATATCGCCGAACACGAAATACGCGATGACACCGCCGATGACGATCGATGTGTATTCGAACGGCGCAACCGTCGAGACATCAGCGTGCCGGTAGCTCTCCGTCAACAGGATCTGCGCCACGCCCCCACAGAAGCCGGCCAAGATGAGAAACAATTGCGGCGCCAGATCAAGGACCTGCCAGCCGAACGGCACTGTCACGAGTGAGAACACCGTGGCGGTGATCGAAAAATAGAGGACGATCGTGGCGGTCTTCTCTTCCTCGACCAATCGTCGCACCTGAATCATCGCCATGCCGCCGAGCACCGAAGCCAGCAACACCGTTAGCGCGCCAATCGCCTGCTCGGCATGGATCCCGCCCTCACGGAAAAGGGTCAGTTTCGGCCACGATATGATGGCCACGCCGACAATCCCGAAAAGTACGGCGCTCCAGCGGTAGATTCGGACAGTTTCCCCGAGAAACACAGCTGCGAAGATCACGGCGACAAGCGGCATCGCGTAGCCAAGTGCAATGGCTTCCGGCAACGGCAGGTGCAGCAGCCCATAGAAGCCGAGCCCCATTGATATGATGCCGAGCGTTCCCCGCTTCAGATGACCGATCGGATTGGCCGTATAGAATGCCGATCGCAACTGGCCGCGATAGGCAAGGTAAGCCATGATGGGAAACAGTGCGAAGAAGGAGCGGCAGAACGTCACCTGCCCCGGCTGGATGTCACTGCCGGCGAGCTTGATGAAGGTCTGCATTGCCAGGAAAACAACCACCGAGCCAACCTTGAACGCAATACCCCTCATCGGGTTTCCCGTAGCCGACCGCATGTCTTGAACTCTTGGATTGCTGTTTGGAGGCAGGAGGACGCGCCAGACTCGGCACATCTCGACTGTGACAGTCGCCGGGCCGAATGAACAGATCGAAAATCGGAAAATTTCGATGCTCAATCAATCGGATCGCACAAATTTTCATCAAATCTGAGATGTGCCCAAAAATGTTCATCCGATGAGTGTCCGCCTTAACGCTTCGGAAACCATAGAATCGCATTGATTGGCCGATATTTCAGTCCTCTTTCTCTCAGCTTGCATCGCTATCGGGGCAATTTCCATGACGCAGCTCAAATCCAGGGACAACGATCAGCAACGGTTGACCGCCACACCGCGGCTGATGCGTGCGGTAACGGAGGGAATCGGCACCGATCTTGAAAGTTTCAGCGCCGCGAACTCGCATGTGGTCAAGCAGATCAAGCTTCTTGCAATCAATGCGTTGATCGAAGCCGCCCGCGCCGGCGAGGCCGGGAAAGGCTTTGCTGTCGTTGCCAACGAGGTGCAGCGGCTGGCACAGGTCGCAAGCGACATTTCAGGGAAATTCGAAGGCAACGTCATTGGGCGTATCGGGCATTCCCGCGTCATGGCGGAAGCGCTCGTGAACGAGATGGAGGGCGTAAGGCTTACCGATCTCGCCCAAACTCTCGTGCAACTGATCGTCCGCAATCTCTTCGAGCGAACCGCCGACGTGCGGTGGTGGGCGACCGATGCCGCGCTTTGGCAGGCGCTGCAGGAGCCGACAAAGGAAAGGGCGACCTTCGCTGCCCAACGACTTGGGGTCATCAATCGCTTCTACACCGTCTATCTCGACCTCGTTTTGACAGATGCCTCAGGTCAGGTGATCGCCTCGGCAAACCCTGAATTTGAGCGCAAGACCGCCGGAAGATCGCTTGCAGGCGACGGCTGGTTCCAAGCATCCGTACGCTGCGCGTCGGGAGACGACTACATCGTCGACGATGTCCGCGACAGCCATCTGCATGGCAACCGCACCGCCCTTGTCTATGCAACGGCAGTGCGCGAGGGTGGCACGCTCCACGGCAAAACTCTCGGAACACTGGGTGTGTATTTTGACTGGCAGAAGCAGGGACAGGCGATCGTCGAAACCGAAGCCAACCTGCCTCCGCAGATAGCAGAGAAAACGACCGTGATGTTGCTCGATGGATCAAACAGGATCATCGCCTCCAGCAATCCCAACCTTCTCTTCAGCCATTTTGCGCTTCAGAACCAGGCAGGTACGGCCCGCGGTAGCTACTATGACAACAACGGCTCAATTGTCGCTTTCGCCCGGACACTCGGCTACGAGGATTACGATGGCTTGGGCTGGCATGGCGTCGTCGTTCAGCGGACTGAAGACGATGAGGCGATAAGGGCAACCCTCAACCTAAAATCCTAGTCACGGACCGCCTAGATTTGGCCGTTCCGAGATCCTCCAAATCTGCCGTTGCCGCGATTTCGCTTTAACTTTGGTTCAGACTTTGGTGTAAAGATGCCCGTCAAAATTTGTGGCGGAGTGCCTACTCTGCGTACGAAGCACTCATCCGCTCAAGGTCTTCAGGGAACACCATGCGTACAGATACCGGCCAGGTCATCAATCTGGCAGACTACCAGCCCACCGAATTCGTTCTGGAACGCGTGGATCTGACCTTCGAGCTCGATCCCACTGAAACCAAGGTTGAAGCACGACTGATTTTCCATCGCCGCGAGGGTGTCGATCCCAAGGCTCCGCTGATGCTCGACGGCGATGAACTGACGCTTTCCGGCCTGCTGTTCGATCAGTTGGAAATGCCGGCCGACCAATACACGGCAACGCCGGAAAGCCTGACGGTCCGCGATCTACCCGCATCAGAACCGTTCGAGCTGACGATCACTACGATCATCAACCCCGAAGCCAATACGAAACTGATGGGCCTTTACCGCACCGGCGGTATCTATTGCACGCAGTGCGAGGCTGAAGGCTTCCGGCGGATCACCTATTTCCAGGACCGCCCCGATGTTCTGGCGCCTTACACCGTCAACATCATTGCCGAGAAGGCCGCCAACCCGCTGCTGCTGTCGAACGGCAATTTCCTCGGGGGTGCTGGCTATGGCGAAGGCAAGCACTTCGCCGCCTGGTTCGATCCGCATCCTAAGCCGAGCTATCTCTTTGCGCTGGTCGCCGGCGATCTCGGCGTCATCGAAGATACGTTCACGACGATGTCCGGACGCGAGGTCGCCCTGAAGATCTATGTCGAGCACGGCAAAGAGCCGCGCGCCGCTTACGCGATGGACGCACTGAAGCGTTCGATGAAGTGGGACGAAGAGGTCTTCGGGCGCGAATATGATCTCGACATCTTCATGATCGTCGCCGTCTCCGACTTCAACATGGGCGCGATGGAGAACAAGGGCCTCAACGTCTTCAACGACAAGTACGTCCTTGCCGATCCGGAAACGGCCACGGATAGCGACTACGCCAACATCGAAGCGATCATCGCCCACGAGTACTTCCACAACTGGACCGGCAACCGCATCACTTGCCGCGACTGGTTCCAGCTGTGCCTGAAGGAAGGCCTGACCGTCTTTCGTGATCACGAGTTCTCGGCCGACCAGCGCTCGCGCCCGGTCAAGCGCATCGCCGAGGTCCGCCACCTGAAATCCGAGCAGTTCCCAGAGGATGCGGGCCCGCTCGCACATCCTGTTCGACCGACAAAATACCGTGAAATCAATAACTTCTATACGACAACCGTCTACGAGAAGGGCAGCGAAGTCACGCGAATGATCGCGACGCTGCTTGGCAAGAAGACGTTCAAGAAGGGCATGGACCTCTACTTCGACCGTCATGATGGCCAGGCTGTCACGATCGAGGACTTTGTGAAATGCTTCGAGGACGCCAGCGGGCGCGATCTCACACAATTCTCACTGTGGTACCATCAGGCCGGCACGCCGCTGGTTACGGCTTCCGGCTGTTACGATGCTGCCGCAAAAGCCTTCAGCCTCGCGCTCGAGCAAATGATCCCTGCAACCCCGGGTCAGTCCGACAAGCAGCCGATGCACATTCCGCTGAACCTGCAACTTTTTGCGGAGGATGGAGCAGCCATAGCGCCGACTTCCGTTGAAAGTGCGGAATATACCGGCGCCATTCTGCATCTCACAGAGCGCACCCAAACGGCAGTATTCCACGGGATCCAGACGCGACCGGTGGTCTCGATCAATCGCAGCTTCTCGGCTCCCATCAATCTCCATTTCGACCAGTCGCCTGCCGACCTGGCGCTGCTCGCCCGCCATGAGACGGACCATTTCGCGCGCTGGCAGGCCCTGACGGACCTTGCACTTCCGAACCTTTTGAAGGCGGCTCGCGATGCACGGGAAGGAAACCCCGTCGGTTGTGAGACAACCTTCGTCGACAGCCTCATCGCCGCGGCGGCTGACGAGAGTCTGGAACCCGCCTTCCGCGCCCAGGCCCTGGCGCTGCCCAGCGAAGCCGATATTGCCCGCGAACTCGGGGGCAATAACGATCCGGACGCAATCCACGCCGGCCGCCAGGCAGTCATGAAACAGGTTGCCGACGCCGGACGCGACACGTTCGCTGCACTCTATGACTCGATGACGACGCCCGGCACCTTCAGCCCGGACGCAACGAGCGCGGGTCGCCGCGCCCTGCGCAACGCCGCGCTGACCTACCTCTCCTATGCCGAGAATTCGCCGGTACGCGCCAAGGCTGCCTTCGATGCCGCCAACAACATGACCGACCTGTTGCATGCGCTCTCGGTCCTTGCGCACCGTTTCCCAGACAGCGCGGAAGCTGCCGAAGCGTTGTCGACCTTCCGGGATCGGTTCTCCGAGAACGCCCTGGTCATCGACAAATGGTTTTCGGTGCAGGCAACGATACCAGGCGGCGGCACGCTCGATCGGGTGCTGAAGCTCATGGAGAACCCTCTGTTCACGAGGACTAACCCCAATCGCGTCCGTTCATTGGTCGGCGCCTACGCTTTTGCCAATCCGACAGGCTTCGGTCGGGCCGATGGAGAGGGCTACCGCTTCCTCGCACGCGAGATTCTCGACATCGACCGGCGCAACCCTCAGTTGGCCGCGCGCATTCTGACGTCGATGCGTTCCTGGCGCTCCCTGGAGCCGGTTCGACAGGACCATGCCCGCGCTGCCCTGCTGGAAATCGAACGCGCCGCGGAGCTCTCGACCGACGTCCGTGACATCGTGGAACGCACCCTGAAAGGGTGATTTGCTGTCGAAGGC
Organism: Rhizobium sp. RHZ02; assembly: GCF_014851575.1. Taxonomy (NCBI): domain Bacteria; kingdom Pseudomonadati; phylum Pseudomonadota; class Alphaproteobacteria; order Hyphomicrobiales; family Rhizobiaceae; genus Rhizobium; species Rhizobium sp. RHZ02. The sequence goes on from NZ_JACUZX010000005.1 coordinate 227,949, forward strand.
CGCTGCGCTGGTCGCAGCGACCTTCTGACCGCCAAAGAAAATTCAGCATCTAGAATCGGTTAACAGATTTTTACCTTTTCCTCTGGACAAGGCGAATCACCAATGATTCATTGAGTTAGGTTCGGGCGAGCGGCGCTGCGAATCACACGAGGGATCAAGGCTGAAGAGATGATGAACGTGCGGCGGGCAACCGCAGCCGAGGGACGGCTGCGTGTCGATTTCGACGGCCTCCTGGCCTGGCGGGACAGCTTTTCAGTCCGCCGCTCCGCCATGACTTCATCGTCTTCGCGCAGCCTGTCGCAGGTCGAAATCGTCCTGAAGCGAATTATTCCGATCCTGATCGTAGCCTTCCTTACGGTTGTAGCCGCGTCACACGTCTTTGGAATGGTCTCCGAATACGGGCGGACAGAAGCCGCTGCCCGTCACTCCACCGCGCTTGCCGCCGCGACCGCCGCCGCGGCCTTCGCCGATGCCAACCGGATCTTCGAAACCGCGGATGCCGCGCAGGCGCAGGCTAGGCTGGCGCGCTTCCTTCCGCAGGACCGCCTGGATGACGATGCGTTCGTGCTGCTCGTGCAGCCAAGCGGCAAGGTGTTTGCCGCAACTGCCGCCGGCTCGGCTTACCTCGGCGCCAGCGTCGGCGATTTCTTCTCAGAGATCTCGGCGGTTCGCCGGTTCGGCGATCGCGCTGGCGTCATCGAGACAACAATCAGCGGGCTTCCGCACTACGCGGAAATCACGCTCATCGGCAACTCCGGCGGCTATGTCATCGCGGCAACGTCGTTGGAGCGGATCAGCAAGCTCTGGCGAGACGAGGTCACGCTGAACGTGACCCTCTTCGCAGGCATCTCCTCGATCCTGCTCGTCATCCTCTACGCCTACTATATGCAGGTGAAGCGCGCCCGCGATGCCGACGATACCTTTCTGGAGTCGAACCTTCGCGTCGAAACCGCGCTGTCGCGCGGGCGCTGTGGGCTCTGGGACTTCGATTTCGACCGCCGCGAATTTTACTGGTCGCGCTCGATGTACGAAATGCTTGGGCTTCCCGGCTCGGACCGGACGATGTGCTTCAGCGATGCCGCCCGCCTGATGCATCCGGATGACGGCGGCGTCTACGAAATCGCCCGGTCAATCGCTCGCGGTGATGCGGGCCAGGTCGACCAGATCTTCCGCATGCGGCATGCCGGCGGCCATTATGTCTGGATGCGGGCTCGCGCGCAGGTGATCCGCACCAATTCCGGCCGCGTCCACATGATCGGTATCGCGATGGACGTGACCGAGCAGCATCGCCTCGCCCAGCGCTATGCCGAGGCCGATCAGCGATTGGCCGACGCCATCGAATGCACATCGGAAGCCTTCGTGCTCTGGGACAAGAACGACCGCCTCGTCATGTGCAACGCGCACTTCCAGCAGGCGTACGGACTTCCCGATAGCGTCTTGGTCCCCGGCACCGAGCGCACAGTCGTCAATGCTGCCGCCGCGCGCCCCGTGATCGAACGCCGTATCGCCGACGCAGATGGCTCCGGTTATTCCCGCACAACCGAAGTACAGCTTGCCGACGAGCGCTGGCTGCAGATCAACGAGCGCCGTACGCGCGACGGCGGCATGGTTTCGGTCGGCACCGACATTACGCTGCTCAAGCGCAACCAGGAGCGCCTGCGCGACTCCGAACGCCGTCTCATGGCGACGATCGGAGATCTCTCCGCTTCCCGCCAGACGCTGGAAAGCCAGAAGGCGGCCCTTTCTGTCGCCAACTCCAACTACCTGCTCGAGAAGGAGCGCGCGGAAGGCGCCAACCGTGCGAAGAGCGAGTTCCTGGCAAACATGTCCCACGAACTTCGCACGCCGCTCAACGCAATCCTCGGTTTTTCGGAGATCCTGCAGGATCAGATGTTCGGTCCGCTCGGCTCGTCGAAGTACAACGAATATGCCCGCGACATTCACGACAGCGGCAAGCATCTCCTGAACGTCATCAGCGACATTCTCGACATGTCGAAGATCGAGGCCGGCCACATGAAGCTCGAGTGCGAGACGATCGATCTCGCGCCGCTCATCGAGGAAAGCCTTCGCTTCACAGCAATCCCGGCCGCCCAAAAGAACATCTTCGTCGAACAGCGCCTTTGCGATGGAATGCGGTTGACCGCCGATCGCCGTGCCATGAAGCAGATCCTGCTGAACCTGCTCTCCAACGCCGTGAAGTTCACCAACGAAGGCGGTCACATCGCCGTGCGCACGCGTCGTACCAGCAGCGGCGTCATGCTGACGATTGCCGACACCGGCATCGGCATCCCTCGCGCGGCGCTCGGCAAGATCGGCCAGCCTTTCGAACAGGTGCAAAACCAGTACGCGAAAAGCAAGGGAGGCTCTGGCCTCGGTCTCGCGATCTCGCGGTCGCTGACGATCCTTCAAGGCGGGAAAATGAAGATCCGTTCGCGCGAGGCGATCGGCACCGTCATTTCCCTGCACATCCCGAACGGCGACCGCTAAGTTTTCACAACTATCTGGAATACTTTCCTGATGGCTTTCGAGAGCCGTTTGATCTCTCCCTCAAGCGTCTTGATGTCAGGGCAATCGGCTGCCCGGCAGACAAGATCAATGAGGCCCGCCGGCGCCTCCTTCGGCTCGAACAAGCCATCGATACATAGGCGGATGAGCTGTGAGATATCGGTATAGAGCGACAGTGTCGCTAGGCAGAGTTCCATATCATCGCGGTCCATCAGCTCCGCGCCGACTAACTTCACCTGCCCTGCCGTATTGAAGTCGTCCTCCTCGATGGCGATGCCTTTGGTGGAGGCCACGAGCCGCAGATACTGCGCGATGAATTCGATGTCGATCAAGCCGCCCGGAATGAGCTTCAGGTCCCAGATGCTGGCCGGCGGTTTTTCCTGCTCAATCAGGGCCCGCATCTCCGACACGTCCTTGGCGATCTTCTCTGCGTCGGTCTTCGAACGAAGGACGTCTGCGATGATCCGCTCAGCCTCCTTGATCAATTCCTTGTCGCCGCACACGAGGCGGGCACGCGTCAGAGCCATATGCTCCCAGGTCCAGGCTTCCTCGCGCTGATACTTTTCGAAGGACTTGATGCGGGTGGCGACCGGCCCCTTGTTTCCCGAGGGCCTGAGGCGCATGTCGACCTCATAGAGCACGCCCTCCGCCATCGGCGCCGAGAGCGCCGAAATCAGCCGCTGGGTGATGCGGGTGAAATAGCGCGTCGAGTCCAGAGGCTTGGGGCCCGATGATTCGGCGGCTTCATCGTCGTAATCATAGAGCAGGATGATATCGATGTCGGAACCTGCAGTGAGTTCGAAGGTCCCGAGCTTACCCATACCGACCACAGCCACACGACCACCCGGAAAATCGCCATGCGCCGTCCTGATCTCCTTCATGACGGCATCGAGCACTGCCTCAAGGACGAGATCGGCCAGATGAGTGAAGGCGCGGCCGGCCATGGCGCCTCGGATCGCGCCGGTCAACAGCCGGATGCCGATGAGGAAGCGCTGTTCGTCCGCGAAGATGCGCAGTCGATCGAGCACCTCCTCATAGTACCGCGCGGGCGCGAGAAAGCCGCGTATGCGTTCGGCGAGATAGGATCGCGTCGGTAATTCCGCCATCAGGCCGGGATCAAGCATGCCGTCGAACACATGCGGCTTGGCGGCAATGACCTCTGCCAGCTTCGGCGCCGAGGACATGATGTTGACGATGAGCGACAAAAGCGCCGGGTTGCTGCCAAGGAGCGAAAACAGCTGAATGCCGGAGGGCAGGCCGGAGAGAAAGCTGTCGAAGCGCAGGATCGCTTCGTCGGCGCGGTTGCTTTCCCCGAACACGCGCAGCAGCTCCGGTGTCAGTTCAGTCAGCCGTTCGCGTGCCTCCACGGATTGCGTCGCCTTGTAGCGACCGTAGTGCCATGTGCGGATAACGCGAGAAATGTCGGACGGGCGCTCGAAGCCGAGCTTGCGCAGCGTGTTCAGCGTATCGGGATCGTCGGCCTGACCGGTGAACACCAGATTGCCCGTTTCTGTTGAAAGCCTGGTCTCTTGTTCGAACAAGCGGGCATAGCGCCGCTCGACCGTCTTGAAGACCTCGACCAGGCGCGTGGCAAAACTCGGCGTGTCGTCGAACCCCATCATGAAGGCGATGCGCTTCAGATCGGTTTCGGTCTCGGGTAAAAGATGGGTTTGCTCGTCGTGCACCATCTGAATTCGATGCTCGACGTCGCGAAGGAACCAATAGGCCTCGGTCAGCTCGTCGCGCGTCTCCTCGTCGATCCATTTCGCTTTTGTCAGCTCCGCCAACGTCTCTTCGGTACCGCGGCGACGAAGTGCCGGCATCCGGCCGCCGGCGATCAACTGCTGCGTTTGCGCGAAGAATTCGATCTCGCGGATGCCGCCACGACCGAGCTTTACGTTATGGCCCTTGACCGCGATTGCGCCATATCCCTTGTGCGCATGGATCTGCCGCTTGATGGAATGGATGTCGGCGATAGCAGCGTAGTCGAGATACTTGCGAAAGACGAACGGAACCAGCCCGCGCAGGAACTGCTCGCCGGCTTGGATATCGCCAGCGACCGCCCGTGCCTTGATGAAAGCGGCACGTTCCCAGTTCTGCCCTCTGCCCTCATAATAGATCATTGCCGCATCGAACGAGATGGCAAGCGGCGTCGATCCCGGATCCGGCCGCAGCCGCAAGTCGGTGCGGAAGACGTATCCATCGGCGGTCCGTTCCTGCATGATCCGTACGAGCCGCCGCATCAGACGCGGAAAGATCTCGATCGCGTCATCAGGATCTGCGACGATCCCCGCCTGTTCGTCAAAGAACACGACCAGATCGATATCCGATGAGTAATTGAGCTCCGATGCGCCGAGCTTGCCCATGCCAAGAACGATCAGCCCCGAGCCCTCACCGGGCGCGGTCACGTCCTTAAGCGTTACCTTGCCCCCATCGTGAGCAGCAAGCAGAAGGTGATCGATCGCCGCGCTGACGGATGCTTCTGCGAGCCGGCTCAACCAGCCGGTCGTCACGCGACCGTCGAAAATCCGGGCCAGATCCGCCAGGGCGACGAGGAAAGCGACCTTGCGTTTGATGATGCGCAGGCGGCTCATGACTTCCGCTTCGCTCGGCGCCTCGCCATTTGCTGCCGGCTTCCAGCAGGAACGCGCCTCCGCGATCATCGCCTCGATGCGCGGTTCCAACGGCTCCGAAATCGCAGTTGCGACGATTGCCGTATCGATGTTGGCAATCTCGCGTAGATAGGGAGACAAGGTTAGTGCGGTTGTGATGAAGTCGCGAAGCGTGCCGTCCGCCTTGAGCATCTCCGCCACGGCAGGTTCGCTTTTGCCGATCTTCTGAAGATCCGTCTGGGCAAGCTTCAACTCGCTCTTGTTCAGCGGTTTCAGCAGCCCGTCGGCTACTTCCACAAGGCTATGCCTCGAACCCGTCAGCATGCACCCTCCCTGGCGAACAGAACCGAGAACCGCCGGGGAGAATCACAGAACTTCCGGCAACTGGAATCTAACCTAGGGTCTGTGGCAGCGATGGCCAACACAGAATTCAATCAGTAGTCAACGTGTTCGCGGAGAGCTATTCACCGGAAAGATCATACTGACCGTGAGGCCGCGCTTTTCCTGATTTTGCGGATCGGTATCGGACAGTTCCAGCTTCCCGCCGTGCAGTTCCATCACCGCCTCGACCAAGGAGAGGCCAAGGCCGGTGCCGGGCTTGGAGCGGCTTTCATCCAGCCGCACGAAGCGCTTCAGCACATCCTCCCGCTTCTCGGCCGGGATTCCCGACCCATGATCAGCGACTGAGAGGCAAATGCCATCGGCCCGGCGGAGCAGCTTCAGCGCGATATCGCCGTGGCCCTCGGCATCCGAGGAATATTTGATGGCATTGTCGATGAGATTGAAAATCGCCTGGCCGATTAGCTCGCGGTTGCCCTGCACCTCAATATCCGGCTGGATCGATGATGTGAGCACCAACCCGGCTTCGTCGGCGACGGGTTCATAGAGTTCAGCGCTGTCTGCCACGATCGCCGAGAGGTCGACCGCCGACATTTCTGCGGCGACCGATCCCGCTTCGACGCGCGAGATCATCAGCAGTGCATTGAACGTACGGATCAGCTGATCGGACTCGGATATAATTCCCTCAAGCGCGACGCGTCGAACCTCGCCGTCCTTGGTGTCCAGTGCGTCGGCGGCCTTGTTGCGCAACCGCGTCAGCGGCGTCTTGAGGTCGTGCGCAATGTTGTCTGAGACCTGTCGCAATCCCTCGTTCAGCTTCTCTATCCGCCCGAGCATCGTATTGAGTGAAACAGACAGGCGATCGAACTCGTCGCCGGAACCGCCGACTGGAAGACGCTGCGAGAGGTCGCCAGCCATAATCTTCTTGCTGGCATCGGACATGCGGTCGATGCGTTTCAAGGCATTTCGACCGATGCCGAACCAGATGATGATCGCCCCGAGACCCATGATCGCGAGCGCGATCATCAGCGCCTGCCGGACCAGCCCGCGGAATGCCTCGGGCTCCCCGAGGTCGCGGCCGATCAGCAGACGCAACCCGTTGTCCAGCACGAAGATGTTGGCAACGGCCATGTGCCGGCGACTGATGCCGCTTTCCGCATAACGCTGATAGGTGAAGGGCATGGAGGTCCACCCCTCCTCATCGAGCACCCCGGGCTGCACAGATGCGACGTTACCGGCGAGGATATCGCCCGAGGGACCGGCAATGATATAGAGATTGGCACCGGGCTGGCGCGCGCGACGCTCCATCGTCCGAAGAAGAAGGTTCATGCCGCCGGCATCATAGGCCCGCTGGACCTGATCGACCTCCTGCTGCACGGCTTCGCGGATCTGGTTGGTCAGAAGCCGCTCGGACATCGCGGTCACATAGAAGACCAGCGTCGCGGCGCAGATGGCGAAGAGCAGGATGTAAAGTGCCGAGAGGCGGACTGCCGTAGACTTGAAGAGAAACCAGAAGCGGTTCATCCCTCGTCCTTGATCATATACCCCGCACCGCGAATGGTCTTGAGAAGCGGCTGGGCGAAGTCCTTCTCGATCTTCGACCGCAGTCGCGAAACATGAACGTCGATGACGTTGGTCTGAGGATCGAAGTGGTAGTCCCAGACGTTTTCGAGAAGCATCGTCCGGGTCACGACCTGACCGGCATTCTTCATCAAATATTCGAGGAGGCGGAATTCGCGCGGCTGCAGCGGTATTTCCTTGCCACCGCGTCGAACCTCATGCGCGAGCCGGTCCAGTTCAAGGTCGCCGACGCGATAGACAACGTCCTGATCCGGCGTGCCCTTGCGGCGGCCAAGCACCTCGACACGAGCAAGAAGTTCACTGAAGGCATAAGGCTTCGGCAGATAGTCGTCACCACCCGCCCTGAGGCCCGTCACGCGGTCGTCCACCTGGCCGAGAGCGGAGAGAATGAGAACCGGCGTATGAATTCCCTTGCGGCGCAATTCGCTGATGACGGACAAACCGTCGCGGCGCGGCAACATACGATCGATGACGATCACGTCATAGCTGTTTTCCGAGCCCATGAAGAGCCCGCTTTCGCCATCGCTCGCGTGATCGGCCACAATGCCAACCTCACGAAATGCCTTGGTGAGGTAGACCGCTGCTTCGAGATCGTCTTCGATAATGAGAATCTTCATGCGGTCGACATTACCTGCCGGCTGCGTTTCGGCAAGGCTCAAAGCTTCTTCCTGTTGCGAAGAGGTCATTGCGATCACCTACGGATATGGACGAAAGGGAGCCGCGCCCAGAAGGCGCGGCTCCCCCCTATGTCAGGGTTGGCGGATTAACCCTGGCCATTGATCGGAAGGGCGACGAAGCGGCTGCCTTCCTTCGACTGGATCTGGAAGAGTGCCCGCGTGCGGCCATCCTTCTTCGCCTGGTTCAGGACCTTGACGACATCATCAGCGTTGGAGACTTCCTGGTTGTTGACCGAGGTAATCTTTTCGCCTTCCTTGATGCCCTTGTCGGCCGCGTCGGAATCCGGGTCGATGCCGGTGATCTGCAGACCCTTGCCGTCTTCGGAAGGACCAACCGTCAAGCCCAGATCAGCCAGAGCCTTTTCGGAAGCAGGAGCCTGGCTTTCCGGTGCCTGATCGCCGTCGTCAGCGGAAGCATCCTTCTGTTCGGCGGGCAGCGTTCCGAGTTCGACCGTCAGAGACTGAGCCTTGCCGGCACGCCAGACGGAGAGCTCGACCTTCTTGCCGGGCGTCATGGCGCCGATACGGCGGCTGAGGTCGCGGGCATCCTTGACGGTTTCGCCGTTAACGGCGGTGACCACATCACCTGCCTTCATGCCAGCCTTTTCACCAGGCGTACCAGCCTGAGCGGAGACGACAAGCGCACCGCTCGCCTCGGAAAGGCCGAGCGAGTCGGCGATGTCCTTGGTGACGGGCTGGATCTGCACGCCGAGATAGCCGCGAGATACCTGGCCGTCCTTCATCAGGTCAGCAACGACATCCTTGGCCGTAGACGCCGGGATGGCAAACGCAATACCCACATTGCCGCCCGACGGAGAGAAGATCGCGGTGTTGATGCCGACGACTTCGCCACTGAGATTGAAGGTGGGGCCACCGGAGTTGCCGCGGTTCACAGCAGCGTCAACCTGCAGATAGTCGTCATACGGGCCGGAGCCGATGTCGCGGCCACGAGCCGAAACGATACCGGCCGTTACCGTACCACCGAGACCGAAGGGGTTACCGACAGCGACAACCCAGTCGCCGACGCGAACGCCGTTGTCATCGGCCCAGTTGACGTAGGTGAACTTGCGGCCCTTGCCATCAACCTTGAGGACGGCGAGGTCCGTACGGGGGTCCTTGCCGATCAGCTTGGCATCAAGCTCGGTGCCATCGTTCATGACCGCAACGAATGCCGCGCCGTCGGAAACGACGTGGTTGTTGGTGACGATGTAACCGTCTTCAGAAATGAAGAAGCCCGAGCCCTGGGCAACCGGACGCAGACGGCCCTTGCCATCCTGCGGGCCATGGTGACCCTGCGGACCACGACGGCCCTGCTGGCCCTGCGGACCTTGCTCACCGAACTGGCGGAAGAAAGGCTTCAGGGCATCCGGAAGATCGTCGAAACCACGGCCATTAAAGTCGAAGGCGAAGCCGTTGCCCTCGTCATCGGCGACGGGGTTGACACGGTTTTCGACACGCACGGAAACAACTGCCGGCGAAACCGCATCGACGACGTTCGCGAAGCTAGGAACAGACGGGGCCTGAACCTTTACGGCTTCGGCATAAGAGCGGGTGATTTCGAGGGGAATACCGGTCGCAAACACCGCAGCGGCAAGGCCGGCGACGGTCGAAGCCTTCAGCGCGGTATTGAGCGACGGAGCTTTGATATTCTTAAACATGAGTGCACCTTCTTTGACTTCAACATCTACAGGATCGGGATGACCAGATCGGGTGATGAAGCAAGATATAGGACGGCACACCTTACTGCGAACTGTCCGACCGATGAAAAATTCGTAATGTGCAATACGACGCGTTGCGATCCGTGCAGCAATCTCGCCCTCGACTAAGGCTCTGTGAGTCGATAAGCCTCCTTTCCACAACCGGAGGAGGACGAGACAATGGCCCATGTGGTCACGGGGGAGGATTTTGCGCCCGACACTGCCGCGCTGGCAGCCGTCATCTTCGGTGTCACCGCCTTCGCGGTTGCACAGGGACTGACCTACCCGCTGATTTCTCTGGTCCTCGAGCATCGTAACGTTGCACCCAGCCTCATCGGCTTCAACGCCGGTTGCTTTGCGGCGGGCCTTGCTGTCGCAACGTTTGCGGTCACGTGGCTGTCGCGAAAAGTCCGCGGCGATCGCTTGATCGTCGCAGGCCTCATCGGCTGTGCCGTCAGCCTCTCCACTTTCGCAACATTCGACTCGTTCTGGGTGTGGTGCGTCGCCCGACTTTTTCTCGGATTCTTCGTCAGCCTGATTTTCATGTTGAGCGAGGCCTGGCTCAACACCGCCTGTCCCGACCGCCTGCGCGGGCGCGTTTCCGGTCTCTACGGCGCCGGCATGTGCGGTGGCTTTGCCGCGGGTCCGCTCGTGATCCCGATCTTCGGCACGGAGCAAGGCTTCGCCTTCGCGCTGCTTGCCGTCTACGTCGCCTGCGTCGCCTTCCTGACGATCATCCTTACCCGGAGAGCACGGACGCTTCCCGAGCAGGCCGCCTCGGGAGCGCTCTTCAAGTTTGTCAGAAGCGCACCGATGCTGATCTGCATGGTGGTCGCATTTGCATTCGCCGACATTGCCGCCATTGCGGCGATGCCCGTCTATTTCGTCCGGCTCGGTTATTCCGAGGCGTTCGCCGCCATCAGCGTTACGGTGCTCGCACTGCCGACCGCGCTTGCCCAACCTGTCGTCGGCTGGCTGCTCGACAAGACCTCGCGCTTTGGCGTCGCCATCTGCTCCGGCCTGCTCGCCGGGCTGAGCTTCATCGCGATCCCGTTTCTTCAGTCGCAGGCGGCGATCCTGGTGATGTTCGGCATCATGGGCGCTGCTAGTTTTTCGCTCTACACCTGCGCCTTGACGATCCTCGGCGAGCGCTATGCCGGGGACACGCTTGTCGCGGGAAGTGCGGCCTTCGCCCTCGCCTACGCTGTCGGCAGCGCGGCGGGCTCGTCCTCGGTCGGCGCGATGATGGACGTCTATTCGCCATCGGCAGGACCTATTGCCGCCGGTAGTGTGGTGCTGGCATTCACGGGGGTGCTTGTCGCGTCTGTGGTGCGCCGCCGCCTCCACAGGCGGTCGTAGGATCACTCGTCGAGCAATTCTCTCAGGCGAGCCTGTTCTTCGGCTGTCAGCTTGGAGCCCGTCGGCCGGCCTACCCATTTCCGTGCGAAGACGATCAGCGAGAGGCCGCCTGCGACGGCGAGCAGAAGCGGCGCGCCCCACAGAAGGATCGTCTTCGTTTCGAAGCGCGGCTTCAACAGCACGAACTCGCCGTAGCGCGAGACGATGTAGTTCATCACCTGCTTGTTCGTATCGCCATCGGTCAGCCGCTCGCGCACCAGGAGGCGCAGGTCCTTGGCAAGTTCCGCATTGGAATCGTCGATTGACTGGTTCTGGCAGACCATGCAGCGCAGTTCGGCGGAGATCGCCCGGGCGCGCGCCTCGAGCGTCGGATCGGCAAGAACCTCGTCCGGGTTGACGGCAAAGGCCGGCGCGGCCGACAGAACTATCGCTATCACCAGGAGCAGACGCCTCATCATTCGGCCGGCTCCATGGCAGGACGCAGCGGCTTTGCCCTGCGGTTCGGCGCCCCGACACGCAGGCGCCGGTCGCTCAGCGACACGAAGCCGCCGATCGCCATGATCACCGCGCCACCCCAGATGCAGAGAATGAAGGGCTTCCACCAGATGCGCACGACCATGCCACCGTCGTTCGTCGGATCGCCGAGCGACACATAGAGCTGGCTCAGCCCGAACGTCACGATGCCGGCTTCCGTCGTCGGCATCTGCCGCGCCGTGTAGATCCGCTTGGACGACCAGACATCGGCAACCTCGACGCCGCCGCGGCCGATGGTGAAGTGACCGCGCTCTTCGCTGTAGTTCGGTCCGGTCGCCGGCTTCATGCCGTCGAACCGCACGGCGTAGCCGCCGGCTTCCACCGTCTGGCCGGACTTCATCTCGATGACATGCTCGGTTTCGAAGGTGGTCACCGCGACGATGCCGAGGACGGCAACACCAAGCCCGGCATGCGCGAACGCCGTGCCGAAGGCCGAGCGCGGCAGGCCGGCAAGGCGTCTCCAGGCGACGGAGGCAGCCACCTTGCCGACGCCGGCGCGATACCACAGATCGGCGATCGCGCCGAAGATCAGGAACAGCGCTGCAGCAAGGCCAAGCACGGCAAGCACGGGACCGCCGTGCTGGACATAGAAGAAGACCACCGCAACAACAAACGCCAGGATCGCGACCAGATAGAGCCGCTGCAGAACAGCGAGCAGATCGCCGCGCTTCCAGGCGAGCAGAGGGCCAAAGGGAACGATGACCAGCAGCGGCGCCATCAGCAGGCCGAAGGTCATGTTGAAGAAGGGCGGCCCGACCGAGATCTTGTCGCCGGTCAGCGTCTCCAAAAGCAGCGGATAGAGCGTGCCTGTCAGCACCGTGCCGCAGGCGACCGTGAGAATGAGGTTGTTGAGGACAAGCGCCCCTTCGCGCGAGATCGGCGCAAACAAGCCGCCGGCCGACAGCTGCGGCGCGCGGAAGGCAAAGAGCGACAGCGACCCGCCGATGAAGATCAGCAGAATGAACAGGACGAAGACGCCGCGGGTCGGATCGCTGGCAAAGGCGTGCACCGAGGTCAGGACCCCCGAGCGCACGAGGAACGTGCCCATCAGCGACAGCGAGAAGGTCAGGATGGCAAGCAGCACCGTCCAGATCTTCAGCGCCTCGCGTTTTTCCATGACGAGCGCCGAATGCAGCAGCGCGGTCCCGGCAAGCCAGGGCATGAAGGAGGCATTCTCGACCGGATCCCAGAACCACCAGCCGCCCCAGCCGAGCTCGTAATAGGCCCAGTAGGAGCCCATGGCGATGCCGAGCGTCAGGAACGTCCAGGCAGCCAGCGTCCAGGGCCGCACCCAGCGCGCCCAGGCGGCATCGATGCGGCCTTCGAGAAGGGCAGCCACGGCAAAGGAGAAGCAGACGGAGAAGCCGACATAGCCGAGATAGAGCAGCGGCGGGTGGATCGCCAGACCGACGTCCTGCAGCACCGGGTTGAGGTCCTTCCCCTCGGCCGGGGCCGGATCCAGCCGCATGAAGGGATTGGAGGTCAGCAGGATGAACAGGATGAAGGCGACCGATATCCAGGCCTGCACGGCGAGCACGTTTGCCCGCAGCGTATCGGGCAAATTCCGTCCGAAGACCGCGACCAGGGCGCTGAACAGCACCAGGATCAGCAGCCAGAGCATCATCGAGCCCTCGTGATTGCCCCAGACGCCTGACAACTTGAACAGCAGCGGCACAAGCGAATGGGAGTTCTCCCAGACGTTGGCGACCGAAAAGTCGGAGACGACGTGGGCGTAAGTCAGAACTCCGAAGGAGAACGCCACCAGCGCGAACATCGCCAGGGACCCTACAGAGGCCAGATCCATCATCGCACGGTCGAGGCGCCTTGCACCGATCACCGGCACGATGGAAACCACGAGCGCCGTCGCCAGCGCCAGGATCAGGGCATAGTGGCCGATCTCGATGATCATTGCACCGCCTCTCCTTCCTTCCAAAGCCCTTGGGCCTTCAGCTTGTCGGCGACTTCCTTCGGCATGTATTTCTCGTCGTGCTTGGCCAGCACCGTATCGGCGGTGAAGACGTCGCTGCCCGTTTCGAAACGCCCCTCGGTCACCACGCCCTGGCCCTCGCGAAAGAGGTCGGGAAGAATGCCGGTATATCGTACCCTGACCAGATCGCCGGTCGCATCGGTCACCGCAAACTGCACTGTCGATCCCCCCCCGCGCACGATGCTGCCCTCGCCCACCAGGCCACCGAGACGTATGCGCGTTCCAGGCGGCACCGGGTTCTTGGCGATATCCGCAGGCATATAGAAATAGGCCACCGACTGGCTGAAGGCGAACATGACGAGCAGCACCGCCGCAATGATGAAGCTCATGCCGCCACCGATCACCGCCAGGCGCTTCTGCTTGCGCGTCATTCCGTCATTCCTTCTGTCGCAATGTCGAGCTCTCGCGCCAGCGCCAACAGTTGCTTGCCTTGCTCGCCGGTTGCAGGGAATACCGCGAGTCCACGCTGCAACGCGTCGACCGCGTGCGCCTTTTCATTCAATACGGCATAAGAACGCACAAGCCGCAGCCAGCCTTCCAGATTGTTCGGGTCTTGGGTAAGCTTGGCATCAAGGCTTTCCACCATGCCGCGGATCATCTGTTGCTGGTCACCGGCACTCATGCTCTCGGCTGCGGCAACCTCAGCCTGGGTGGGATTACCGGGCGCGCTCGCGGCGCCGCTCGGCGACACGCCGCCATCCATCGCAATGCCAAGTTCTTGCGCCAGCGCAAGGAGTTGCTTGCCTTGTCCGCTGCTGGCCGGAAACGTTGCCAGTCCGCGCTTCAGAGCCGCAACTGCGCGATCCGTGTCTTTCAATACGACATAAGAGCGGACAAGCCGTAGCCAGCCTTCCAGATTGTTCGGGTCCTGGGTCAGCTTGGCATCAAGGCTCTCCACCATGCCGCGGATCATCTGTTGCTGGTCGCCCGGACTCATGCTCTCCGCAGCGGCAACCTCAGCCTGCGTCGGATTACCCGGCACGCGCGCGGCACCGCTCGGCGGCGCGCCGCCATTCTTCGCAATGTGTTCGGCGACCAGCGGCAACCAGGGCGCGTCGGCCGGCGATTGCTTCGCGAGCGCCTCGAAGGCGACCTTGGCCTCTGCCGCCTGACCAGCCTGCTCCATGCTAAGCGCAATGTAGAACCGGGCCTTCGGATTGTCGGGATCTAGCTGAAGCGACTGCTCCAACACCTTGCGCGCATCTTCGGTGACCACACCGTCCGAGATCGCCATCAGCGTCTCGGCAAGGCCGTCCAGCCGCGCCGGGCTCGGCCCGAGCAGACGGATCGCGCGGCGATAGGCATTCTCGGCATCGGCGACACGCATAGTGTTGAAGTATATCGGTGCCAGGACGTCCCAGCCCTTGCCGTCATCGGGATTTTGCGCCAGGTGCCGCTCGGCCTTGGCGACCAGGATCGCCATATCGTTGCCGGGATTCTCAAGTCTGGCTTGCAGCGGCTGCGACGGCAAATCGGGTCGCCCTACAAAAATGTAAAGACAGAGCCCCACCATCGGCAGGAGCAACAGCACGAACGCCTCGGAAAGACGGTGATGTTTCGAGGCCTTGCGATCGGTGACCGGCGCGGCCGAGACAGTGATCAGGCGCCGGCCAATTTCGGCTCGCGCGTAATCGGCCTCATCCTCTGAAATCAGCCCACCAGAGAGATCGCGATCGAGTTCCCGCAACTGATCGCGATAGACGGCAGCCTCCCCGGCATGCGCGTCATCGACCGCTCTCGTGTCACGCAGAAGCGGGTAAAGCAGAACGGCAGCGACGGCGGCCGTCAGAGCGGCCACAAGAATCCAGAAAAGCATAGATGCCAAATACTCGAAGCGAACATCTATTCCAACAAGCAAAGCCGCAATGACGATTATTTGAGGCGTTTGGCCGCAACATGGCCCGAGCAGTTAATTCTGCCGTCGCTCAGCCGAGGGGCGACCAACTGCCATTATCGTTTCGGCAGGCGGAACCGCGCGCCACCGTTTCCTTGCCGCCGATCGTCACGCTATGGGTATACTGACGGCAGTTCTGCGAGCCGACCTGGTAGGGTGCAGACGCGACGACCCTGCCGCTGACATTGCGCCCGCTCCAGACAACAGGCTGTCCGACTGCAGCACTTTCCAGCGCGCGATACTCGGCTTCCAGGGCGCGCTGGAGGTCGCTGTCGCTGATATCCACGCCGCTGCGACCGATGATGCCGCCCTGCAACGCCGCGATATAGGTAGCCGAAGCAGGAGGTTTCCTCGAGAAAAGACCGCCGGAGCCACCGCTTTTTGTCGATTGGCACGCTGAAAGCGTGATGGCGACAAGAAGCGAGGAAACGATCATGCCTTGCGAACGTAGCATCATTCAGCCGAACCAGAATTAGGTGTCAATTACGCAGCCACACGCGCACCAAGCCGTGTCGGCAATAAGGCAAAGCATGCTATGCAATCGCCTATGTCTATGTGACATCAAGCAAATGCTCACGCAACATCCTTTGTGATGCCAGGCAAAATAAGCCGGGCCTTCAATCCCTGCCATTCGCCGCGGGACAATTCGAGCCGCCCCTGATACTCGTTGGAAATCTCCGTCACGATCGAAAGTCCAAGGCCGGTGCCCGGTTTGCTTTCGTCCAGCCGCTTGCCGCGCTTCAGCGCCTCGCGAACCTGATCCTGCTCAAGTCCTGGCCCATCGTCCTCGACAACGAGCTCGACCCAGTGGCGACGCCCGCTGCCTTCCGTGCCCTTGACCTCCTCCGGTGCTTCCGCGACGGAAACGCGAACCTTGGTCGCCGCGAAACGGGCAGCATTCTCCAAAAGGTTACCGACGATCTCTTCTAGGTCCTGCTGTTCCATGGCGACCGCAACATGTGGCTGCGCCGCCGTGAGTTCAAACTGCTTGTCGGGGTTCAAGCGCCGCATCACGCGCACCAGGCGCTCAAGAGCGGGTTCGGCGTCGGTGCGGGCAAGCACGGATTCGCGTTGCGCCGCAATGCGGGCACGGTTCAGATACGACTGCACCTGGCCTTGCATCGCCTCCGCCTGGCCGCGCACGAGATCGCCGTGCGTGCGTTCCAGCACGCGCGCCTCGTTGAGCAGCACGGCAATCGGCGTCTTCAGGGAGTGGGCAAGGTTGCCGACCTGCATGCGCGCCCTCTCGACAATGCGGCGATTGCTGTCGATCAGCGCGTTGACCTCGTTGGCGAGCGGCAGGATTTCGCGCGGAAAATCGCCCTTCAACTGCTCGCTCTCGCCGGCGCGAATTCGCTCGAGCGCAGCGCGCGCCTTGTCGAGCGGCTTGAGGCCGTAGAGAATCGCCAGTGCGTTGACGATCAGGCTGCCGACACCGAAGCCGGCTAGCGCCAGGTAAAGGCTATGGGAGAAATTGCGAACGTCGTTCTCGACAACATCGACGTTGCCGGTCACGCGGAAGCGGGCGGCGCGACCGTCAGTATCCAGCACGACCTCGGTCTCGGCAACCTGGATCCGATTCCCCGCAGCATCCGTCACCTGATAGTAGCGCTCATAATTCTTGTCGAAGGGCGCTTCGAGAACAGAGGGTACAGGGATCGACGCGGAACCCAGCGAGGGCGACACGAGCGGCGGCGCCGTGTAGGTGCCGAGTGGTTCGACGACCCAATACCAGCCCGTCTTCGGCTGCGCAAAACGCAGGTCGCCAAGTTGCGGGCTGCCGCTGAGCGCCCCTTGGTCGCCGATCGTAACGGAATTGACGACGTTATAGAGCTGGGCGCGCAAAAGGTCCTGGAAGCCGCGCTCCGCGCTCTTTCGGTAGAGCGTCGAGATCAGCAACCCGATGACGACAAGCGCGACAGTCGACCAGATCGTGGTCAGCAGCAGGACGCGTGCAGTAAGCGATTTAATTCGCATTGTTCGGCGCTTGGATGCGGTAGCCGAGCCCGCGCACCGTTTCGATCAGATCGACGCCCATCTTCTTGCGAAGGCGCCCGACGAAAACCTCGATCGTATTGGAATCGCGGTCGAAATCCTGATCGTACATATGTTCGACCAGCTCGGTACGCGAAACCACTTCCCCCATGTGATGCATGAGATAGGACAGCAGCCGGTACTCATGCGAGGTCAGCTTCAGCGCCACACCATTGACTGTCGCCTTTGAGCTCTTGGTATCGAGCCGCACGGGGCCGCAGACGATCTCGGACGAGGAATGCCCCGCCGCGCGGCGGATCAGGGCGCGGATGCGTGCCAGCACTTCCTCGACATGGAACGGCTTGGTGACGTAGTCATCCGCGCCGGCGTCGATGCCCGCGACCTTGTCGCTCCAGCGGTCGCGCGCCGTCAGGATCAGCACGGGCATGCCGCGACCTGCGCCACGCCACTTTTCGAGCACCGTGACGCCATCCAGTTCCGGCAGTCCGATATCGAGAATGATCGCGTCATAAGGCTCGGTATCGCCGAGGAAGTGGCCCTCCTCGCCGTCAAAGGCCTGATCGACGACGTAACCGGCTTCCTTCAACGTGTCGCTGAGCTGCCGGTTCAGGTTGACATCGTCTTCGACTACCAGAATGCGCATCGGTCCGCTTTGCTCCGCTTGATCTCTTGGCGTCTAGATAGGGCGATTCTGCCTACATCGGAACCTTGACGGTCACTTTACGCGGGCGCTGTCCGTTGCCTTGGACGAGGACGGTGATGATGCAGCTGTCGCCAGCAGGCTGAACGGAAAGGAGCTGACCTCCCGTTTTTTCCACAACCTCACGCGCGGCCTCGCTGCAATCGCCTGCAACACGCACCGTCAGGGTACGCGGATTATCCGGTGAGGGCGACGTTATCGCCAGCCCGGCGGCTAGCGCTGCGACGCTCAAGGGAGAGGCCATGTGCAATGCTTTCAATGGATACTAACTTGGCCCAGACTATGTACTCAAGAGACCTGAATGGCAAATGAATGCCTTGTAATCCTTGATATTTAGAACAATTCCGAATTCACGCCAGGCGTGTTCAAAAGTCCGGTCGGCGAACGAAGCTTTCCGCTCGCCGCGCCGGATTCAAGAAACGGACTTGATGGTCGCCTTGGCGGTGACACGCCCGTAAGCAGCGAGCAGGCCGCCGAGTGCGCCAGCTATGTTGACGACTGTGTCGACCAACTGGCTCTTGTCCGTCGCACCAAGGTCGATACTGACAAAATGCAACACAGATGCGACGATTGAAATCAGCGCGCCCCAAATGGTCTTCGAACTGTACCAATTCTTCAGATCTATCATTTTCTCTCCTTCAAGATGAAATTCACACAACACATGTCGCGTGCGCCGGAATGCCGAGCGACACACGTTCCCCAAGTTGCCTGACACGCAGGCTGAGGCTGTTTTGCGGATGGCCGAAATCGGCGAGTTCGTCAGCGGTGGGATAAACCCACTCCGCCCTGTCGGATTCGCTTACTCTCAGAACCGCGTCACCGTCCATAATCTCGACGCGGTAGCGTTCAAACGGCTCATCCAGCGGAATTTCGGCGGCGAGCCAGTTGTCGGCGCTGTCGCGCCCGCGCCGGATCCAGGGACCTTCACGCCATCGTCGTTGCGCGCGCATCTGATGTGGACGGGGGCAAGCGGCGTCAGTGCCCGCAGGCCTCCCTCGAAGGCAAAGGGGCCGGCCTTCCCAGCCGACGAGGCCGTTTCGGCGATCCAATTCAACCGCAGGTCCATTTCGTCGCTGCCGAGGCCGAGCGGCTTGACCGCTTCGTCGAGCAGCACGACGGCCGAGCCGACTGCTGCCCCGGAAAGCATCGCATCCTCGGTGCCGGCAAGCGCCCGTAACAAGCCATGCAGCGCCCAACGCCCACTCTCTACCTCCTCGGCCTCCCGGAACGCCAGGACTTCCCAGGCACCGTTGACCGACAAGAGCGCCATAAGGTTGGCGCCATTCAGAACTGAGGTCGCCGGTGCCGAAGCCCGGCCGCCATATGGCAGATCAAGTTCGAGCGGCAGTGACCAGTCAAAGCGGCCGACAACCCCTGCCGCGAGCGCGCATGTCAATGAGCCAATGCGGGCCGGCCGATCGAGTAGCACCCTGCCCTTGTAACCCTCGCTCGTAGCAGACGACGATAGCCCGATTGTTGTCCACGGTTTTGCAAAGGCTGCGCCTCGGGCGAAGCTCGAAGGATCGCTGCCATCGAATCGCGGCAGATCCATCAGCTGAACGACGGGAGAAAACAGGTTCGAGCCGCCCTCGCCGCTCGGCTTTGCACCAGTAACCGTCCCTGCACTCCTATCGACCGAGGCCGCAAATTCGCGCGCCTCGACCCGGCGGGCGTCCCCATCTTCGACGCGGGTGATCAGGAAGCGACCGCGGGGTCCGCCTGGGAGTGTAACGATATCGCCAGTCTGGATACGCATCTCATTCGGCGGCAGTAAGAACCGGATGGAGCGCCGGGCAATGCGATTGTCGCGCAACAACGCCTCGTTAGCGGCAAGCGCCGTCTCCTCAGGTACGACGGCTGTGAGATGCTGCTGAATGATCCGGATCGTCGATTGCGCCACGCGATGGGAACGGGCGCTCGCCTGCTCATAATCGAGGTCGGGGTTGTAGAAGCTCAGCAAGGCTTCGGCGGCAAAATCGCTGTCATGACCACGCGTCTCCTGCCACAGCGGCTCGTCTTCGCGGTCCACAAGAATTTCGACTGGCAGCGCCGGCAGGCTTGTCCGCATGCGGGACCGGAAACGCAAAAGCCCCGCATCTTCGATCGCATCGATCCGAAACGCTTCCTGGAGTGGCTAGATCAGGCTGCGCGCGGTGTCCCCCTGCACATACCCCGACAGATCGCCGCTGACCTCCGATACGTCGAAATCGTCAAAGCCGTGTTCCCGCAGCACCGCGGCCACGACCTCCGCCGGAGTGCCACCACCGAGCCTGCCGTTCAGCCAATGCCCAATCCTCCAGTTGGCGCCGTCACTCCATGTCGATGTATTCAGCGCGGAAAGGCCGGAAAAGGCCGCGCGTCCCACGACCAGACGAAAAGGTGCGCCGGATCGACCATTCCGGCCGGAGGACCACCGCTGGTCCACGACGCGTGATGCGCCTCCAGGAAACGCCGCTGCATGGTGTCGGCTCGGCTTCGGTTGGAAAAATAGGGAGCTGCACTTTCCGACGCCGCCGCGAGGACCGGCGCCGATGATACGGATCATGTCGGCTGCCTTCAGCTGTCCGCGCGAGAAGCGCTCGGCCAGACCGACGAGATTGTCCGCGGAGAACGCTGTCTCCAGTTCCGCCAACGCGTCAAGCATGAGGCAGAGGATCCGCTGTTCACCATCGATGACAGCCTCGATCTCGCCGCGGCGCCGGTTCGCCCTTGCCCCCGCCGCCCGCATCAGAGCGCCTCGAAGCTGATGACGCCGGCCGATTCCAGCGCCAGCTCGAACATCACCTCGCCATTATACTGGCCGGAATATTCGAGCGCGCTCGCCTGGAACGGCCCCGCCACCGTTTTGTAAGCCGTACCGTTGAATATCTTCAGGAGCAGGTCCTTGCCCTTCTGCGCCACCGTTGTCCGATCCCTTCGAGGAAACAGGCGCAGCCGGCGCCCTTGGTGTCATCCACTTGTCACTTTCAACCAGCCGGCGAAGCTGCTACGACCTTGCCCGCCCCCACCCCGTTCGCGTCAAAGCCCTCCATGTCTCGATCCATCCCCCTGCGCTCGGTGCAGACGATTGCCGTGCTTGCCGTCACCCAGCTGATTGGCTGGGGCAGTACCTTCGACATGCTCGGTGTCATGGGGCGCGTCATCGCGCCGGATCTCGGCTTGCCGAACGAGGTGGTTTTCGGCGGGTTGAGCATCATGATGGTCGTCAGCGCCCTTGTCGGCCCTGGGACGGGCCGCCTGCTCGCCCGGCATGGAGCCGCCCGCGTGCTCGCCGCCGCGTCGATTACCTTCACGATCGGCCTGCTGCTGTTGTCAGCCGCGCACGGCCTCGTCCTCTATGGACTTGCCTGGATTGCGATCGGCGCCGGCGGCGCCTTCGGTCTTTCCGCTCCGGCCTATACCGCCGTCGTCGAGCGAGCCGGACCTGACAGCAAACGGGTGATTGCCATCCTCATGCTGTTCACCGGCCTTTCGAGCGCGATCTTCTGGCCGATCCTCAGTCAGCTGAACGCGAGCGTCGGCTGGCGCATGACGTTTCTCATCTGCGCGGCGCTGCAGTTTTTCGTCTGCCTGCCGCTGCATATTTTCGCCCTGCCGAAGCCGATCGCCTTTACTGCGGACAGCAGCGCCGCACAGGAAACGCCGGTGCCGCTTTCGCCTGCGGGACAGCGCAAGGCCTTCCTGCTGATTGCCGCCGCAACGACGATATCGACTTTCGTGACTTTCGGGGTGTCGCCATCGCTGCTCGAAATACTGCGTCAGTCAGGCGCCTCGCCTGCGCTGGCGCTGCAGCTCGGTTCGGCACGCGGCGTGATCGGCATTTCCGCCCGCATCCTGGATATGCTCCTCGGGCGTCGCGGCAATCCGATCCTCAGCGCCGCAATGGGCGTGAGCCTGATGGTCTCAAGCTTCGTGATGATGCTGCTGATCCCGCCCTCGACGCCACTGCTCGTCACCTTCATCCTGCTCTATGGCTTCGGCTCCGGTGTCATGACCGTTGCCCGCACCCTGCTGCCGCTCGCCCTGTTCTCGCCGCGCGAATTCGGGCTGCAATCAGCCCGCCTGTCGCTGCCGCAGAACCTCGCCAATGCCATCGCACCCGTCGTCTTCACGGCGATCCTCGATCGCGCCGGTGCCGGAACCGCAATCGCGACATGCGCCGCGCTCGCCGTCATCTCGCTCGGCTTCGTGCTGACGCTGGCTGCGCAGGTCAAGGCAGCGACCAGGGTATACGAACCGGCCTGAGAGATGCAGGCAGTTGCTGCGATGGGCGGGACATTTCAGGTCACCTTCCCATCTTCTTCATAAGCAGCCCACCGCTTGATCTTGGAGGAGAAACAACATGGACCGGTTCACTGGCGGTTGCCGCTGCGGCAATGTCCGCCTCGTGGCTATTGGACGCCCCTATCGGGTCGGCATTTGTCATTGTCTCGACTGCCGCAAGCATCATGGCGCACTCTTTCACGCATCCGCGATCTTTCCTCAGGATGCGGTGACGGTCGAAGGCGAGACAGGTGAGTACGACGGGCGGTTCTTCTGCCCCCGCTGCGGCTCCCCGGTTTTCGGGCGCTCCGGGGATGAGGTCGAAGTGAACCTCGGATCGCTCGATGCTCCCGACCAGTTACAGCCAACTTACGAACTCTGGACCATCCGCCGCGAGTCGTGGCTGCCGCCGTTTCCGCTGGCGAGACGATACGAAGGCGACCGCGACGCCACGAGCCGCTTCGAGGCCTAGGTTGCGTCGCTATGCAGCGGCGGCTCCGTCACAGCCCGATAGCGCAACTCGGCGACATAGAGCTTCGTCTTCGGTTCGCGGCGGCTCTGCGTCCTGAGATGCAGCAGGCTGACGAGGTGATACGCTCCAAGATCGAGCGCCACATCCTGCAGCAGGGCGTGGAGACGCGAGGCCACCAGCTGCGCCTGCCTTCGCCCACCCACGTCGAAGCAGATTTCGAGCGACACCAAATGCTCCTCGCCTCTCTCGGTCGAAGTCGAATAGTCGTTGCTGACGAGTTCGCCGATCAGCACGCAAGGAAGCTTTCGCCCGGTCACCAGCCGATCGCGGATACCGTCGTCGCCGATCATGACGAGAAGCTCTGCGTCGCCGGTCAGGCGTGCATGGATAGCCGTCAGCAGTTCATTGGCTGCGCTCATGGCTCTCGCCTCCGTTTGCCGGCGAATTACCTGCGGTATCTCTAGCTAGCCGCGCCAGGATCGCCGCCAGATCGCGGAGCGTGATCGAAAGGGCAGTGCTCATCGTAACTCTTCCTCGCAGAGGCAGCAGAGGTAGCGGCCGGTCTCATCCGGATCGCGCCAGGTGCCGATGGCAAACAGCCGATCGCCCTTGCGCAGCCGCATCCCGGCCCTGATGTCGCTGCGGAACCGCAGCCAGATACGGTGGGTCAGCGTGAAAACATCCGCGCCCGCCCGCTCCTCGCGCACTTCGCTCACCGGCTCGATCCGCGCCCACATGGAAGCAATTGCGGCAAAGGTGACGGTCGCGCCACCCTGCCCGTCCGGCGCTTCTTCCGGCGCCTCCAGGTCGAGCGCGCGGTCATCTGGCCGGGATCGAAGAAGACGGATCGCATCAGAGCCTCCGCATCAGGAACGGCGCCACCAATCGGTCGTAACCAGCGGGTACGTCTGCTGGCTGGTCCTCGACGGCGACGGCGCCCCTGAAGGCGAACATCTGGGCGACATGCACAGCAGCGCCCGCTTCAGTGTGTCGGGCACCTCGGCACCGCTCTCGCCGAAGCCGGCGGAAAAATCGATCTCGATGCCGCTTGCGGCAATGGCAGGGTTCAAGTTTCGAGCCAGCACAGACGCGCCGGCCGGGCAGTACCGTCAAGCACATGGCCGGCCGCGGGCAAGACCACTTCCTCGCCCACCTCATCGTAAATACTCAGGCTTTCAACCGCTTGCACCGGTCCCTTGGCAATCTGAATCACGCGATCTTCAGGTAACGATTCAAGATGGAGGCGCCAGACCTGGGTGATCAGGCAGAGGCCCGTCGTGCGCTTCGGATGCTCGCGGGCGACGCTGATCAGCGAGGCCAGCAGCGCATCTTCGCTGCCGTCATCAAGCGGCAGATGGGCCTTCACTTCCGCAAGGTGGGGTAATCAGTGCAAAAGTCATGGACGATCTTGGATTGGTTTGATGCAGGCATATTCGGCAGGCGGATACGGATAGTGGCCGCACCCGCCTTGCCCCGATCAACTCACGGCGAACTTGATGAGCTTGATCGCCTCGAAATTCTGCACTCCGCCGCCGACTCGCTTGGTTGTGTAGAAGAGCACGTAAGGCCTGGCGGAATAGGGATCGCGCAGCACGCACGCCGGTGCGGTCGACGACGAGATAGCCGGCGCGGAAGTCCCCGAAGGCGATCGACAGCGCGTTGGCCGCGATATCGGGCATGTCCTCGGCCTCGACAACAGGGAAGCCGACGAGCGAAGCCGCCTTTGGTGCACCTCGCGCGCCCGGGCCACACCCTCGGCAAGCATGCCCTCGACAAAGAGACCGCGGCTATCCTCGCGGATGGTCTTCCAGGCGCCGATCGGCTCTGCAGGGTCATGCTGGAAGAGCATGCGCACGCCGCACGCCCCGCGTTCAGCCAGCGACTTGCGGAAGGCGCCGCGCTCGATGGCATCCTTGCCGAGATCGACTTCGCCAAAGACGCTGGCATAGCCGGAGAAGCTGCCGTCGCGCTTTAGCCCCCTCAGCTCCAGATTGGCGAACTTGCGCGTATCCGCGCCCATGGGTGATCGCACCAGCGCGCGGCTTGCGGTCATGATATTCTCCTCGTTGTAAACTGTTATTCCGGCTAGCGCCCGCGCGCCGTATCGTCCGGCGAGGCGCGACAGGATGCCGAGACCCCACCAGGCACAGATGCCTGCCGCCGCCGACCCGACAGCACGACCTCAGAGGCCGAGAGGCGATCCGCCAGCGCCAGCCTTTCGGCAATCCAGATACCCGTCGGGCCGCCGAAGATCGTCCCGCAGGCAAGGCCGGTGAAGAAACGGCTCGCAGCCTCCCGTCGGCTTTTCGGCAGGAGATAGACGAGCGACACCGCTGCCCCCGCCGACGCGCCGAGCGCCCTGGTCGCCCAGAGCCCGGCATCGTTGGAAAGGTCTGTCATCGCAGGGATCCTTGGTTGGCGAAGAACGGCAGCCGACCGGCGGTCACGACTTCGCGCCGCCGTATTCGGGGTGCCGTCCTCGCACTTCAGCGAATCTTTTGAATCGCTTGGGTGCGTTTGCTCGAACATTGAGTCCAGGCGCTCAGAGTTTGATTCATGCGCCGGCGCAGGCTTTCAATACCCCACCGCCTGGCGCTTCTCCTCGTCCGTGAAGAACGCCGCGCTTCCCAACCTTGTCCATAGTTGATCGCGTTCCGCCGCAAGCCCGGCCACCTTGTCGAGATCGGACTCAAGCCGCAGGCGGTCTTCGTAATGTCCGGAGAGCCAGGCGGAAAGCGAGGCCGCGGTGCGGGTCAGCATCGGCAGCACGGTCAGCCGATAGAAGGCGCGGTTCGCCTCCTGGTAATAGGCATAGGTGTTGTCGCCGGGAATGCCGAGCAGCATCGGCGGCACGCCGAAGGCAAGCGCGATGTCGCGGGCAGCGCGCCTCGACGAAATCCATGTCCTTCGGCGACAGCCCCATCGACTTCCAGTCGAGCCCGCCCTCGAGGAGTAGCGGGCGTCCGGCGCGCATCGGGCCGGAATAGCCTTCGTCGAGTTCCTGTTTCAGCCGCTCGTACTGGTCGGGCGAGAGATTGCCGCCCTCCTTCGGCTGGTAGACCAGCGCGCCTGACGGGCGGGCCGAATTGTCGAGCAGCGCCTTGTTAAAGGTCGCCGCCGCATTGGAGAGATCGAGCGCCACCTGGGCGGCCGCAAGCGGCGGGAAACCGAGATGATGTCGAGTGGATGGAAGAGCTTCAGATGCATTAGCCCCAGCCCCTCCGTCTCCGCCGGAAAGCGGCGCACGGAACCGCCGGCGCGATAGTCGTAAGCCTCGGGCCACCCATCCCTGCCCTCGACGATACCGATGCGATCAGGCCGCAGCAGGTGCAGCTCACGCACATTTCCGCCGACCATCAGCGGCTCGACATAGGCATTGCCCGACAGCAGCAGGTGCCCATAGAGCGCCTCGAAGAAATCGGCGACCCATGCGTCCGTTTGGCTGGCCGAGCAGCGAGAGGATGGCATGATCCGGCCGCTCATGATCGCCCTCGTAGAGCAGCCACGGCACCGAGGCTGCGGCTTCCGCCACTAGCCTGACACTGCGGTGTGCGACCGGGTTCTTCATGAAGCCCTCGCGCGACAGTGCCGCAGAGGAGCGCCCCGTCCAACTCGCCCGCCCCCCTGCGGCAAGCGACATGAAGCCACCTGCGGCCTTCTTCTCGGGCACGGTCCTGCGACCCGCCGCGGAGCTCCACGGCAGCAATGATCTCAATCTCATGGTTGGTATCCCGGAGTTAGGCGGACTCTCAAGCCTGCGGCGTGGCGACAGCCAATCGCAGGTGGAGCCCGATCAGGCCTTGAAGGCGACTTCTATGGTTTGCCGGTCCTGCGCCACGATCCGGCACTTGGTCTCGAAACCCTCGCCCTTGATGATCAGGACGAATTCCGCAGGTATGCCAGCGGAATTGGAGACGGAGAGCCCGGCGCTGTCGGTACCGAGCGAGCGTATGGTGCAGTCGATCGTCGAGCGGCGGTCGTTGAACATGATGGACCCCGCTTTCAGGACGCGACGGCGCGAACCAGTCGGACCATCAGCGCCGATAGAGTTCCACGACACGCATCGGTTTCGACCGTTGTGCTTGGCGTGGTACATTGCGGCATCGGCCTGAGCCAACAGCGTCTCGATATCCCTGGTGATGATCGAAAGCGCCGAAATGCCGAAACTTGCTGTCACGTTCAAGTCGCCGAAAGCTCCTCGGATCGGCCGGGACGCGATCGCCATCCTTACCTTTTCGGCGACCGCGAACGCCTCTTCGCGATTGATATGCGGAAGGAGAATGGCAAATTCCTCTCCCCCGAGCCGGCCGAACAGATCTCCCGCCCGCAGGCTCGCCTTGCAGGTTTCGGTGACCGCATGGAGCACCTGATCCCCCGCGGCGTGGCCATGGGTGTCGTTGACGCTCTTGAAGCGGTCGATGTCCAGAACAATGCAGGACAGGTCATGCTGGTGTCTCAGGGCAAGCGACAGAAGTTGATCGGCCTCCTGCCGGAAGGCACGGCGGGTAAGCGTGCCCGTCAGGCTATCGGTCGCGGCCGACTGCAGCAGCTCGATCCGGTCCATCGCCACGCCCGCCAGTTCGTGGAGAACAGAAAGATCCCTGGACCCGAACGATCTGGGGCGGCGATCGATCGCACATACCGTTCCGATAACGTGGCCACTCTTGGTTTTCAAAGGCACCCCGGCGTAAAACCGCACGTGGCTTTCTCCCGTTACGGCCGGGTTGTGCGCGAACCGCGGATCGCGGGTCGCATCCTGTACGAAAATTGGTTCCTCATGGTCGACCACGTAACGGCAGAACGTATCTTCGAGCGGAACCTCGTCCGCCGCCAGCCCAGAACATGCCTTGTACCATTGCCGATGCGCGTCGATGAGGGACACAAGGCCGATCTCGACCGCGAAGATCTCCTTGATCAGCCGCACGATGCGCTCGAAACCTTCGTCCTTCGGGGTATCGAGGAGGTCAAGCTGCTCCAGCGCCGCGAGACGCTCGATTTCCCGCTTTTTCGGGTCCAAGCACGACGTCCCGAAAGCCCTCACAACCACCATGCAGCATCGCTCCTAGCCCAGCTGAGATAGCATGCGTCTCATACATTCGTGAAGAAATTCAATACCGCTTTCCCCATCACATTATCGATGGCTTGTCAGAGTGGGACGGGAGATGCAGGCCTCCCTGCTTGCCGTCTGGGGGCGCCATAGCCTAGCCAGATTAACGCGAGACGCCCGGGTCCTTTCACGCTATGAAGGGGACCCTAGATCCCGCCTGTCAGATACCGAGGTTTCCAGATGGCTTTGAAAGTCCTTTTCATTGGCGGCACCGGCCAAATCTCTTACCCATGCGTCGAGCGCGCCGTTGCCGAGGGTCATGATGTCAGCGTTTTCAACCGCGGCCTGAGACAAGACCCTTTGCCTGCAGGCGTGACCTCGATCGTGGGTGAACTTGGATCGACCGCCTACGCGGATCTCGCCAGGGCCAACTTTGACGTCGTATGCCAGTTCATCGCCTTCACGCCCGACCAGATTACGCGCGACATCGAGGTGTTTACGGGGCAATGCGGTCAGTACATTTTCATCTCCTCGGCCTCGGTCTATGAGAAGCCGCCACGTCACTATGTGATTACCGAGAAGACACCGGCGATCAATCCGTACTGGCCCTACAGCCAGGCCAAGATTGCCTGCGAGGAACTGCTCAAGAAATCCGAGAACCTGGCCTGGACGATCGTCCGCCCCAGCCACACGGTACGCACCGGTGTGCCGATGATGTTGGGCGATAGCGACATCATGGCAAGGCGCATGCTGGACGGCGAGCCCACCATCGTGGCAGGCGACGGCCACACGCCCTGGACACTGACCCGCTCGGTCGATTTCGCAGTGCCTTTCGTCAGGCTTTTCGGCAAGAAGGCGGCGCTTCGCGATGTTTTCCACATCACCTCCGACCGCGCGCATATCTGGAACGATATCCAAAGGGCGATCGGCAGATTGCTCGGCGTCGAGGCCAAGATCGTTCACGTGCCGACCGACACCCTGATCAAGTATAATCCGGCCTGGGAAGGTCCCTTGATCGGCGACAAGGCCTGGACTGCGATCTTCGACAATTCGAAGGTCAAGCAGGTTGCAGGTGACTTCACCTGTGCTGAAAGCCTGGATGAGATCCTCGCCGAGCCCATCATGCACCTGAAGCAGCGCCTCGCCAAAAATCGTCCACCGAAGGGTGAACTCGATGCTCTGGTCGACAGGATCTGCGCCGCGCAGAGCGCTCTCGGCTAGGCCTGCCGTCCAACCGCATCCCTAACTGGCGCATTGGAGGGCAGGCTGCAGCATCAGCGCAGCGGCCGCTTCACCGCCGTGTTGCTCTCGTAATCCGCCGCCATCCGCATTTCGCGGATCGGGCGCACGAGGTCGATGGAGCGCTGGTAGTCTGGATGCGCCTTGTAGGCGGCAAGAGCAGCTTCGTCCTCGAATTCGCCGTAGACAACGAGGTCGACATCGGTGCCTAGCTGGTCGGTCTTGATGTTGGTGCCGATCTCCAGCAGGCGGGCGTGCGGGATCGCCGTCAGGATCGACAGGCCGGCGCGCACCTTTTCCAGTTGGTCCGCGGGCGCTGTGAAGAAGACGATGTGGCGGATCACGCGGAACTCCTGTGAGCGTCTAGCCGAAGACCCGCGCGATAGCACGCAGGAGCCAGGCCTTCAACCGCGCAAGCGCACCTGCCGGCCGTTCGCGACGGATGGCCGCAAGGAAGGTCTTGCCGTAGCCGGCGAGCTTTTCCGCCCGGTCCGTACCGTTGACGATGCGGCGCGCATTGACCCAGTCCTCCGTCGTCTCGTTCAGGTGGTCGGCGAGCTTATGAGTGGCGAAAGAGCCCTGGACCATACCTTCGATCAGGATCGAAACGGCGGCGTCCATCTCCATCGCCCGGTCGGGCTCGGCCACGAGATCAATGCCGGTCAGCAAGCTCATCGCCTCGTAATTGCGCTTGTGGGTGAGCTGCACCAGGCCGCGGCCGAGCCAGCACTTGCCGTCCTCGTCTGGCCGCCAGTAAGGCGTCTTCACCCAGGAGAGCTTGCCTGACGCATAGGCATTTTCCAGGATCTCAATCGCCCTTGCGTCGGTCGTCGCCAGCGTCTCGCGCACCGGCTGCATCGTATAGGCCGTCTCGTGGTAGGCGGTCGCCATGATGTAGGCGAGCCAGCGCGGATCGGCCTCAGCCATTCGCGCTTCCCAGAAATCGAGAATCGCGGTCATGCCCTCCACCTGCGGCTGATTAAGCGCTCCCTTAAAGAGCGCATGGCGCACAGTGTTGAAAAAGAAGGGCCTGTCGATGTGGATAACCATAATACCAGCCTCAAAAAGTGGTACGGCGTTCTACGTCTCAATCGATTAAAATTAATTCAATCGTTTAAAGTGTTTAAGCGCCTGATTTACACGTAGTTTAAGCCGTGCCAGTGATTAACTCACCGTTAAATCCAGCCTCGGAGGAGAGCATGCAGCAGCCGGCCAACAGCAATCAGCCGACCATTCCCCAGCATGTCGTCGACCAGCTCGAAAACGAGTGGCGTCAAGTTCGCCCGGAGCCGCAGTCGCCACGCCCAGCACAACAGCAACCTCAACGCTAGTCCTCAGACACCCCTCACCCGGCGTTCTCCGTATCCCTCCAGCATCGGTGCCGTCAGCGCCCAGACCAGCGCATCCAGCCGGTCGGGCGAACGGCCGGATGAAAGCCCGTCCGGGCCGAAGTCGCACATCTGGTCTTCCAGCGCGACGAAGCGCCCGGCATGGGCAACGCGCCCCTGTTCGTAGAGTGCGGCAACCGGTTCGGCCCTGAGGTACTTACCGCGCGTCGCGCGCACGGTCGAGACCGGCAGGCTCTCGTCGATGCTTTTCAGCATCGATGGCGGCCAGAAACACAAAAGCCGGGTCGAACGCCCGGCTTTCAGATCCGAAAAGCTTTGCCTCGGCACTCCGCCGCGCCCGCAACTTTCCGACTATGCCATAACCCTATCAAACGACCGTCACGCCGTAAAGGATTATTTTCCTATCAAGTGAAAATTTTCCAAAGCCACCGGACTGCTTGAGTTTTTCTGATTGGTCCACATCCATCAGCATGTGCTAATTTTATCGCCATGAACCAGGAAGAGCTCATTTCCTTTGCGCTCAGCCTGCCGGAGGCGGTCGAGAGCGCGCATCATGGCACGCGCGATTTTCGCGTGCGCAGCAAGATATTCCTGACGGTGCCGGAACAAGACTATTGCGTCGTCCGCCTGACGCCCGACCAGCAACACATGACGCTGGCGGTGGCGCCCGACGACACGGCCGCGGTGCCGGGCGGCTGGGGACTGCGCGGCTCGACCCGGCTTTTCTACGGCAAGGCGAGCGACGAACTCGTGCATGGCCTCGTGCGCAAGTCATGGCAGAACGCCGCGCCAAAAACCCTGCAAAGACAATTCGTTGTCATTCCATCCGGCTAGATCGAATCAACGATAGCCGGTAGCGTCGGCGGCTTTGCCTGCGTCCATGACCTCGTCCATGTACCGCCAGCAGTCCGGCCGCGAGCCGTCCACATCGTCAAAGCCGTAGATCTTGGCGAGCCCGCCGCTCGACAGCGACTGGCCGCTCCAGCGGACGCGTTCTGGATCGGCGGCAACGGCTGCCACCGCCCGGCCCGTGAAGCGCGGTGTCTCGGAGATGATGAAATGCGGCTGCACGGACGTCGCGTCGCGCCAGTTCTCCTCTCGCACATTGAAGATATCGAGCATCATTTCCGAGCGCATCCAGCCGGGCGTCAGCGCCACAGCCGTCGCGTCATGCGGCGCAAGATCCTTGGCATGCGCCCAGGCCATGCGGATGGCGCCCGTCTTGACGAGGTCGTAATATGGGCAGAGGCGGTAATGCGTGGCGTTGTATTCGGCCGTGCCGTCGGTCAGTTCGACCAGCAGCCCGCCGGGGTGCTCGACCATCAGCGCCAGCGCGAAATGCGCGGTGATCAGATGGGTGTCGATCGCCAGCCGCAGCATGTGCAGCCCCTTGTCGAGCGAGTGCTCCCAGACCGGCTTGTTCCATTCCGTCAGATGTTCGCCGCCCCAGATATCGTTGACCAGGATATCGAGCCGGCCCTGTTCGCGGCGGATCCTTTCGACCAGCACCTCGACTTCCGAAGGCATGGTATGATCGACGCGAACCGCGATCCCCTCGCCGCCCGCAGCGGTTACCATCTCGGCGGTCTCCTCGATCGTCTCCGGGCGGCCATACTCCGATTGCTTCTCCCGCGTCGTGCGGCCGGTAACGTAGACCGTTGCCCCGGCGGCCCCGAGTTCCAAGGCGATCCCGCGACCTGCGCCGCGCGTGCCTCCGGCCACAAGGGCGATCTTTCCTGAAAGCGCTGCTGTCACGTGCTTGTCCTCCACGCTGGACCAGGCGCAATGGGTGTTCGCCATTGCACTTGAATATAAACGAACGTTCGTTCATATTCGTCGCGAACACAAGAGGAATTTTCATGCCGCGACCCCGTACGCTTTCCGACGAACAGCTTCTCGACATGGTGCTCGGCCTCGTCCATTCGGAAGGTCCTGACGCGGCAAGCTTCGGCGCGGTGGCGAAGATCAGCGGCCTTTCCGGCTCGACGCTGGTACAGCGCTTCGGCACCAAGGCTGCAATGCTGCGGGCCTGCCTGCTGCGCGCCTGGGACCGGCTGGACATGGAGACGACCCGGCAGATCCAGTCTCTTCCCGAGACACCCGAAGGCGCCATCAACTTGCTCGCCGGCCTTTCCAGGGATTACGGCGACGATGCCGCGTCCTACGCTGAAGGCCTGCTGGTACTGCGGGAAGATCTGCGCGACCCGGCCTTGCGTGCTCGTGGGGCTGCCTGGGGAAAGACACTGGCGGCAGCGCTCGACCGATCCCTCGGCGCCCAAGGCAAAACGCCGCTCGGACGGCTGATTCTGTCGCAGTGGCAGGGCTGCCTGCTCTGGTGGGGCTTCGAGCCGCAAGGCTCGATCGAAGACTATGTTCGCGCTGAGCTGAGAGAATTCCTTGAGACGGTCGCTCAGCCAGCGACTACTTAGCCGCCTCCGGCTGCTGGGCCTGCGCCTCGTCGCCCACTGTCAGCGGCCAATCCACCACATAATCCTCAAAGTCGTCGACCTTGACCTCGGTTTCGTCGATCGTCCGGCCGCGCGCCGAAATGCCGGCGGCATGCACAGTCTCGGGATCGCCAGAAACCAGGGGATGCCACCAGTAAAGATCGCGCCCCTCGTTGATCAGCCGGTAGCCGCAGGTCGGCGGCAGCCAAGCGATCTCGTCGACGTTTTCCTTGGAGAGCTGGACGCAATCGGGCACGAAATCCCAGCGGTTCTCGTAGGAGGAACAGCGACAGCTGTGGTCGTCGAGCAGCTTGCAGCGGATCGAGGTGAAGTAGATGTCGCCGCTATCCCACTCCTCGAGCTTGTTGAGACAACAGAGGCCGCAGCCGTCGCATACGCTCTCCCATTCGGTCGTCGTCATCTCGGCGAGCGTCTTCGTCTTCCAGAAGGGTACTTCTTCCATCATTCCGTTCTTGCAACAGCTCCGCGCAAAATCGCGTGAGAGCTTCCATTTCTCTTGTTCTTGTCAGCCAAATCAACCAATGATTCACCAAGCTCCGGTTACTCCGGGGCACTGTCGGCAGATTTGCCATAGTCCGGCGTCAGGTTCCTCCGACGTCGAAGTGACTGATCGGGCGGGAATATAAGACGTGACGGATCCGGACAATCCAGAAAAACGGCCGCGCAAGCAACGCCACCTGCTTTTGAAGATCGACTCGTGGATCGATTCGACCATCTGGAATGCCGGTTTTCGCTCGGCCGAAATCTGGGAAGACATCACCATCTTCTTCCGCCGCTTCCGCGTTCGCGGCTGGAAGCGCATTTTCTTCGAACTGGCCGGCGAAGGCCTGACATGGGGTTCCGTCGGCGCCGTCCTGATGCTCGCCCTCGCCCAGCCTGCCTTTGAAGCTACCAAGGAAGATTGGCGCAATCGCGGCGACTACGCCGTCACCTTCCTGGATCGCTATGGCAACGTCATCGGCCATCGCGGCGTCATCCACCAGAACTCCGTGCCTATCGACGAACTGCCCGACGCGCTGATCAAATCAGTGCTTGCGACCGAGGACCGGCGCTTCTTCGATCACTTCGGCATCGACGTCATCGGTCTCTTCCGCGCGCTTGTTACCAACGCCCAGGCCGGCGAAGTTGTACAGGGCGGCTCGACATTGACGCAGCAGCTCGCCAAGAACCTGTTCCTTTCCAACGAACGCTCGATCGACCGAAAAATTACGGAAGCCTTCCTGGCGCTGTGGCTCGAAGCCAACCTCTCCAAGAAGGAAATCCTCTCCACCTATCTCGACCGCGCCTACATGGGCGGTGGCACCTTCGGCGCTGCCGCAGCGGCGCAGTTCTACTTCGGCAAGAGCATCACCGACGTCAATCTGGCTGAATCCGCAATGCTCGCCGGCCTGTTCAAGGCGCCGGCGAAATATGCGCCGCACGTCAACCTGCCGGCGGCGCGCGGTCGCGCCAACGAGGTGCTGACCAACCTTGTGCAAAGCGGCCTGATGACCGAGGGCCAGGTGATCGCCGCCCGGCGTAATCCGGCGACGGTCGTCGACCGCAACCAGGTGGAATCACCCGATTTCTTCCTCGACTGGGCTTTTGACGAGGTCATGCGCCTCTCGCCGCGCTTCCCCCAGCATTCGCTCGTCGTCAGGACCACGATCGACATGGGGCTGCAGAGCGCGGCCGACGATTCAGTGGAAACGTCGCTGCGCGAATATGGCGAGCGCTATCACGCCAAACAGGGCGCGATGGTGGTGATCGAAAACGGCGGCGCGGTGCGGGCCATGGTCGGCGGCCGGGATTACGGCGAAAGCCAGTTCAACCGTGCCACCAAGGCGCTGCG
This sequence comes from Rhizobium sp. RHZ02, assembly GCF_014851575.1. Classification (NCBI taxonomy): domain Bacteria; kingdom Pseudomonadati; phylum Pseudomonadota; class Alphaproteobacteria; order Hyphomicrobiales; family Rhizobiaceae; genus Rhizobium; species Rhizobium sp. RHZ02. Next base: position 262,498 of record NZ_JACUZX010000005.1, read on the forward strand.
GCAGCCGGGTTCATCCTTCAAGGTCTACACCTATTCGGTGGCGATGGAGAGCGGCATGACGCCCGATACCATCGTCGTCGACGCGCCGATCTACTGGGGCAACTGGGCCCCTCGCAACTACGCCAATAAGTACGCCGGCCGCGTCACCATTGCGACTGCCATCGCCCAGTCGATCAACACCATTCCAGTGCGCCTTGCCAAGGAAAAGCTCGGCATCCAGCCGATCCGGGCCATGGCGAAGAACCTCGGCGTCGAGTCGCCCGTGCGCGACGACGTGACGATCCCGATCGGCACCTCCGAGGTGACGGTGCTCGACCAGGCGACCGCCTATGCCGTCTTCCCGGCAGGTGGCTACCAGTCGCGCCGTCACGGCATCACGCAGGTCCTCGATTACGGCGGCGACGTCCTCTACGACTTCGACCGTGACGAGCCGCCCGCCAAGCGCGTGCTCTCCGAGAAGGCCGACACCTACATGAACCAGATGCTGTCCCGCGTCCCCTATGTCGGAACGGCGCGAAAGGCAGCGCTCGACAACGGCATTCTGACAGCCGGCAAGACGGGCACGACGCAGGCGTACCGCGACGCCTGGTTCATCGGCTACACCGGCAACTACACGTGCGCCGTCTGGTTTGGCAACGACGACTATACCTCGACCAACGAGATGACCGGCGGCTCGCTGCCGGCCATGACCTTCAAGCGTGCCATGGACTATGCGCACCAGGGCATCACGCTTCGACAGATCCCCGGCACGCAGCCGCTGCCGCCCGACAAGACGGCAAAAACGGTCGCCGCCGCCAAGCCGGCGGAGGGCAGCCCGCCGCCCCTCGTCCGCCCCCGGATGCTCTCGGTCGAGTCCACGCACATTCTCAAGGACCTTGGCCAGGCGCTGAAGGCGGCGCCCCCGCTTGCCGCGCAAAAGGTGGCGAGCGCCGACTAAGGGCATCAGCAGCAACTGCTTCGTAGAGCGAGGGAGGCCGATCATGTCACGCATCGTCATCATCGGAGGGAGTGGCCACGTCGGAAGCTATCTGGTGCCAGCGCTTGTCGAGCGAGGCCATCAGGTCGTCAATGTGAGCCGTGGCACAGCAAAACCGTATCGCCCCCACTACGCATGGGGTGAGATCGAGAACGTCGCGCTCGATCGCGCGGCCGAGGAGAAAGCCGGCCGGTTCGGCGCCAAGATCGCAGATCTAAGGCCTGATATCGTCGTCGATATGATATCGTTCGACCTATCCAGTACACGGCACGTGGTGGAGGCCCTCCGAGGAAAGGTTGGCCATTACCTGTTCTGTAGCTCGATCTGGGTCTATGGCCGCCTTTTTGCGATCCCCTCGACCGAGACCGATCCGCCCAATCCGATAGACGCCTACGGGAGGGGCAAGGCCGAGTGCGAAGCCTGGCTGACGCGGGAGGCGCACGTCACCGGCTTTCCCGCGACCTGTTTCCGTCCTGGCCATATCGTCGGCGAAGGCTGGAATCCGATCAACCCGATCGGAAACGCGGATCCGGAAGTCTTTTCGCTGATTGCCCGTGGCGATGAACTCGTCTTGCCGAACCTCGGACTTGAAATGGTCCATCACGTCCATGCTGATGACGTGGCTCGCTGGATCATGTGTGCGATCGAGAACCGGTCGGCTTCAATCGGCGAAGTCTTCAACACGGTATCGGAACAAGCGGTGACCCTGCGGGGCTACGCGGAAACGGCATATCGCTGGTTCGGAAAGGAGCCGCGCATCGCTTACAAGCCCTTTGAAGAATGGCTTGCCGATCTCGGCGAGTATGCGGAAAGCAGTCGTGGGCACGTGATCCGAAGCTCGTGCCACTCAATTGAAAAGAGCCGAAACCGCCTGGGCTACAAACCGCGGTACACGAGCTTGGAGGCAGTGCACGAATCTGTGCGGGCGCTGATAGCTTCCGGAAAAGTCGTCGCGGCGGGCGCCGATCTTTGAAAATCGCTTGATGCCAAAAGTCTGGACGCTGATCCAGCTATCGAAAATCGACAATCAGTCGGCCTTTCGAATGGTCCAGCGTTGATCCGTTTTGGCCGGGATATGCCGCCGATACCGCCCTGCACCATTCCGCCTAGCTAGAATCAGTGGTAACCCTTTCAACTGATTTGTTTCTCAAGGGCGCATAGTGTTTCGGTTTCCTCTCTTCATAGCGATGACTCTGATTATCGCCTTTGGTGGCGGGATCATGATTTCGCTCTACGCGCTGGATGCGACGGCCGGCTTCGGCGCGATCAAGCTCGGCGCCTGGGAAGCCTTCCCCGAGCTACAAACCGAAAGCGCCGACCCCTATGCGAAATCGCACCGGGCGCGTGCCGGACGCCTGCTTTACGGAAACGCCGAAGGCCTGATGTTTACCGCCAAGGTCGATGACGCCGGCGACCGGCTGAATGCCGGCTGCAGCTACCGTATCACGGGGCAGACGCCGCCCGCCCGCATCTGGACGCTGTTTACCGCAGACAACAGCGGCAATCCTGCCTCGCTGCGACCGGGGCTTCCCGGCGCGCTGAATTCCTGGACGGTGCTGCGGCAGCCCGACAGCAGCTTCACGATCGACATTTCCGCGCACGCCCGACCGGGAAACTGGCTAGCGCTGCCGGCGGCGGGTACCTTCCAACTCGTCCTGACCCTCTTCGATACCCCGACAGCCGGCAGCTCCGGCGTTATCGACCTTGCGATGCCGAAGCTTCAGAAAACCGGATGCGGCAATGCTTAGGATCCTGTTTGCCATCCTCGCGGGACTTTTCGGGGCGGCACTCTTGCACCTCGTCATCATTCTTTCGCTGCCGCACTTTACCGGCAAGGACGCCGCCACCCGCGTCGCCTCCGAGGGCGATCTCGACAAGTTCTACCTGCTTGGGTCGACGGACGATGCCGCGGGACTTTCCAACGATGACCCTTTTGTCCGCACTGCTGTCTGCTCGTTCGACATTGAGGAAAATCCAATCCGCCTGACGGCCAAGGGCAATGTGCCGTTCTGGTCTGTCGCGCTCTATGACGAGGCTTCGAACGAGGTCTTCAGCATGAACGACAGAACGTCTGTGGGGGGAGCGCTCGACATTCTGGTCGGAACGCCGATCCAGTTGACAGAGCTTCGCAAGGCTTTGCCGCCTGACCTGCAGAAAACCATTCTCGTGGAAAGTACGCGTTCGGAAGGCTATGTGGTGTTGAGGACATTGGCGCCCCAGGCGAGCTTCGACGCAGCCGCGCGGAACTTCCTCGCGGAGGCCGGCTGCGACGAATATGCCGGCCCCTCGGATTGAAGCAATAAGTCTATTTCTTTGCCCGCGAAATGCGAGGCGCCGGGGAACGCTTCGAGCTTTCCGTCAGGCGCTCGTAACGCACGCCCGTGAAAAGGAGGATCTGTGCCTCGACTGGTTTCCTGCCCTTGCGGCGTTGCGTCTGAGACAGACGGTCCGCCAATGCGACGACTATTGCCATTCTCGTCTCCATGCACGGCCCGAGACGGATGAACTGCGGAATCTCACCCTGCCCGCCTATGCGAGCCAGCGCGTCCTGTAGAACCCGAAACCGGGCTCCGAGGCATTCGCGCCTTTCTCACGGCACCTGTTTGAAATACCGTGATGTGAAACCGGACGACCGAAGCACTCGATCGCCGTTCATACCCGAATTGAGACATATGACAGTTAACAGATCGTTAATTTCATGCCTGGACGTTAGCTATTTGCACGACATCTTATAAACGCGCTGAGTCCCCATTTGGTTTCAAACTTCTCATAAGAAGTTTCAATCGACAATGTCGCAACGATATTAGCATTAATTCATATACTTAACGGAGGTTGTGTCGGCGATGGCGGCCCCATCACAGCTCCGTGGTTTCTCGTCACAAAAATATCAATTGCGATCCTCACCAATACCGGTAAAGTTGTGTCATCGGCCACGGGTCCGTGGCCAGGCGGCGGGGCGCCGTCTTCCGCTTATTGCGGACAGGGAGGGGTTAAAATGTCTTTGTTTATCGGTTCGACATTCTCTCCCGAGGACCTTGACGTGCTGCGCGATGCCCTCGATGCGTGGTGTGCGGAAAAGCGGATCGACATCAAGAGCGCCGAAGCCCAGATGGCAGCGTCCGCTGCGCTTGACCTCTATCAGTCCGGGAACAATAGCGCCGAGAGGCTTTTGGCGGCGCTGCGCGGACACAAAGGGCTTTAGTCACTCCGTCCCGCGGTCGTCATACGGTGAAGCCTTTCGGTACAAATTGAATAAAGTCTTTAGCAAGCGTTAACCCTGCCCATGTAGGATTTGTTCATAACCTATGTGGGGTAAGGGGCGTCCCTTCGCGTCCAGTCCTGCGACATCCCTTTTTGCGTTTCCAGGGTGTGTTCTTGTGCGTGACCGGTTCCGAGACCTAGAGGCCCCATCCGCCAGCCGGAAGAAGGACGTGGTTCTCATGGCGACCGTCAGCAGCTTCGAGGGATTGCAGCCGCCAACCCGCTCCGAACTGCGCCAATTCGCCGAACTCTTCACGCCGCTGTTCCAGGCCTCCTCTCTCGAGGCAAAGCGTCAGGCCGTGGCAGCCCTTTCCCAATGCCCGCAGATTCCACCCGCCGTCGCGCTTTTCGTCGGCTGCCAGTCGATCGACATTGCAGCGCCGTTCCTCACCTCCTCGCCGGCGATCGACGACGAGACCTTGATCACCATTGCGCGCACCCAGGGCAGCGCACACATGAAGGCGATCGTCAGCCGGGATGCGCTTTCCCCGCGGGTCATCGACGCGCTGGTCGGCCTGCGTCAGGCGGAACAGCGGCTGGCAGCTCCGGCTGAGGTCGAAACCGGCATCGTACCATCCGAACCGCCGGTTCCGGCTTCCCTCGAGGAAGCCGAGGCTGCAGCGCGCCGCGCGAGTGAAGAGGAGATACGCAATAGAATCAGGGAGTTGGCACGTCATGTCAGCCGCCCGGAAGGCGATCGCCTCGGGCTGCGTAACCTGTCGCCGATCCAGGCCGCACTCCTCGTCCGCTTTGCCCGCAATCGCGAAGCGGCGCTCTTTGCAAAGGCGCTTGCCAGCGGGCTTTCGGCAAGCCGCTGGCTTGCAGAGCGCATTATGCTCGATATCTCCGGTCAGCAACTGGCGACCACGCTCATCAGTCTCGGCCTGGACTTCCGCGACGCCGTCTTTGTGCTCGAAAAGCTCTACCCGCACCTCGCGGAACCGCAGCATGGCGTCACGCGCGCATGGATGGTGCTGGACAGTCTCGATCTGGAAGAGTGCAACGCCCGCGTCGACGCCTGGCGCCGCGCCGACAGCTATACCTACCTGCCCGAAAAAACAGAAACGGCGCAAGCCACCCATGAGGAACCGCCCGCCCAGGACAGGCGCATCATCCGTACACGCTGACTTTGACTAGAGAGGGTTCTCGCGCCCGTCGCCAAGCGGAACGATATCCCCGAGCTCATCGGCTTCAAGCTCGACGATCCAGAGGTCCGGGTCGAACTTCCGCTCACGCTCGAGCATTTCCCTGACCCGATCAGGCTCTTCGCGCGTCAGCCGTTGCTCGAATAGGCGCTCCCCGCTCGTCTCGTCGTCGAAGAGGCTTTGCGGCGCTGGGCCGTAGAGCGTCTCAAGACCATCGCGGAAGTGCTGGCGAATGAAGATGGCGCCCGCCTCGTCGGCACCCTTTGCCTCGACAGCGGCAAAGTCACCTTTGGCAAAAACCCGGCGCAGGAGGGCGGAGACGAAAATATCGGTGCGTAATCTCATCGGCGAGCTATAGCAGACAAACGGCAAGCGGCAATGCTTGGCATTGCCGGGCTTCAGAGCGCGCCGATCTCCTTGAGCTTCTTCAAGACCGCTTCGCTCGGCTCGCCATTCTCGGGAAGGTTGTAGTGCTTCTGGAAGTGGCGAATGGCGGTGCGAGTCTGTTCTCCCGGCACACCGTCAACGCCGACATTGGCGTAGGCCATGTTGCTGAGGCCCTTCTGGATCTTCAGGACGAGATCCACAGTCGACAACTCCGCGGATGGTGCGGCTTTCTTTGCAAGTGTCGGCGCGGTCTTCACACTCTTTTCGGCGCTGCGGATGGCGGCGGCGACAGGATCCTCGGCGGATGCCTTCGAGGTGATGTCTTCGCGCGGCTTTTCCAGCGGGATCGCCGAGGGGCCGACCGAGTCGGTTCTGAGCGCTGCCAGCACATCTGGCGTTGCGTCGCCCGTCTGCGGCATGCCCACGGTTTCTTCGAAGAAGAGGATCGCCGCACTGGTGCGCGGGCCGATGACCCCATCCGGAGTGCCGTTGTAAAGGCCACGCCGGACCAGTTCGGTCTGGATGTCCATGACGATCTGGCTCGGCTGCTGCCCGCCGGGAGCGACTGGCGGCGTCGCATTGGTCTGCGTGACGTCGGCCTCGTCCTGCCGCTGGATCTTGAAGGTGGTGACATTCCCGCTTTGCTCCTCGATGACCGGGCGACCGCCGAGCACGTTCGGAAAGAGCGGATCGCGGGTGCGCAGGAACGGGTGCGGATGCGCCCCTGGCTGATACCAGAGCGCGTTTGCGGCTACGAAGCTGAAGATGACAAGGAAGGCTGCCGTACCGCCGGCAACCGACGGGTTGCGGCCGATCACGCCGCCGAGCACGCTTGCGCCCTGCAGCCCGATACCGCCGACCATGGTTGCCCCTGTGAGAAGGAGGCTCGGCCGTTTCTGTCGGCCTCTCCGTCCCTTAGGCGATTTTCGCTTGCTCGCGGCCATCGAAAAGCCCCTCTTCCAAAACGCCCGCTAGCGCCGGCACAGCCTTCAGTCGCGGCGGAAACTCGACAAGATCGTTGCGGGCAGTACCCACAGCCGGAATGCCAGAGCCATCCGCTGCAATGGACATCGTAATGATCGTACCGGCGCCCGGCGTGCTGGCGATTGCGAAGTCGCCGCCATGCAGCGCCACCAAGCCCTTCACCAACGACAGGCCGAGTCCCGTTCCCTCGAATCGGCGGCTATAGTCGTTCTGGATCTGGACAAAAGGTTGGCCGAGCGTTTCCAGCTTGTCGCCGGGAATGCCGATGCCGGTGTCGCTCACGCAGAGGTTCAGAACGCCGTCGCGCATCGACGCGTCGATCGAGATCGCACCGCCCGCATCGGTGAATTTCACGGCATTGCCAACCAGATTGATCAGGATCTGCTGGATCGCGCGCTGATCGGCCACGACCTCGTCGAGACCGCGCTGCACTCGGCTTGTCAGCGATACACCCTTGGACTTCGCCTGCAGCGCCAGCATGGCCTCGCAGGAACGAACGACGGATGCAATGTCGAAGGGTTCGAGGCAAAGCTCGTAGCGCCCCGCTTCGATCTTGCTCATGTCGAGCATGGTGTTGACGACGGAGAGCAGGTGCGCGCCGGATTCCCTGACAAGGCCGACATATTCCCGCTGGCGGTCGTTTTCGAGCTTGCCGAAATACTCGCCGAGCAGGATGTCGGAGAAGCCGAGGATGGCGTTGAGCGGCGTGCGCAATTCGTGGCTGACCGCGGCAAGGAACCGCGATTTTGCATCGTTTGCCGAGCGGGCGTCGGCGGCGCGGTTCTGCGCCTCCTGCCGTAACTGCTGCTCCACCGAGACATCGCGTAGCTGGGCAATCACGCTTAAGAGCGTGCCGTCGCCGTCCTGCCGCGCGGTCATATCCATACGCAGGTAGGCAAACTGCCTGTTGTCACGCGAAACCGAAGGGCGCTCCAGCCGCAGATCGACCGCGGCAGTCGCCTCACCCTGGCGAAGCTGATCCAGCGCCTGCAGGAAAAGGATGCGGTCAGAGACATGTATCTGATCGACAAAGCCCTTGCCGATCGGATCACGCATCCAGGCGAGATATTCGCGCTTGTCACGACCGCCGACGGCAGTGACGTTGCCCTGCGGATCCAGGAAGAAGGCGAGACCGGCGGTTGCTTCCATGAAAAAGTCTTCGGCGACAGGCGCGGCAATCGGCGCTGTTGCCGTACCCTGACGCGACAGGGCAATGCTGCCCACCGCAGAAAACAGGAAGGCCGCGCAGACGGTTGCGACACCGACGGGTAGCGCAATGGCAGGACTGGTCACAGAAGAGAGCCCAACGGGGACCGCGACGAGAGCCGCCGACGAAAGCAGCGCCAAGCGGCGCAGGATCATCAATTCACGCTGGCGCACCGCTGTGCCCCCTCCTGTCCGGGAGAGCCAGCTTTCCACCGCCCGGTCCACGAGGGCTGCCGCCCGCTCTGCGATCTTACTCATTACACGCACGCAATACCCGCCCAAAAAAGGCTTTTTACCAGGGCCGACAATAGGCCTTGGGCGCTTAAGGAAAGGATAAGGGAAAAGCCGCCTCCACACCGCAGAAGAGCGAAATGTCCCGTTTTTGGACATATGGAAGCGGCTTTGATTTTTTACGGTTAACGGGCGGTAAGCGACGGATTTCGCTCACATATCAGCTTGCTGTTAACCTTTGTGGCACATCTGCCGCAAGGTTTGCCTGCAATTACAGGAGGAGGCCGATGACATGCTTAACAGCGGTCGCTACAATTTGACCGAAATGCGGTGCAAATCCCGTTCATTAAAATTCGAACTAAATTTGAGGCAAATGCCGACGAGTTTTGAAAACTGGCATTCGCAACTCTGCTCTAAGGTCAAAGCACACCGGAAGACCGGACCGATTCGGCGGTAAGACCGAACGGGAAAACAGGATGGCAACGACGATGTGGTTTCTGATCAAAGGATCATTCTGGTTCGGGCTTGTGCTCGTGTTGCTGTCGTTCTTCAGCGGCGAGAGCTCGACCAGCTCGCAGCCGACATTGCAGTTTTCCGACGCCTTTGTCGCGGCGACAGGCGCCTATGACTACGTGACAGGCATGTGCGGCGAGAAGCCGGAGGTCTGCGTCAAGGGTGCGGAGACCATGGCCGCGCTCGGCCACCGGGCCCGCGAAGGCGCCCGTGTCGCCTATGAGCTGCTGGACAGCCGTTTCGGTGACGACAACGCCGCCAAGCCTGCTGTCGCACCCAATGCGCCGATCGCTCCCGTCGCGGCACTTGCGCCCTCTCATGCCGAGGCTCAGGCCGAGGCACAGGAGCGCACCGCAGCGCTGAACCAGCCGATGCCCTATCGCCCGCCGGTTGACGACGGCGATGAAAGCCTTTCCGACACCGTGACGACGGGCACCATTCCGCTGCCGACGCCGCGTCCGGCCACCTGAGAATTACGCGGGATTTCCCGCAACCAAGCTTGCACCGGCGATCCGCAAGCCGCGGAATATCCCATGCCTGACGTGCCTGCCCTGTTTATTTCCAGCTTTTGCTGCGCCGCGAGGATGCCTATCCTCCGCGGCGTTTCTTTTTAATGGTTCAAATCTGGCCGCGTTTCACCTATATGAAACCTGATAACGAAAGGCCACAATACATGACGTCCCTCGAGCAGATCATTGACGACTTCTCCTTCCTCGACGACTGGGAAGATCGCTATCGCTATGTGATCGAGCTCGGAAAGGCGCTTCCGGACCTTCCCGACGACAAGAAGACATCGGCTAACAAGGTGATGGGCTGCGCCAGCCAGGTCTGGCTCGTAACGCACACCGCGGGGGATCCAGACAATCCCGTCATGAACTTCGAGGGCGACTCCGACGCGCATATCGTGCGCGGGCTCGTGGCCATCGTTCTTGCAACCTATTCCGGCAAGACGGCATCGGATATCGCGGCCCTCGACGCCTTCGACGTATTCTCGAAGATCGGCCTCGTCGAGCATCTCTCCTCGCAGCGCGCCAACGGCCTGCGCTCGATGGTCAACCGCATCCGCGAGGAAGCCCGCGTACGCGCGGTGGCCTAAGCAACCACCCGCCTCATCACGAATAGAGTTCGGGCCTGTAGCCCTGCGCACCCCAATGCTCCACGCGCGATCGGCGCGCGGGCGCCGGCGGATTGTAATGCCGGGAGAGCGCCATCAGGGCCGTGCGCAGCATCAGTTTGGCCGCTTCCCCCTTTCTTCCCCGGCCAAAAACACAAAAGCCGGGCTTCCGCCCGGCTCTACAGGATCAAATCCTTGGCAACGATCAGCCGCGTCCGCGCTTGCGACGCTGGCCGAGCCCCATTTCCTTTGCGAGGCGCGAGCGCGCTTCGGCATAGGCCGGCGCTACCATCGGGTAGTCGACGGGGAGCTCCCATTTCTCGCGGTATTCTTCCGGCGAGAGATTGTGGTGGGTCATCAGGTGACGCTTGAGCGACTTGAAGTTGCCGCCGCACTCCAGGCATGTGATCTGTTCATCCTGAACGGATTTACGCACCGATACAGCCGGCTTCTGCTTCTCGACAACCGCCGTTGCAGCTTGCGGCGTCGACGTATTGCTAAGTGCCGAATGCACGTCAGAAATCAGGTTAGCGAGATCGCCAACCGGGACCACGTGGTTGCTGACATAGGCGGCAACAATATCTGCGGTGAGCTCGACCAGCAACTCCGGCCCGCTACCGGCTGCAGTATCCGTCATAATACGTTTCTCCTGTTTCAATGCTCCAAAGGTCTAAGCCTCGTCAGCCAAGACCGTCATCGTAGAGCCAACAGCAAAAAACCCAGGCTACGGCAACCTGTTTCGAAAAACTGAAATCCACCCCTAGATTCCTGAGGCCGAAACCCGTTCTTATACTGCCCGATTTCGAATTAGTACGCTACCACGCAGCTTACTTCCTCAATTAAACACTGAAATCCAAAGCCAACGAGGAAATAAGCAACGTGATTCTAATTCAATATCAGAACTCTACTTGATCACCAATTATCACCGTTTTACGAAAACGCCAATTATTATTTCATATATATCTACCGAAAAATGTCTATTTCGCAAGAATTGCCTGCCATAAACCCAAACATTAACCATTAAGAAATCTGCAAAAGGGTGCAAAAATCAACTTAAAATACTGAATCGGAAGCGCTCTCATCTTTTGGCGAGGTCATCGCGCACCGATTGGGGGCCGAGGCGATATCCAGACTGGTGCGCGGCCTTGGCAAGGAGGTGCGCCGCGACCGGCGCCGTCAGCAGGAAGAAGACGAAACCGGCGAGCGCCCGCGCAAAGACCGAAACCTCGCCCGCGGCGACACCGGCGGCAAAAAGCAGCATGCCGGAACCGACCGTTCCAGCCTTGGAAGCGGCGTGCATGCGCGTGTAGAGATCCGGCAACCGCACGACGCCGAGTGCGGCAACGAGCGCAAACAACGAACCGGCCAGCAAAAGGAAAGCGACGACGAGCGCTGTCGCATAGTCCATCATTTCTTGCCCTTCCTGCCATTCTTGTCGCTGCGTTTGGCCGCGACTTTGGGCTTTTTCGGGGCACGCGCCTTTTTTTCGCTGTGCCGTTCCGCGACAGGAGCGCGCGACATCACGAAACGCGCGAAGGCGACCGTTGCCAGAAAGGCGACAAGTCCCAGCGAAATGGCGATGTCGATATAGAGGCTGAAGCCCGTCTTGACCGCCAATACGGCGATGAAGCCGATTGCCGTGCCTGACAGTGTATCGAGCGCCAGGATCCTGTCGGGCAGCGTCGGCCCGACGAGGACCCGCCATCCCGCCAGGAGAAAGGCAATTCCAAGGATGACCAGGGCAACCGCGGCGGCCGTGGACATGATGGCAAGCGGGGAGATCATCGAAATGCCTCCATGATCCGGCGCTCGAAACCGTTGGCGATATCGCGCTTGGTCGCCTCGGGATCGGCGCAATCCAGCGCATGCACGTAAAGCGTCTTGCGATCGTCGGAGACATCGACCGACAGTGTGCCCGGCGTCAGGGTGATCATGTTGGCTAGAAGCGTGATCTCGAAATCGCGGTCGACGGTCAGCGGAAAGGCGAAGATGCCGGGTTGCAGCCGCATGTTGGGCGTCAGCACCGTGACGGCGACCTTCCAGGCCGAGATCGCCAACTCCTTGAGAAACAGAAGGGCAAGCCGCACGATCGCGAAGGACCGGCGAAGATATCCCCGGCTGCCATAGGGTTCGCGGATGATGGACAAGCACAGGGCGCCGATCGCAAAGCCGAAGAGGAGGTTGTGCGGCGACGCGCTGCCGGTAACGGTCGCCCAGGCAATGGCGAGCAGCACGTTCAGCAGCAGGGCGATCATGGCATCCCTCCATCCGGGAAGACCGACTGCAGATAAGCTGTCGGATCGATGAGGCCGGTCGCCGCAGCTTGCGCCATGTCCAGCAGCTGTTCGGGCAGGATGCCGAAAGCAACGACAAGAGCTGTCAGGATGAAAAGCGGCAGCCCCGCCTGCCAGCTGATTGACACTGCCGCCTGCGGTGCCGTTGCCGGTCGCCAGTAGGCGAGCAGGAAGACGCGTCCGAATACGACCGTCAGCAGGAAGCCGCCGATCAGGATCGCGGCGGCCAGCCACCAGGCGCCGACGTCGATCGATGCTCTGACCAAAATCACCTTCGGCCAGAAGCCGGAAAAGGGCGGCAACCCACACGCGGCGACGAAGAGGATGAAAGAGAACGCGGCAAAACCGCCGTTCTTGCGATAGAGGCCGCCGAGCGCGGTCAGCGAGAAACCGCCGGCAAGGGCGGCAGCCTGCCCGGCGAGAAGATAGAGCGCCGTCATCAGCACCATCGAATGCAGCGCGTAGAAGATCGCGCCGGACAGGCCGCCGGGCGTGCCTAGCGCTATGCCGACCAGCATGTTGCCGATGCCCGAGATCACGACATAGCCGAGGAGCTTGCGGATATCGTCCTGCGCCAGCGCCCCAAGCGCGCCGACGACGATGGTCGCTGCCCCCACCGCCGCAATCAGAAGGCTCAATTGTTCGCGCTCGATCGGCAGCAGCATGACCATGACGCGAATGAGGGCGTAGACGCCGACCTTGGTCAGCAGACCGGCAAACAGTGCCGACACGACGATGCGCGGCGTATGATAGGAGGCCGGCAGCCAGAAATTGACAGGAAAGGCAGCGGCCTTCATGGCAAAGGCCAGCAGCAAGAGGGCGGACAGGGTCATCAGCGGCGCGGTGTCGCGCACACTCTCCACCTTGCCAGCGATATCGGCCATGTTGAGCGTGCCGAAGACAGCGTAGACGATGCCGACCGAGATCAGGAACAGCGTCGTGCCGATCAGGTTCAGCACCGCATATTTCATGGCCCCGTCGATCTGCCCGCGCTCGGAGCCGAGGATCAACATCCCGAAGGACGAAATGAGAAGCACCTCGAACCAGACATAGAGGTTGAAGACGTCGCCTGTCAGGAACGCGCCGGAAACGCCTGCCATCAGAAGCAAAAGGAAGGGAAAGAAACCGTATCGGCGGCCGCTTTCGGTGACGTCCTTCAACGCATAAAGGCCGCCGGCGAGCGCTGCGATGGCAGCGGTCAGGGCCATCAGCGCGCCGAAGAGATCGACGGTGAAGGCGATGCCGAACGGCGGAAGCCAGCGCCCCATGACCATGGTCAGCGGGCCATGCGCCACCACCTTCGCCAACAGCGCGGCATCCAGCAGGACCAGACCGGCAAGGCCCGGAATGGCGACCTGCGCCTGCAGTCGCAGCGAGCCGCGCATCATCAAGAGGACGGCGCCGAGCGTGATGCAGAGCGCCACGGGTGCGATGACGAGCCAGTTGGCGAGCGGCACAGACGCCGTGACCATCGCAGCCGAGAGATCGGTGATCGTGCTTACCGGAGCCGCCATCTAGTACCCCATCGGCGGCAGCGGTGGATCGACGGGCTCGGCGACACGCATTTCGTCGGTGTTGTCGGTGCCGATGTCCTGATAGGCGCGATAGGTCAGCACCAGCAGGAAGGCGAGGAAGGAAAAGGAGATGACGATCGCCGTCAGGATCAGCGCCTGCGGCAGCGGATTGGCGGCGCCGTTAGGGAGCGTATCGAGGTTTGCCGCGATGATCGGCGGCACCTCGCGCGTCAAACGTCCTGCGGTAAACAGCAACAGGTTCACCGCGTTGCCGAGGACGGCGATCCCGAGCATGATCCGGATCGAGAATTTCGACAGCATCAGATAGATCGCGGCGGCGAAGAACAGGCCGACGAGGATCGCAAACAGCGGCTCCATCACTCGATCTCCCTTTCCTCAAGCGCCAGCGCGATCGAGGTGATGGCACCGACGACCACCAGGTAGACCCCGATATCGAAGAGCATGACGGTCGAGAGCGGCACCTCGACACTGGCTATCTCAGGATAGATCCACAGCCCGGTCATGAACGGCACGGCAAAGACGACCGACAGCAGACCGGCGGAGCAGGACATCAACAGTCCGGCCCCTGATATCGCCAGGGGATGGAAGACGATGGCGCGGCGCACGGCGCCGACGCCGCGGGCAATGCCGAAGATCGCCAGCGCCGAGGCGGCAATCAACCCGCCGATGAAGCCGCCGCCCGGCTCGTTGTGGCCGCGCAGGAGCACAAAGACGGAAAAGAGCAGCATCAGAGCCGTCAACACCGGCGTGATCGTGCGGAAGATCAGTGTGTTCATGGGCGCTCGATCCCCAGATCCTCAGGCGCGTCAGGATCGTTTTCGGCAAGCTTGCGCTCGGTCTGCGCGCGGATTCGAATGAGGGCGAGGATCGCAAGGCCGGTGATGGCGACGACCGCGATCTCACCCAGCGTGTCGGTGCCGCGGAAATCGACGATGATGACGTTCACGACGTTGGCGCCGTGCGCGATGGTCTTTGAGTAAGTGTTGAAGAACTCCGTCAGCGCATTGTTGAACGGCCCCTGCGTGGCCTTCATCAGAAGCAGCGCGAAGCCAGAGCCGCAGGCGATCGCGATGCAGCCGTCGAATATCTTCTGGCTGAGCGGCCGCCGATCGGTCGGCGACAATTGAAGGCGGGTCATGACAAGCGCCAGGATGACGACCGACAGGGTCTCCACCATGAACTGCGTGAAGGACAGGTCGGGCGCGCCGAACAGCAGGAATATGATGGCGACGGAGAAGCCCTGGATGCCGAGCGAGACGATCGCCGTCAGCCGGTCGCGCGCGATGACAACGCTCAACAGACCAAGAACGGCGAGCAGGAAGATCGCCCATTCGTGGACCTGGACCTGCCGTGGCCAGACAGGCAGCATCGGCATTTCGCCATAGAGCCAGAGGGGGACGAGCAGGATTGCGGCAAGGCAGAGGAAGGTGCAGGTGATGTAGAGTTCAAGTCGCCCCGGCTGGACGAACCGCGTTACGCGCATCGATAATCTAATCAGACCTACGATGAAGTAATCGAAGCCACGATCCGGTCCGGGTCCTAGCTTGCACAGTACCGTCGCCATGGCCAGACGCGCCTGGTCTATCCGCCAATAAACGAGCGTGCCGAGCGCGATCGTAAGACCAGACAGAAGCAGCGGCACGCCGACATGCGGGATAAGGGAAATCTCGATCACGCTCGCCGATCCACGGATGGCGGATCCCGTTGGAGACGAGATGTAATGGTGCGCCGTTGCGGAGAAAACCGCAGTCATCAGGCCCAATAGCGCCAGCAAGACAGGACCGACCCAAAGCAATGGCGGTGCCTCGTGTGGGTGCTTGGGCGTTGCACGGACCGGCCCGAGAAACGGCTTCAGCGCCACGGCGAAGCCAATCGCGAACATCAACGCGTTGCCCGCGACCGCAACCATTGTGAAGACGATCGATCGTGGGTCCGCATGTGCCAGCGCGGCGTAAATCTCTTCCTTGGCGAGGAATCCGAAGAACGGCGGCAGACCGCCCATGGAAATAGCCGCGGCGAGTGCTGCCGCAAAGGTCAGCGGCATCGCCGCTTTCAAGCCGCGCAGACTGGTGATGTCGCGCGTGCCGGTCTCATGGTCGATGATGCCCGCAACCATGAACAGCGCACCCTTGAAGAGCGAATGCGCCATGAGGTAGAGCGCCGCGGCCTCGGTGGCATAGGGCGCGCCGAAGCCGGTCAACAGCACGAGAAGGCCAAGCGAGGAAACGGTCGTATAGGCGAGTTGCAGCTTGAGATCGGTCTGGCGGATCGCAAGCAGCGTGCCGACGATCAGCGTCACGCCACCGAAGAGCGGCAGCAACGTCTCCCAGGCCGGTGTCCCGCCCATGACGGGATTGAGGCGCATCAGGAGATAGACGCCCGCCTTCACCATCGTTGCCGAATGCAGGTAGGCCGAGACCGGCGTCGGCGCCTCCATCGCGTTCGGCAGCCAGAAGTGAAACGGAAACTGCGCCGATTTGGTAAAGGCGCCACAGAGGATGAGGATCAGGATCGCCAGATAATATGGATTGCCACGCAGCAGATCGCCGGATTGCAGCAGCGTCGACAAATCAGTCGCGTTTGTCGTGCTCCAGATCAGGAGCAGGCCCGCCAGCAGCAGCAGGCCGCCACCGCCGGTAACGACGAGCGCCTGCAGGGCGGCGCGACGCGCTGCCTCGCGCTCGTGGTCGAACCCGATCAAGAGGAAGGAGGTAATCGACGTCAGTTCCCAGAAGATGAAGAGCATCAGCAGGCTGTCCGAGACGACGAGGCCGAGCATGGCGCCCATGAACAGGAAAATAAAGGAGAAGAAGCGCCCCTGATCCAGATGCCCCTTCAGGTATCCGCCCGAATAGAGGACGATCAGCGTGCCGATCCCGGTAATCAGCAGCGCGAAGGTCAGCGAAAGACCGTCGAGCAGCCAGGAAAAGCGGAGGTCGAAGCTCGGCACCCAGGCATAGCCGCCTGTTATCACCTCGCCGCCCGCTATGACCGGCAGCAGGCTGGCGAAGTGCGCAAAGGCCAAAAGCGGCGCAAGCGCCAAGAGCCAAGCGGCGTTCGCCCCAAGGACGCGAACGAGAAAGGGAGCGAGAACTGCGCCGAGAAGTGGCAGACACAAGGCCGCAAATGTCAAAGCCGTGACACCGGCCATGTGCCCTCCTCTGCTGGCAGTGCTTCGTGGAGCCGGCGAAAGCCGGAAGTCCGTCAGGTTTACGAGAACAGGCGCGCGGTCACAAGTCTTGTTCGACCGGGAGCAACCGGCAGCGGCAGGATACTCACAGGGAACGGATCATCTCGGGTCGGTCAGCCCCTTGCAGTATCTTCGAAGCGTCTATTGAAGCGATAGTCACAGACTCTGTCCAGGGCGCCTCAAACCTCCGGGGCGATCGGTTTATCGACGAAATATCAACGGCATCGCCGTTTTCGCCGGAACGGGATGACGCTTTGACGAGCTCGGCATCCCTTGATCCATGCGACCTTTCGCACCACATTGCTGTCGAAAATCAAAGCTGCCCCCCGGCGCGAAAGGAACAAGCCATGGCCGATACGACAATCGCCAAAGTTCACAAGACCGACGCGGAGTGGAAGGAGCAGCTGACTCCCGAGCAATACCGGATCACCCGCCAGCATGGCACCGAGCGTGCCTTTACCGGCCCCTATTGGGATTCGTTCGAAACCGGGCTCTATCGTTGCGTCGGCTGCAATGCACCGCTGTTCCGCTCAGACACGAAGTTTGATGCCGGTTGCGGATGGCCGAGCTATTTCGAAGCTGTCTCACCCGACGCGGTGACCGAACTCCGCGATACGACCTACGGCATGGTCCGCACGGAGATCCGCTGCGGCACTTGCGATGCCCATCTGGGGCATGTCTTCCCCGATGGTCCGCCGCCGACCGGCCTGCGCTACTGCATCAACGGCCACGCGATGGTGTTCGAGCCGGAGAAATAAAAGCTCGCGTCCGAGCTGCTTAGAAGCGTTCGACGACCGCCTGGACGCTTTCATCCAGCGACAAGCGGGACGTATCCAATATCGCGCATTTCTTTGCCACGGCCTCGCGGCGGAGGAAGGATGCCCAGATCATCATTTCGGTGTTGGCAAGCTCTGGCTGCCGGCGTTCGACCGCCAGGCGATGCGTTCGTGTTTCGTCATCGCAGTCGGCCAGCAGCGGCAAATAGGCAATGCCTGTTGCTGTTGCCGCTTCTTCTAGAAATGCAAGGCGCATCTGGCCTTCGAGCAACTGATTTCGGCCGGAGTGCTGTGCCTCCGCGAGGCTCTCAAACCACTTGAAGGTCATGGCCCGCTGCCATCCGGCTGGCGAGCCGTAGTCCGCCGCCATCCGCGAGAGCGGGGGAACGCCGATGTCATCGAAATGGTAGACGTCGATTTCACCAGCGAACCGAGCGGCGATCGCCTTGGAAATCGCCGTCTTGCCCGATCCGGAAGCGCCAGTGAGAACGATGAGGCTCACTTCGTGACCCTAAGCTCCATGCAAGTCAGATCGAGCCAGCGGCCGAACTTCGTGCCGACCTCCGAGAAGGTGCCGGCAACGCGGAAACCAAGCTTTTCGTGCAGTTTGATGGACGCAGCGTTTGCCGCCTCGATGCCGGCGATCATCACGTGGATGTTGGCCTCGGCCGCACGCTCGATCAGCGCCCGCATCAGCAATTCGCCGATCCCCGCGCCGCGGCAATCCTTGTCGACATAGACTGAGTGTTCGACCGTGTGGCGGTAGCCGTCGAAGGCTCGCCAGTCACCATAGGAGGCATAGCCTGTGACCTTGCCATCCTTCTCCGCAACGATGACCGGGAAGCCCTTTGCCTTGCGGGCCTTGAACCACTCGATGCGGTTGTCGAGATCAACCAGCGTTTCGTTCCAGATGGCGGTCGTATGCTCGACAGCGTGATTATAAATATCGCGGATTGCCGGGAGGTCGGCTTCGGTGGCATCGCGCACGAGAACGGCGTGGTTCATATCAAGTCCAATTTCAGTTCGGTTCCGGCAAGCGGCATACGCCCGGCATTCAGCGTTGTAAACCAACGAAATGACGGGACGAAAGCGATCATTCGCGATAGCAGAGAATTGATCGAAATGGACACGCAGGCCGGCTGATCAGACCCCGGAGCCTGCCATGCTGAAGCAGGTGAGCACCGCCGAGTAGTGCACGGCCGCCGCGGCGACCACGAAGCCGTGCCAGATGGCGTTCTGGAAGCGCAGCTTCTCCCAGACGTGGAAGATGACACCGAGGGAATAGATGATCCCGCCGATGAGGATCAGGAGCATCGATACAAAGGGGATGCGCTCCGCCACCGGCCCGGCCACGAAGATGCCGCTCCACCCCATGCCGAGGTAGAGAAGGATGGCAACCTTGTCGAAGCGGCCTGGAAGGGCGCACTTCAGGAAGATGCCGAGCCCCGCGATCGCCCAGATGCCGATGAGCATCCCGAACAGCAGCGGACTGTCGGCGCCACGCTCCAGGAAGGGTGTGTAGGTGGCGGCGATCAGGATGAAAATCGAGGAATGATCGAGCCGGCGAAGGAACCACTTCGTCCGCGAAACCGGCCAGGCGTTATAGGAGAAGGAGATGCCGATCGTCAGCACGAGGCCTACGCTGTAGATCCATGCCGCCGCGAGTTCGCCATTGGAACTCCAGAGAGTGGCGTAAAAGATCAGAACGGTCGCGCCGATGAGCGCGAAAGCAAGCCCAATGCCATGGACGACCCCATCGGCGATCAGCTCATATTTGTCGTAAGCCCAGCGGATGCCGTTGAACTCTGTCATGCCGGGAAACCCCTCACCTTTCCAACCGATCGTCGCACCGAAACGGTGTGCAGGCAACACAACAGCGATGGCACGCCGTTACATCTTCGTGAGCCTTGGACGCTCTGGCTTCGGCGTGGAGATACACAGGTGGAAGGCAGAAGGGTAGCCTGAAAATGGGCCACCCTTGATGACATGCCACCTTAATGACTTAGAGCCTTTCAGCTCATGCAGTCTTCGCAGAGCGGGGCATAGGGTACGGCGCCGAGACGCTTCTTCGAAATCGGCTCGCCGCAGCGGACGCAGGTGCCATACGTGCCTTTCGTGATCCGATCGAGGGCTGCGTCGATGGCGCGCAGCTCTTCCTGGCCGGCCTGGCCAAGCCCCTCCAGCACTTCGTCGTTCTCGCTCTCGATCGCGCGGTCGTCGCTGTCCTGCTCCTTGGTGCGCCCGAGATCAACGTCGATGCGACTCAGCCGCGATAGAAGCTCGCGCTGGCGGTTGCGTAGGATCTGCTCGTAGGTCTGCGTGTCGGTCATGGATATTCCTCCATCGGTCTTTTGCCGTTGTTTTCTTCTCAGCGCTGCCTATCGACCAGCACCGAGCATTTGGCATGCCTGACGACGCGGTCGGCGGTGGCACCGATGAAGTAGTTGCTGAAGTCGGGAATGTGCGAGGCGACGATGATCAGATCCGCATCATGCGCTTCGGCGGCAGCGAGGATACTGTGGGCGGGGCGGCCGTGACCGATCTCGATCATTGCCGGTATGCCGCTCGTGCGGATCAGCATGCCGAGTTTCTGTTCGGCATCGTCGATCGCGTTTTGCCGCAGCTCGGGCGGCAGATCGATCGCGACATAGGTGGGAACGTCCTCGACAACGTTGAGCAAGATGATCTCGCCACCTTTTTCAAGGAGCGTGGATGCCTTGCGGAGCGCCTTTTCGCCCCTGTCCAACCCGCCTATTTCTATCGGAACGATGATTCTCTTGTACATTCAGGCCCTCCAGCGCTGCCGTTTCTTACGGCCACATCCTCTCAAGAGATAAATAAGGCGCTTTGATCAAGATCAAGATCAGGATGGATTCTTGTCAACAAGCATCGAACGCTGAATCGTCAAAATCGGATCTTCTGTGAACAATCAGAATGCGCCATATAGGGATCAAGTACAGCGACCAAGGGAACCTCTGAGGCACATGAACCGGCGCAAATTCCTTGGTATTGCTACGGGCGGCGCTTTCGCCGCTACCGCCGGTATGCCTCCCCCATCCAAGGCAGGAGATACACCCATGACCACTGAAACGTCCTACGCCCTGACGCGTCCTGCCTATGTCGATCAGTCGCATCTCGTCGTCACCGACCTGCCGCTGGTTTCCAATTTCTATCAATCGATGCTTGGCCTTAATGTCATCGAGAAAAGCGCGAGCGGCGAAATCCTCGGTGTCGACGGCACGCCGCTTCTGACGCTGACGACAGGCAAGGATGTGCGTGTCGCACCGCGCAACGCAGCCGGCCTTTTCCATACGGCCTTCCTGATGCCCAGCCGCACCGAGCTCGCCCGCTGGCTGCGCCACGCGGCGCACAACAATGTCGTCCTGGACGGCGCATCCGATCACCTCGTCAGCGAGGCCATCTATCTCTCCGATCCGGAAGGCAACGGCATCGAGATTTATGCCGACCGTTCCCACGACCAATGGAAATTCCAGCCGGACGGTCAGGTGGAAATGGCGACGCTTCGCCTTGATCTGCAACCGCTCTACAACAGCGCACCCAACGATGCCTGGAACGGAATGGCCGACGGAACGGCAATCGGCCACATCCACCTGCAGGTCGGCAACATTCCGGAAGCAGACACCTTCTACCGCGATATTCTTGGCCTGAAGCTGATGGCGCGCTATCCCGGCGCCAGCTTCTTTGCGACCGGCGACTACCATCACCATGTCGCCGCCAACATCTGGAACAGCCGCGGCGCCGGCACCCGCGCCGAGGGCATGACGGGCCTTTCCGACTACACGCTACGCTTCAACGACAAGGAAGCGCTCAAAAAAGCTGTCACCAAGCTCGACGAACTGGAGATCAAGAGTGAAACGCGCAATGGCGGTGTCTTCCTGCATGATCCCTGGGGCATCGGCCTGACCCTGTCTACCTGACCTTAGGAACCTGAAGGGGTTCCGCGCGTTTCCGTCGCGAAGCAACTGGGCTTCCGGGGATCGTCTATCGATGGGAATTGCCAACGGCATCCGCAAGCAGGCCAGCAAAATGACAGTGGGCACGACTCCCGTCAGCGCCTGGGCAGAAAAACTGACCCAGGACACGGAGGAGATGCCACAAGCGCCGATGCGTCGCCTGGAGAAGGACGGGCTTGATGTCAGCATGGCTTGGGCCATCATCGGTATCTTTGGAGTGCTTGCACTATCGGCCATCTACATGATGTCGTTGATCCTCATTCCGGTGACGCTCGCCGTCGTCGTCGGCATGATCCTTGGGCTGCTGGCGGAAAAGCTCAGCAAGCTCGGCGTGCCGCGCATCACCAATGCGGTCATCCTGTCTACTGCGGTTGCGCTTGTGATCGCGCTTCTCGCCAATTCGCTTGCCGGACCGGTGACAAGGCTCGTCAACGAGGGCCCGGCCTTCGTCGAGAAGAGCTTCAACCGCCTCATGCCCTATCTCGAGCGCATCAAGTGGCTGCACATTACGCCGGAGACTTTCCAGACCGGGCCAATGTCGAGTGAGAAGCTTCTGGAGAACACTGGCAACGTCGTGCATCTCGTCAGCACCAACCTCACCCCTGCCCTCGTGCAGGCGTTGATCTTCTTCGCCGCGTTGCTGCTTTTCCTTGCCGGACGGGTGACGTTGCGCAAATCCATCATTATGGTGTTCCGGTCGCGCTCGCAGCGGCTTGCCGCCATCCGCGTGATCAACGGCGTGGAACAGGTTCTCGGATTTTATTTTGCGACGGCGTCGCTGATCTACGTCTGCCTTGGCCTCGTGATGATGGTGATCGCCTATGTAGGGGGCCTGTCGGCGCCGGTGCTCTGGGGCTTCTTCGCGTTCCTGTCGAGCTTCATCCCCTATCTCGGCATTACGATGATGACGCTGGCGGTCGCCATCGCGGGGATCATCACGCATGACGGCATCGTGGTGGGCCTTATGCCAGCGGCGGCATTCTTCATCGTCCACCTCGTCATGGAAAACCTGATCTTCCCGGCGGTCATGGGAAAGCGCCTGGAAATCAATCCCTTCGTGGTGTTTCTGGCGATCTTGTTCTGGACTTGGATGTGGGGCGCAGTTGGTGCTATGCTGGCACTACCACTATCGCTGATTGTCATGACCATCGTCGATGAACTTTTCATCGAAGAGAGACTGCAACCGCAATTGCCGAAATAATTGAGGTAAGAAGCGTCAGATGGCAGAAATCGATCTTGCAGATTCCAGCCAGAACCGGCTGAAGAGCGGCACCTCCCCTTGGAGCCACGCAGGAACAAAGCCCAATTACCAGCCACTTCAGGACAATCTCAAAGTCGACGCCATGGTGATCGGCGGCGGGATTACCGGCGCGCTGATGGGCCAGCACCTCGCGGAACGAGGTCTTTCCGTGGTCATCGTCGACCGCGAGACGCCGGGTCTCGGCAGCACGGCAGTGAGCACCGCCATGCTGCAGTGGGAGATAGACCGAACGCTGAGCGAACTCGAGCGTTTCCATGGCTTCGAACGCGCCGCCGGCATCTACAGGCGGAGCGCAGCCTCGGTCGCCGGTCTCTCCAAGCTGATCGTCGCCCACCGGATCGCCTGCAACCTGCTTCCCCGGCAATCGCTGTTCCTCGCCAATAACCAGGAGGGCGCGGGCGATCTTCGCAGGGAGGTCGAGCTGCGTCGTCGTGCCGGACTGCCAAGCCGGTATCTGGAACATTGCGATCTCTTTACCGAGTTCGAAATCGACTGCGATGGGGGCATCCTGTCGCGCGGCTCGGCGGAGGCCGATCCGCTGCTCCTGACCTGGGGCCTGCTGGACATTGCCGTGAAGCAAGGCGCGCGCCTGATCAGCGCCTCGGTCACCAAGCTACATAGCGAAGGCGGGCGGGTCAGCGCCGAAACAGACGGTGCGTTCGTCATCGAGGCGAAAACGGCGGTGCTCGCCACCGGCTACGCCATGCCGGGCATCGATATGCCGAAACAGCACCGGATGACATCGAGCTGGGCGCTGGCGACGATACCGCAGGATCCGGCAGCGCTCTGGCGCGATCAGGTGCTGATCTGGGAAGACAGCCACCCCTATCTCTACATGCGCACGACGCCTGATGGGCGGATCATCGCTGGCGGCGAGGATGACGACACCGTCGACCCCGCGGCCCGCGACGCCAAGCTGGCCGAAAAGATCATGACGATCCGGGAGAAGATGAAGCGGCTCTGGTCCAGCGCCGACACCCGCGTCGCGACGGCATGGTGCGGCACGTTCGGGGCGACGTCGGACGGGCTACCGCTGATCGGTCCGGTTCCCTCGATGCCACAAGTCTATGCCGCCTATGGCTATGGCGGCAACGGCATCACCTTCTCCTATCTTGCGACACAGGTTATCGGCGCACTGATCGGCGGAGGGTACCGCGACTGGTTTGATGATTTCGCGCTGGATCGCGACGCGCCCGACGTGCCCCGACCCTCGAACGTGAGTGAGGAAACGCTACAGAGCGCCCTTGGCTAGCTCACTGCGTCGTCCGGTCGTCGCCGGTGTCCTCGACATCCTGCAGCCGGACGAATTCGACACCCTTGGCCATGAGATCGACGATCGCCTTGGCGACGCCCTCGCCGGCGGCGTGGGTCGGCTGGTTGATGTGGGAGATCACGACGTCGCCGTCTTTGGCCGATGCAATGCGCTTTTCCGTGACAACGGCGCCGAGCAGCGAGCCGCCGTCTCCATTCACCGAGTAACCGGCGATGCGGTACCCCATGTCGCGAATCTGGGCGATGGCGGAGAGGTCGTATTTGGCGGTCGAGCCGCGGAACCAGTGCGGCGGGGCAATACCGGCTGCGAGCATCGCATCGGCACCGCCCTGCACTTCCTGCCGCACGGCCTCGGGCGAGCCCGCGGACGCGATGCCATAGATCGAGACCGGCTTGTCGACGGCTGGAACGTGATTCTGACCGTGGTTCTCGAGTTCGAACAGATCGGGATTCTCAAGGAAGACCTGCAGCGCCTGCGGATTGTGCTTCAGCCAGCGCGCAGTGACGAAAATGGTCGCGGGAATGCGCTCCTGGACCAGCACCGAGAGGATGCGGTCGTCGGCCTGACCCATGCAAGCGTCAAAGGTCAGCGCCACCCGCGCGTGACCCTTGATGCCCGACCGGGCAATGCGCAGATGCGGCTCAACCAGCTTCGGCCCTGCTGCCATCTTGGGGGCCTGCACGACCTTCGAGGGCGCGGTGACGACCGGCGCTTCCTCCGGCGGAGGAGCGGCAGCGGACACAATCGAGGCGGATGCGATCAGCAACGCCGAAACGAGAAGAATACGATTCATGCCAAAGAGAAGCCGTTCGTGGTTCAAGCGCTGCATAATGCACATCGCGGTCAGGCGCCATGTGGTTTGATGCCGCCTGCGGTCGCTGCTGCGATTCGCCGCCGGCTTCAGCGGCAATTCTGATGCCTGAGGACTAAGGCTTCAGAAAGGCAACTCACGGCGCGCGCCGCGATCAATCATAGAGGTAATATTTTTCCCACTTCTCGCGCGGGACCTTTTCGCCAATCTTGTATTGCAGATCGCGGACATTGATGTGCTGCGGGCCGGTGATGCAGGTGTAGGAGAGATGATACCAGTCGCCCTTGCTGCGGAAGACCGCGCCTGGCGCCTCCAGCCTGTCGTCGCTCGGAACGGGATCCTTGAACGTGTAGGCGATGACCTTGTCGGGCTTGTAGCCGGTCTCGTCCTTGTTTATTCGGCTCATCGCCTCCGTGTCACAGCTCTGTTCGAGGCGGGTCGCGGGATCGAGCTTTTCGAGTTGCTTCTTGATGGCGGGATCGACTGCGAAGGCTGGAAAAGCAAGGCTAAATGCGGACAGAAGCAACACGAGACGTTTTGGCATTACGGTGGGATTCCTTTGCATTCTCATTCCGGAATCGCCTGTGGAGAACCGTGGTTTTGACGGTCGTACGAGGGGCGAATTCCGGGTGGCATAGCGGACTTTCTTAAACAATGTGGTGACATCAAGGCAACGTGAGCATTCCTTCGCTTTTGCCACAGGTCCGTCTTGGGCGCTTGATCCCAGGCATCCGCCTCTCTATCTCTTGCCCACCTGACATCACGTTTCCGGAGCTTTCCTTGACCGTCTTCAAGAACCTGCCGAACCCACCCGTCGCCACCAAGAAGCCGATCTCCGATACGCGCCACGGCATCACCCGCACCGACGACTATGCCTGGCTGCGCGCCGACAACTGGCAGGCGATGTTCAAGGATCCCGCGATCCTCGATCCCGCGATCCGCCAACATCTGGAAGCCGAAAACGTCTACATGAACGCGGCCATGGAAGACACAAAGGTGCTGCAGAAGACGCTGTTTTCGGAGATGCGCGGCCGCATCAAGGAAGACGACAGCTCCGTGCCGATGAAGGACGGCGACTACGCCTACGGTACCTTCTTCGTGACCGGCGGCGAACAGCCTCGCTATTTCCGGATTCCGCGTAACGGCGCCGTCAAGGACGAGGCTATCCGCACCGTTCTGCTCGACGGCGACAAGGAGGCCGCGGGCAAGGCCTATTTCAGGCTCGCCGGCCTCGATCACTCGACCGACCACAGCCGCGGCATCTGGGGTTACGACGACAAGGGTTCTGAGTTCTATACGCTGCGCGTGCGTGACCTTGCGACTGGCGAGGACCTGGCCGACGTGATCGGGAACACCGGCGGCGGCGGCGTCTGGGCGCCCGATGGCAAGAGCTTCTTCTATTCTGCGCTCGATGAGAACCACCGCCCGTCGAAGGTGTTTCACCACATTCTTGGCACGCCTCAATCTGAAGACCGGCTGGTTTATGAGGAAAAGGATGCGGGCTTTTTCATGGGCGTCGGCGGTTCGCTGCTCGACGACTTCATCTACATCGACATCCACGATCACGAGACCTCGGAATACCGCCTGCTGTCCACCAAGGACCTGACGGCCGAGCCGAAGCTGGTCGCCGAGCGCGAGGAAGGCATCGAATATTCGATGACGGAAGGCGGCGACGTCTTCTACATCCTGACCAATGACGGCGACGCCAAGGATTTCAAGATCATGGAAGCGCCGGTTGAAAACCCGGGCAAGGCGAACTGGCGCGAGGTCGTGCCGCACAAGCCGGGAACCTTGATCATCAGCCACATGGCCTATGCCCGCCACCTGCTCTGGCTGGAGCGCAAGGATGGCCTGCCGCAGATAATCATCCGTGACCGTCGCACCGGCGAGGAACACGCGATCGCCTTTGCCGAAGAGGCCTATTCGCTCGGGCTGCAGGGGGCCGCGGAATACGACACCGACGTCATCCGCTTCTCCTATTCCTCGATGACGACGCCGTCGCAGCTATACGACTACAACATGGTGACGCGCGAGCGCACGCTGTTGAAGACCCAGGAGGTGCCCTCGGGCCACAATCCGGACGATTACGTCACCCGCCGCGTGTTCGCGCCCGCCTGGGATGGCGAACAGGTGCCCGTCACCCTGCTCTATCGCAAGGACACGCCGCTCGACGGTTCGGCACCCTGCCTGCTCTACGGCTACGGCGCCTACGGCATCACCATTCCGGCCGGCTTCAACACCAACTGCCTGTCGCTCGCCGATCGCGGCTTCGTCTATGCCATCGCCCATATCCGCGGCGGCAAGGACAAGGGCTTTGCCTGGTACGAAGACGGCAAGATGGAAAAGAAGACCAACACCTTCAAGGACTTCATTGCCGCCGCTGACTATCTGAATCAGGAGAAGTTCACCTCCTATGCCAACATCATCGCCGAGGGCGGCTCGGCCGGTGGCATGCTGATGGGCGCCGTTGCCAACATGGCGCCGGAAAAGTTCGCCGGCCTGATCGCCGCCGTTCCCTTCGTCGACGTGCTGAACACCATGCTCGACGACACGCTACCGCTGACCCCGCCGGAATGGCCGGAATGGGGCAACCCGATCGAGAGCAAGGAAGACTACGAGCAGATCGCCGCCTATTCGCCCTACGACAATGTCGGCGCCAAGGCCTATCCGCCGATCCTGGCGCTCGGCGGCCTCACCGATCCGCGCGTCACCTATTGGGAGCCGGCAAAGTGGGCGGCGCGGCTGCGCGAAAAGACCACCGGCTCGGCACCGATCCTGTTGAAGACCAACATGGATGCCGGCCATGGCGGCGCTTCGGGACGCTTCCAGCGCCTCGAGGAGATCGCCTTCGAATATGCTTTCGCGATCAAGGTCGCGGGCAAGATATAATCGGCTGGAGGAGCCCGTGACGGTCTATGTGGCGCTCCTGAGGGCGATCAATGTCGGCGGCACGGGCAAGCTGCCCATGGCGGAGCTGATGGCGGTCTGCGAAGAGCTCGGCTTCAGCGACGTGAAGACCTACATCCAGAGCGGCAACGTGCTGTTTCGCGCCGATGCAGCAGAGGTCGAGGTCGAGCAGAAGCTGGACGACGCGCTGGGAAAGCTGCTCGGCAAGAAGCCCGGCGTGATGCTGCGCAGCCGCAAGGAGTTGGAAGCGATTGCCGCCAACGCGCCCTTCCCAGATGCCAAGCCCAACTATCTCCTGGTAAGCTTCCTACCGGAAGCGGCGCCTGATGATGCGCTGGACAAGATGGTGGCCCCCGATGGCGAAGAGGCCGTTCTCGCCGGGCGCGAAATCTATGTCCACTTCCCTGTTGGCTCCGGCAAATCGAAGCTCAAGCTGCCGGCCTTGAAACTAGGAACGGCGCGCAATCTCAATACCGTGCGCAAGCTCGCCGAGATGGCGGCTGCCATGGAAGACGACCGCTAGGCCGGATCACTGGCGAACGATCTGCGGCTGAAACAGCAGCTTCACGAAGCTGCGCAGCACGAGAACCTGGTCGGCGAGCCCCTGCGGTTCCTTCAAGGCCTTCGACAGGACGATGCCGCCCTCGAGCACCGTCGAAACCATGTCGGCCAGTTGGTCGATCTCGATCGGTTCGCGCGGCGTGTAGACTACCATGATCTCCTCGAACATGCCGCGGAACCGCCGTCGCCAGGCGAGCACCGCCTGCTTGTTGGTTTCCTGGATGTCGCGGTCGAACAGGCGTTCATAGTAGCAGACCGTGGCCACGAGGCAGCCCGGATGGCCGTTCGGCAGGTCGGACAGCAGTTCGGCAAGCAGCTTCAGACCGAGCATGAAGGATTGCAGCGGATCTTCGGTCAGCTCGCGGGCGCGGGTGAATATCTCGTCGTAGATTCGTTCGTCGTTTTCGATGTACCGCTCGAGCAGCGCCTTGGCGAGCGCGTTCTTGTCCCGGAAGTGGTAGAAGAAGCCGCTCTTGGTGATGCCGGTCTCGGCGATCAGCTCTTCGATCGAGGTGCCGCCGAAGCCCTTCTGCAGGACGGCAGTTTCGGCCACATCCAGGATGCGGGTTCTGGTCTCCTGGCCCTTGCGCATCAAATTCCCTGTACCGCCGGTACGGTTTTTGCCCGCCAGCTCTGGTCTATATGGAGGCCTTTTGTCATCCGCCCCGCGGAAGCGGCTGAAATCAAAGGCAAACATCATGCGATGCCCAACTATACCGCAAGTCGTCTAGTTTCGCAGCCCGGAAGCGGAGAACTTGTTCGTGAGAATTGCTTGCACATAGAGGGATTGTCATGGCCAAGTACAGACACAGCCTGCCGCAACTCAAGGGCGGCGCATTCGTCACCGACGGCGGCATGGAAACGACCTTCATCTTTCATGACGGGCTGCAGCTGCCGCACTTCGCATCCTTCGTGATGATGGCTTCAGAAGAAGGCCGCGACCGGCTGCGCGCCTACTATCGCCGTTACCTCGACATCGCCCGCAAGCATGGCGCCGGCTTCATTCTCGACAGCCCGACATGGAGGGCGAGCCCCGATTGGGCGGAAAAGCTGGGTTACACGTCGGAGGCGCTGCATGACGCAAACGTTCAAAGCATTGCCCTGCTTGCGGGATTGCGCGAGCGGCACGAGGAGCCGGGGCGGCCGATCGTGCTCAGCGGCGCGATGGGGCCACGCGGCGATGGGTACAAGGCCGGCCGGATGAACGCGGCCGAAGCCGAGGATTATCACAGCGTCCAGATCGGCAGCTTTGCCGAGAGCGATGCGGACATGATCTCCGCCGTCACGCTGAACAACATCGACGAGGCAATCGGTATCGCCCGGGCGGCCTCGGCCCGCGATATGCCCTGCGTTATCTCCTTCACGGTCGAGACCGACGGCAAGCTGGTGACCGGGCGCAGCATGCAGGAGGTAATCGAGACGACGGATGCGGCGACGGGCGGTTCGGTGGCCTATTACATGATCAATTGCGCGCATCCGACGCATTTTGCCGAGGCGCTGGATCATCGCGCGGGATGGACAAAACGCATTCATGGGCTGCGGGCAAATGCCTCGCGCATGAGCCATGCCGAACTGGACGACAGCGAAACGCTGGATGCCGGCGATCCGGTCGATCTCGGGCAGCGGTACAGGGAGCTGATGCAGAGAATGCCGCAAATCAGGATCGTCGGCGGCTGCTGCGGCACCGATCACCGGCATGTTGCCGCGATCTGCGAGGCTTGCCTGCCGGCGCTTCCGAGTGCCGCGTGACGGTCAGTTCTCTGCCGCGTCGCGGTCAGTGTTCTGCGGTGTGCGCAGCCTTGCCGGCGTTATGACCGCTGATGTCGGCGCCGGCGCTGCGCGAAAAGCGCAGGTTCCAGAAGGTCGCCGTGATCGAGATCGCGGTGACGAAAAGGAAGGCGGCGGAGAAATCGTGGAGCTCCGGCGTCTCGCTGCCGTTGACCGTCATCGACGTGTGGAGCGCCAGCGCGCCGACGCAGATGCCGAGCGACAGCATCAGCTGCTGGAACGTCGTGTAGAAGCTGGTGGCCGAGCTCATGCGATCGCGGTCGATCTCATCGTAGGCCACCGTGTTGTAGGCCGTGAACTGGAACGACATGAAGAAGCCGCACATGACGAGGATCGCAAAGATCAGCCCCAGCGGCCAGTCGGGCCGGAAGGCGGCGCAGAGGGCATAGCCGCAGGTGGCAATGATGCCGTTCGCGACCAGGCTGCTGCGGAAGCCGAAACGGCGCAGTACGCTGGGTGCGACGGCCTTCATCGCCATCGAGCCGAGGGCCGCTGCGGTGACGAGCTGGCCGGCCTTGGCCGCCGACAGTCCGAAACCGAGCTGGAAATAGAGCGGCAGCAGGAAGGGCTGCGCGCCCTGCGTGATACGGGTCAGCGAACCGGCAATGACCGACGTGCCGAAGCTCGACACCTTCATCAGCGAAAAGTCCATGATCGGCGCCGGGTGGCGGCGGGCATGCTTGAGATAGGCTACGCCGAAGAGCAGACCGACCGCGATGAGGAACAGCGAGAACGCACCCTCGCCCGGACGGCTCGAGCTTTCAAAACCGAACAACAGCGAGCCGAGCGCAATACCGGAGAGAATGAAACCAACCGTATCGAACGGGCGCTTCGCCTCGCCCTTGAAGTCCTCGATGAAGATCGAGACCAGGGTGAAGCCGATGATGCCGATCGGCACGTTGATGTAGAAGATCCAGCGCCAGTCGAGATAGGTGACGATCAGGCCGCCAACCGGAGGGCCGAGGATCGGGCCGATCAGCGCCGGCACCAGCAGCCACGACATGGCGTTGACCATGTCCTTGCGGGAGACGCTGCGGAGCAGCACGAGGCGCCCGACCGGCAGCATCATCGCGCCGCCAAGGCCCTGCAGCAGTCGCGCCAGCACGAGACAGAGGAGATTGGGCGACAGCGCGCAGAAGATGGAGCCTGTCACGAAGACGGCGATCGCCGAGCGGAAAACGGTGCGCGAGCCGAAGCGATCGGCAATCAGGCCGCTTGCCGGAATGAAAATCGCCAGGCTGAGAAGGTAGGAAGTCAGCGCGATGCTCATCGACGGGGCGCTGACGCCGAAATCGCGTGCCATGGTCGGCAGCGCCGTCGCCAGAACGGTGGCGTCGAGCTGCTCCATAAACATGGCGCTCGCCACGATCATCGCTATCACGCGGAAATTGGGCTTGGCGCGCCCGACGGCAGCCGCCTGATAGATCTGATCCGACATCGTCAGGGATCACTCGCAATGGCGTGGCCGGCGCGGAAGCGATGGCCGCGGTATGGTATGGCGTGATGCCAAAAGGGGATTAGAGATCCTTGTATACGCCCGCAAATGTGGCGTCGTTATGCTTATATGGAAAGGCAGCCGTGCCATCCGGGAATGGCTGGGTTACTGAAGCGCCGCACGACCAGCCGCAAGCTCGGAGCAAGGGCTCCCGGCTTGCGTCATGCGCGCCGGAGCCCTACCTAAAGCATATGACCCTTGCTCAGAATGCATCCCCTTCGCGGCCCTTCGCCTTCGACAACAGCTATGCGCGGTTGCCACAGCAATTCTTTACGCGCCAGGCGCCCTCGCAGGCCGCCGAGCCGTGGCTGATCAAACTGAACGAACCGCTTGCGGAAGAACTCGGCCTCGATGTCGAGGCGCTGAAGCGCGACGGCGCGGCGATCTTTTCGGGCAACCTCGTGCCTGAAGGCGCCGATCCGCTGGCGATGGCCTATGCAGGGCACCAGTTCGGCTCCTTCGTGCCATTGCTCGGCGACGGGCGGGCGATCCTGCTTGGCGAGGTGATCGACCGAAACGGCCAGCGCTGGGACATCCAGCTGAAGGGTGCGGGCCAGACCGCCTATTCCCGCCGCGGCGATGGCCGTGCCGCGCTCGGCCCGGTGCTTCGGGAATATATCGTCAGCGAAGCGATGTATGCGCTCGGCGTCCCGGCAACCCGCGCGCTGGCCGCCGTTTCGACCGGGCAGCCCGTTTATCGCGAGAACATGCTGCCAGGTGCAGTGTTTACCCGTGTTGCCGCAAGCCACATTCGCGTCGGCACGTTCCAGTTCTTCACCGCGCGGGGCGATACCGACGGCGTTCGGGCGCTGGCCGATTATGTGATCGACCGGCACTATCCGGAACTCAAGGACAGGGACAATCCCTACCTCGCGCTCTACGAGACCGTCTGCGAGCGGCAGGCGGCCTTGATCGCCAGGTGGCTGCATATCGGCTTCATCCACGGCGTCATGAATACCGACAACATGACCATTTCGGGCGAGACGATCGATTTCGGCCCCTGCGCCTTCATGGACGAATACCATCCCGGCACGGTCTTTTCCTCGATCGACCAGGGCGGCCGCTATGCCTATGCCAATCAACCCGGCATCGGCCAATGGAACCTGGCACGGCTTGGCGAAACCCTGTTGCCGCTCTTTGATGCGGATGCGGAAAAGGCCGTCGAGCTCGCCAACAGCGTGATCCGGCAATATGGCGAGCGCTTCCAGATCCACTGGCTGCGCGGCATGCGCGAGAAGATCGGCCTATCGACCGTCGAAGACGGCGATCTGGACCTTATTCAATCGCTGCTTGCCGCGATGCAGGCAAGCCAGGCCGATCTTACCCTCGCCTTCCGCCGCCTTTCCGACGCCGTCGGTCCAGGAGATGGCGAGGCACTGTTCCTCTCGGCTTTCCGGGAACCGGATGGGGCGCGCGAATGGCTTGCCCGCTGGCGCGACCGCCTGACCCGTGACGAGGGCCGGACCGAGGCCGAGCGCAGGGCGGCCATGCGCTCTGTCAATCCCGCCTTCATTCCGCGCAACCACCGCATCGAGCAGGCGATCAACGCCGCCGTCGAGGATGCCGACTTTTCGCTGTTCGAGGCGTTGCTTGCCGTTCTCGCCAAGCCGTATGACGACCAACCGGACTTTGCGGCCTACATGGAGCCGCCGAAGCCGGAAGAACGTGTGCTGCAGACCTTCTGCGGCACGTGATCGGATGCAAACCTATCCCCTCTGACACCTATGGTCGCAGTTGACGCCCATTGCGACCGCTCTATCTCGCTGATTAGAAGGCATTTTTCGCGCCTGACCGCACCCGGCTAACCTCAGCGGGAGTTCCCCATAATGGTAGTAATCGTCATTACCTCCGTTCTTTTCATGCTCCTCGGCCTTGCCCTGGTCGGCGGCGGGCTTTGGCTCATCATCCTTGGCGGCAGCTTCTTTTACCTCTTCGCCGGTGCGATGTTTCTCATCACCGCCGTCCTGCTTCTGCTGCGTCGTGCAGCCGCCCTGTGGGTCCACGCGGCTCTGATCATCGTTGCGCTTGTCTGGGCGATCTGGGAGGTCGGTTTCGATTGGTGGCAACTCGGTCCGCGCGGCGGTCTGATCATCCTGCTCGGACTGTGGCTGCTGACGCCCTGGATCCGTCGGCCCCTCGGCTTCCAGAGTCCGACCGGGACGTCCTACGGGGCCAGCCACTGGCCGCTTACCATTCCGGTGCTGATCGCCATCGCCGTTGCGAGCTTCTCGATGACGACGGACCCGCATGACCTGCACGGCAACCTGCCGACCGAGGCTTCCGGCACGACGACATTCGGCGGCACCGTTCAGGACGGCGAATGGCACCAGTATGGCCGCACCCCATTCGGCCAGCGCTACTCGCCGCTCGACCAGATCAATGTTAGCAACGTCAAGGATCTCAAGGAGGTCTGGCGTTATCAGACCGGTGACGTGAAGCGACCCGATGATGTCGGCGAAACGACCTACCAGGTGACACCTCTCAAAGTGGGCGACACGCTCTACCTCTGCACGCCGCATAACTGGGCGATCGCACTCGACGCGACGACCGGCAAGGAAAAATGGAAATACGACGCCAATTCCGGCATGAACCCTGACAGGCAGCACCAGACCTGCCGCGGCGTCACCTATTACCACGATACGGCGACGGCCGCCGGCCAGCCCTGCGTCGATCGGGTCTACCTGCCGACCTCGGATGCGCGGCTGATCGCTCTCGATGCGCTCGACGGAAAGGTCTGCACGAGCTTTGCGGATCAGGGTGTGCTGCATCTTGAGCAGGGCATGAAGTACAATCCGGCCGGCTACTACTATTCGACCTCGCCGCCGGTCGCGGTCGCCGGCAAGCTGATCATCGGCGGGGCCGTCAACGACAACTATTCGACGCACGAGCAGTCCGGCGTCATCCGCGCATTCGACATCAATTCAGGTGCTCTGATCTGGAACTGGGACTCCGGCAATCCCGATGTGACAACCCCCCTGCCCCAAGACCGGACCTATACGACCAACTCTCCGAACAGCTGGTCGGTCTTCAGCGTCGATGACGGGCTCGGCATGGTCTACATCCCGCTCGGCAACCAGGTGCCGGACCAGCTCGGTATGAACAGAAGCGAGAACGTCGAGAAATTCTCCTCCTCGATCGTCGCGCTCGACATCAACACCGGGCAGCTGAAATGGGTTCAACAGTTTGTCCATCACGATCTCTGGGACATGGACGTGCCGGCCCAGCCGGTGCTCTTCGACATGAGGAAGCCCGATGGGACCGTCGTGCCGGCGCTGGTAGGCCCGACCAAGCAGGGCGACATCTACGTGCTTGACCGTCGTACCGGTGAGCCGATCATTCCCTTCAAGGAAATCCCCGCGCCATCAGGTGCCATCCCTGAGGATCATACGTCGCCGATGCAGCCGATCTCCGACCTCACCTTCTCGCCGCCGCCGCTGCAGGAGAACGACATGTGGGGGGTGACTCTGCTCGACCAGCTCGCCTGCCGCATCGATTTCCACCGATACAAATATGAAGGGCGATATACGCCGCCTTCGCTCGTGGGCTCGATCATCTACCCCGGCAATTTCGGCACCTTTAATTGGGGCAGCGTTGCTGTCGACCCGGAGCGGCAGATCATGTTCGGCATGCCGACCTATCTTGCCTTCACCTCGCGGCTGGTTCCCGCCTCCGACATCCCGCCGAAGGGGCAGGATGAGAAAGGGAGCGAACAGGGCCTCAACCGCAACGACGGCGCACCCTACGGGGTATTCATGGGACCGTTCCTCGGACCGCTCAAGGTCCCCTGCCAGGCGCCGCCATGGGGCTACGTCGCCGGCGTCGATCTCCTCACCGGCAAGATCGCCTACAAGCTGAAGAACGGCACCGTGCACGACATGACGCCGCTGCCGCTGCCGTTCAAGGTCGGCGTACCCGGCATCGGTGGCCCGATGCTAACCAAGGGCGGGGTCGCCTTCCTCGGGGCTGCCGTCGACAACTACCTGCGAGCCTACGATGTCACCAACGGGCAACAACTATGGCAGGCCCGTCTGCCGGCCGGCGGCCAGGCGACGCCGATGACCTATACGACCAGCGACAACAAGCAGTTCGTCGTCATCGTCGCCGGCGGACATGGCTCGGTCGGCACCAAGGCCGGTGACTATGTGATCGGCTACGCCCTGCCCTGACGCCTCGAGACCCATTGGATGGCCGCCACTTGTCCCGGCCATCCGAGCCCGCCGACACAAGCTCCGGGCAGGACTGCCGCGCCATTCTCCGCGCATTGCTCAAAGGAGAATTTTCATGAAGATCGGCAGCAGCATTTCCAGCACCTATGGACTGAGCAACCTCTTCAGCCAATCCGGCCAACGCAACAAGCAACAGACGGGTGATATCGAACTCAGCGTTCGCCAGAGCGGCGCGGCACTGCAGCCAAGCAGCACGCCGACGTCGATCTCCAGCACGATGTGGGCGCTGCAGAGCAGCGGCACCGTGACCATGGACGGCACCGAAGATCCCGCGAAAGCACGCCATGACGCTGTTGTCTCCGAGTTTACCGATCTCGCCGAACAGACTCCGGCGGAGCGGATCCACGACCAGGTCCTTCAGCGGCTCGGCCTGACCGAGGACGATCTCAAGGCGATGCCGCCAGAACAGCGCGAGGCCATCGAAAAGCAGATTGCCGACGAGCTGAAGCGGCAGCTGACCGGCGACGGCGACAGCAAGGACCAGCCGAGCACCGACACGATCATCGGTGCCTAAAGCTTGTCGCATCTAAATCGCCTCATACCCTGCGGCCTTGAAGTAGTTTCGACATTCGTCAACGGAGAACAATGCGCAGATGTCGCTGAGGGCATTCGATATTGCGTCGAAGCTCCTTGCGGCTTTCTTTCGTAGGAGCGACTTGAGTTTCGAGAAGGCCATCTCGATTGGGTTCAGGTCGGGCGAATAGGCCGGTAGGAACAGCAGCCTGGCACCGGTTTGTCTGATGAGTTTTTCGGCCTTTTGGCTTTTGTGGAAACGAACATTATCGGCAATGACGATGTCCCCCTTTGATAAAGTTGGGACAAGTTGCGTTTCGATCCAAGTCTCGAATATCTCGGCATTCATTGGTGCGTTGACAATCCATGGCGCGACCATGGAATGCGATCTGAGGCCAGCGATAAACGTCTGCGTCTTCCAGGATCCGAAAGGCGCATGACTGCGGTAACGGTGACCCCGTAACGACCAACCGGAGCGTTTTGTCAGCTTTGTGCTCGTCGACGTCTCATCGATAAAAGTGAGGCGTGCCAGAGCCTTATCAAAAAACGGCTTGCGCCTTTCGATCCATAGACTTCTCGCCCGAGCGATTTCCGGACGAAGCTGCTCGCTTGCCATCAAGCTTTTTTTTGTGGCTTAACCCGAGCCGGTGCAACATACGGCCAACGCTCGAGCGATGCACAATTACGCCGCGCTCGGCAAGCTCGACGCACAATTCATCAAGCGTCAAATCACCCTTCTCAGCCATACGTTCCCGAAACCACGCACCGTGGTCACTTAACTTGCCGCCACCAATATGACCCTGTCGTCTCGGCGACAGAGAACCCGTCTCCCGCTTCAGGATAACAAGGTTATTCACAAATCGAGGCGACACCCGGAAATGACGGGACGCCTCGCGATGGGTGTTGCCCTCTTCAACGAATGCAATAACACGGGAACGCAACTCGATCGGATGTGATTTGCCCATGATCGGTCTCCTTCCAGCCAAGAAGGAATCACAAATCGGCCGATTCGAGAACCTGAATCAAAAAACGGGCGACGCGCTTTAGATGCGGAGCTGGCGTAGTCGCGCTTTGCCAGCGGGTCGATCCGGCGGACCGTTTCTGACGACCGGAAGGCGGCAGAGCGGGCTCGATGACGGATTGGGGCATTTTTTGCTGTCGGCACTGGAGGGAGGATGATCTAACCGCACAAGCTGGATCCGCATCAATGTCCAGGGAGGGAAGATCGTGATGAAGAAGCGGTTTGCGATCGCGGCAGACGCTGCGCTCCTGCTCGCGAAGAACGCCGCAGAGGTCCCTGACAGCCACGCCTTGGTTGCCCCGACGCTCTTGCGATCCCAGGTATTGGCCCGCCTCTACTCGGCGGTTCGTAATGGCGATCTGGACAAGAGGGAAGCTGACGATCAGCTGGACTATCTTCGCGGTCTGAGAATTCGACTGCTCGGCGACCGCGTGTTGCAGCGGTACGCGTGGAACATCGCCAGCAAACTCGAATGGACGAATACCTATTGTGCCGAATACATCGCCGTCGCGCAGCTCCAGGCGGACGCATTGGTTACTCTGGACCCTGATCTTGCCCCGGCGGCGCAGTCCTTCGTCCGCGTTGCCTCGGTGGAGGATCTGCTCGCAACGATCGCGTGAGTATGGCGATAGGCGACAACAGGGCGGCTGCTTTCGGCGCAAAGCGGTCATGTTGAGTTGCCAAAGGACCAGTGGCGCCACATTTCACGAAACCTGCCTGGCACAACGCTTCAGTTCGGCGATGAAACCTTCACAAACTGACTCAGATCGATGCGACGGAGATTCACGTTTCCGTAGCATTTCTTTGAGAGGAAAGCGCTATCCGACCATATCGGCCACGATCTTTCCGACCTCGGCGAAGACAGGGTTGATCTCGGAGACCGGCGCCTTGGCCTGCGTCAGGTAAGCCGCGACCAGGATCGCACCGTGACCGGGCGGCCAGACGACGGCGATATCGGCAGCGCTGCCGTTGTTTCCGGTGCCCGTCTTGTCGCCGATCTTCCACGTGTCCGGCAGGCCGGCGCGCAGCCGCGCGCCGCCTGTCGTGTTCGCCACCATCCACGCCACCAGCTTGTCACGCGAAGGTTCCGACAGGGCCGAGCCCAGCGTCAGGTTACCGAGTGTGTCGACCATCGCGTCCGGCGTGGTCGTATCCTGCGGGTCGCCGTCCTTGGCTTCGTTGAGCGCCGTTTCCCAGCGGTCGAGCCGCGTCGATCGATCGCCGAGCGTGCGCAGCCATTTGGTCAACTCGGCCGGTCCGCCGAAGCTCTCCAGCAGCAGGTTGCCTGCCGTGTTATCGCTCAGTGTGATCGCCGCCTCGCAGAGTTCGCCGATGCTCATGCCCTCGCCGCCGACGTGCTTTTCCGTTTCCGGCGAATAGGTGACGAGCTCGTCCTGCTCGTAGACGACGCGCCGCTCGAGATTTTCCTGTCCCTTGTCGACACGCGCCAGCACCAACCCCGCAGCCAGGACCTTGAAGGTGCTGCAGAGGGGGAAGCGCTCGGTCTCGCGGTAACCGAAGGAGATGTTGGTCTCCGTGTCGATCGCCGACACGCCGATGCGACCGCCGATCGCCTTTTCGAGCGCGTCCATCCGCCGGTTGATTTCATCGTCGCTGTCTTCCGACCACGCAACGCGCGGCAGGAGCAAGGCAGGTGAAAGCAATGCCGAACCGAGAAGGGTCCGGCGACGGATCGAAAAGCCACGCATGAAAATTCCTCTGCCTCAAATCAACGAACACTTGGCTAGAGACTGATTGTGGCCCCGATGAGTCGCGTCAAGCGGCTGCGGACTGCGTGACCTCGACGGTGACATGCGAGAGGCCGGCAACGGGTCCGAGCTTTGCCTTGTAGAAGGCAGGACTTTCCGCCTGTGGGGTCACCAGAGCGACGATCGCGGCGTGGTGGCCGGGACCGACCTGCCAGACATGGAGATCGGTGATCCGCTCGCCGCCCGTTTCCAGCGCCGAACGGATCTCGTCCTGTAGATCTGCCTCCTGCGGCACGACATCGAGCAGCACGCGGCCGGACGACCGCATCAGGCCCCACGACCACTGGGCGATGATAAGGCCCCCGACGATGCCCATCAGCGGATCAAGCCAGAGCCAACCGTAGAGGCTGCCGAACAGCAGTGCGGCGATGGCAAGTACCGAGGTCAGCGCATCCGCGATGACATGGACGTAGGCGGCGCGCATGTTGTTGTCCGAGGCATGTGCGGAATGTGCATGGTCGCCATGGTAGGCATGATCGCCGTGATGGTGATGCTCGTGATGGTGGGAATGGCCATGGCTGTGGCCATGATGGTCGTCCTTCAGGAGCCAGGCGCTCGCCAGATTGACCAGCAGACCGACGACAGCGACGCCGATCGCCTGGGCGAAACTGATCTGCACGGGATGGGTGATGCGCAGGAAGCTCTCCCAGGCCATCAGGAGCGCAATCAGCATCAGAATGATGGCGCTGGCAAAGCCCGCGAGATCGCCGAGCTTGCCGGTGCCGAAGGTGAAGCGCGGATTGTGCGCCTGACGGCGGGCATAGAGATAGGCAACCGCCGAGATCAGCAGCGCACTCGCGTGGGTCGACATGTGCCAGCCATCGGCGACCAGCGCCATGGAGCCGTAGTAGGTTCCGGCGCCGATCTCGACCACCATCATGACGGCGGTGAGCGCAATGACGAACCAAACGCGCCGGGCGTTGCGATCGTGGTCGGCACCCAGGAAAACGTGGTCGTGCTCAAGTGTTTGGGTCTGTGCGGCCATCGCACGCTCCTCATGTCGGTTGTCTCAGCGAATGTAGGTTCGCAGAACTTCGGATATTTCCTCGACGGCCTCCATCCGGGCCTTCTCATCGGCGGCATGCAGGACATGCTCGTGAAGGTGGTCGTCCAGCACTTCACCGGTCAGGCCGTTCAGGGCGCCGCGGATCGAGGCAAGCAGCTGCAAGATCTCTCCGCAGGGTCGCTCCGCCTCCAGCGCGCGCTCGACGGCTTCCAGTTGGCCTTTCAGACGGCTGACGCGAGCCAGCAGCTTCTTCTTCTGGTGCGTGGTGTGGGACATAAGCTTATCCATTTAGCATAGGGGGGTACCCTATATACAAATATCCCTGAGATGAAAAGCGACATCAACGGCCTCGCGATTTCGGCGCCAAGAGCGATCAGCGGCGGCGTACAGATCGGCATGACACTTGCCGATCTGGCTCTCGATGTCGGTGACCGAGCGATCGGACGGCTGCGTCAGGCGACGCTGTTCGCTTCCAAGCGCGAGCTCACAAAACCCATTGACAAACACCGCGTTCTGGATGATCTATCAACACATGATCAAGAACGCGCACATCACCAGCTCGTATTTTTGGCTGTACCTGTAAGGGGCGGCCGGACAGATCATATTGTCAACAAGCCGCCGTCAGGCGGCTTTGTTGTATCGGCAGCGTCCTGACGGCAGAACACCACACAAGGACGCGAAGACCATGCTTGAAATCGAAGACACCGAAATCTCATTGATCCGCCCGCCGGTGATCAATATCCGCGCCGCCAAGCCGCGTGACCTGCCCGAACTCAACGAAATGATCGGCCTGCTCGCCAAGCACCACGGCGATCCGGCCGCCTCGAGCCCGGAGCAGCTCGAGCGTGACCTGTTCGGTCCGGTGCCATGGATCAGCGCCCTGGTTGCCGAAAGCGATGAAGGCCTGATCGGCTACGCCATTCTTGTGCCGCTCTACAGGGCGCAGGACGGTGCTCGCGGCATGGATCTGCATCATCTCTTCGTGCGGGACGGCCATCGCGGCCATGGCGTCGGTCAGCATCTCGTCAACCGCGCCCGCGACACGGCCCGCAGTGCAGGCTGCGGCTACCTCTCAGTCAGCGCCGCCACCGGCAATGTACAGGCCCATCGCTTCTACGAGAATATGGACTTCGTGCCTCGCCCGGTCACCGGCATGCGCTATATGCAAGCTTTGGCATGAGCGGCATTGACCGCCCCGGACAGCCTGCAAGGAGAAACGGATGACCCGACTTGCAATCGTCCTCACCGATGGATTCGCCGACTGGGAGGTCGCCCAACTGACGGCCTCCGCGCGCTCCTATTTCGGCTTCGACGTGGTGATCGCAACGCCCGACGGCGCTGAGGTGCGCTCGATGGGCGGCATGCGCGTTGCGTCCG
Source organism: Rhizobium sp. RHZ02 (assembly GCF_014851575.1). NCBI lineage: Bacteria > Pseudomonadati > Pseudomonadota > Alphaproteobacteria > Hyphomicrobiales > Rhizobiaceae > Rhizobium > Rhizobium sp. RHZ02. Next base: position 304,092 of record NZ_JACUZX010000005.1, read on the forward strand.
ACACCGTCGCGGAAAACCTGCATGCCAATGCCTTCGACGGGCTGGTGCTGTGTGGGGGCACGATCTGGGAAACGGAAAAGGCACCCGATCTGAAGCCTGTGATCGACGACTTCACTACGCATGGCAAGCTCGTGGCGGGAATCTGCGGCGCGACTCTGGCGCTTGCGCGCGCCGGAGCATTGAATGCGACCGACCATACCAGCAACGCCGCCGACTTCATCGCCAGCGCGCCGGGCTATGCCGGCCAGGCGCACTACAAGGACAGCCCGCAGGCAGTGCGCGCCGGAAAGCTGGTGACGGCGCCGGGATCGGCACCGATGACCTTTGCTGCTGAAATCTACCGCGCCCTCGGGCACGCAGGCGACGACCTCGACCAATATGTCCTGATGTTCGGCGCCGAGCACCAGCCGAAGGCGGCCTAGGCCGACGCGCCGCTTGTCTTATCGAAGGACCGGCTCACCGTGGAAGCGGCGGCGTGAGGGCTTGGAAACACCGAAGCCCACCTCCATCATCAGACGCGGCTTCGTCTTGGCAACCGTGCCCATATGAAAACCGAAGGGATCCTCGGCGAAGCCGAAGCCGGCCGCGCCGGTCAGCGTCATCACGCTCTCCTTGCCGTAGAATTCGAGGATCTCGTGCGCGGGGTGGCCGACCAGAAGGGTCAACTGGTGCTTGAGGCGCCGCTTGTTGTGGCTGCCCCTGACATAGACATGCGGACCGGTGCCCTCGTCGACATCGACGAGATAGAAAAAGAACTTCAGCATCCGCCAGTCATCGAGATCGAAGTGATACTTGTCGAGCGATGCCAGGCTGCGGTCGGCTTCGCTTGCTCTCGTCGGAAAACTCCACCAGGTGCGGGTGGTGATCAGCCGGGCCTGCGCACCGAGATAGCAGCGCGCAATCTCCGACAGAACCGGATCGCGCTGGACAGCACGAACGGCTGGGCAATCAAGCGCTCGCTCGAAATGGTGGCCGCTCAGGATCGGCCGCCCCCATTGCTGCTCCACGGCTCGGCGATCGGACGCCAGGAACTCGATCTTGCGATCGAAATTTCCAAAGCATGGGGTCGCATCTGCAAAGCTGGCGATTTCACGGGTGATCGCCTCGGGTAGGCTCAGGTTCGGAAATATCCCGTCGCGCCGCAGCGCCGCGACGGCATCTGCATGATTCACGCCCTTGAAGAGCGTCGGCAGATTCTCGATCGCACCATTGCTGCGCCGCGCGGTCAGCCAATGCACCTTGCGCGCCGGGACGGTGCGCGCCAGCAGGAACATCGGCAGCCAGGCAGGATTTTCGCGGATGTCGGCCATGTAGGTCGGCAACCGGGCGACCATGCGCCGCAATTTGCCGCCCTTGCGGGCAACAGTTTCGAGATCATCCGCAGAGTTGACCGACGTAACATGCATGCGGCTGTCCTTTCGGAAGACGTTCTTGGGCGTCGTTCGGAAAGCGAACCGGGGTTCGCCACAGGGCATTCCAGTGCGTGCAACCGAGTGGAGTGCTGCAATGCGGCATTTTTGAGATATCGCTAATATTAATGGCTCGGAACCGCCTTCAGGTAAGCTGCGATCGCCTCGAGCTCCGGCTTCGGCAGACGAGCGAGGTTGCGCTGCACCTCCGCCATCGAGCCCCCTGCCGTATCGAAGTCGGGCGTGAAGCCGGTTTCCAGATAGTTGGCGATATCGTCCTGGCTCCATGAGCCGACGGTCTTCGAGCCTGGCGTAATGTTAGGGATGCGGCCCCGGCCTTCCGGATTCGGTGCTCCCGACAGCCAGGTGTTTGCCACGAAGCCGCCAAGCCGATCGCGCGGCGTGTGGCATTCGCCGCAGTGGCCGGCGCCTTCGACCAGATACTGGCCGCGCTTGACCTTGTCGTCGACATTGGCCGCGAGCACGACGCGCGGCTCGTCGTTGAAATAGAGGAACTTCCAGCCGCCCAATGCCAGCCGGATGTTATAAGGGAAAGGCAAGTCGTGCGGCGGGGCGACGTTCCCGCTCTTCGGCAGCGTCTTCAGATAGCCGAAGAGATCGTTGATGTCCTTGTCGCTGATCCGGGCATAGGAATTGTAGGGAAAGGCCGGATAGAGATGCTGTCCGTTCGGCGAGACGCCACGCTTCATCGCATTGCCGAACTGCGCCAGCGTCCATGTCCCGATACCCGCCTTCTCATCGGGCGAGATGTTGGGCACGTGGAATGTGCCAAAGGGGCTCTTCAACGCCAGGCCGCCCGACAAGGTGAGCTTGGCATCGCCCTCCGATCCCGGCGCGGCGTGGCAACTGACGCAGCCACCCGTCCAGAAGACCATCTCGCCGTTCTTCAGGTCGGGGTCGCCGAGGTTGGCCCAGTGGCTTTCGGGGAGCGCGTTGGGCGCGGTGATGAAATAGAAGACCGCCCCGCCAATGACGAATACACCGACGAGACAGAGCAAATACCGGACGAACCTGCGGATCATTCACCGCTCCTGTTGCCAACCGCTTTGCGGAAAACATAAAACGATCCGCACCGGCGGCAAGGCTGGCACGGATCGTTCGAGCAAAATGCCTGGATCGCTATTCGGTCTTTATGCGGAATTTCTCATGACAGCCGCCGCAGTTGCCGCCAAGCGTCTTCAGAGCGCCGCCGACTCCGGCTGCGTCGGTCGGAAGCTGGGCGAGAACCTTGTCGGCATCCGCTGAAAGCTTCGCCGCACGAGCCTTGAAATCCTCGTGATCTTCCCAGATCTTCGGACTTGCTGCCTTATCCCCGGTTTCGGTGCCTGGCTTGAATTGATCCGGGAAAACCTTTGCCGTTTCCGAGATCGTCATCAGGGCAGCCTTCACCGCTTCCGCATCATAAGGCTTCTCGCCCTTGGCGATCGCTGTCATTGCCCCTGCCGCGCCCCCGACCTTCTTCATCAGCGCAGAACGTGCTTCGTGCGTGCCGTCCTCCGCTGCAATCGCAACGCCTATCACCCCCAGACCGGCGATGAGCACTGCCGCGGTTATAGCTTTCAGTCTCATGTCTGCACTCCTGTTTGATTACCAAAGGTCCTCAAAGCCCCGGCTTCGCTGGACGGGCGGCATCATTGCAAATTTTTCAGACCAAAAAAGTAACAAGTGGGTGAGACATCAGGAAAGATGGACCGTCAGGTGGCGGCGCCCTCCTCATACGGACACGCGCCAGCCATGCCATGCCGTCAGTATTGAGACGGCGATCAGAAGGGCGCCTGCGACCCGTCCGACGAGGATCGTCGCCTTGGGATTGGACACCAGCAAAGTGCGGCTTCGCGCCGCTGTCAGCGCTAGAGTGCCATAGACAGCCGCTTGGGTCGCCATCGTCATAAAGCCCATGACCAGGCCCTGCGCCCAGATCGGTCCATAGATCGGCTTCAGGAATTGCGGGTAGACGGCGATCATGAAGAGATAGGCCTTGGGATTCATCAGGCAGGTCGCCGCGCCCTGGCGGAATGCCCGCCAGCCCGAGCCCAGACCGCCCGCCCCGACGGTCTCCACGGTGATCGAACTGCGAATCAGCGTGAAGCCGATCCAGGCCATGTAAGCGGCGCCGGCAAAGAGCAGCGGGTTGAACAGGGTCGGCAGGAGGACGGCGAGCACACCGACACCGATAGCGCCATAGAGCGAATGCACCGCCCCGCCCGCCACGATGCCGGCGGTCGCAGCAATGCCCGTGCGCCTGCCGCCGCTCAGGGAGTTGGCCAGCACGAACAGCATGTCCATCCCCGGAACAATGATGATGCCGAAGAGAAGGGTGAAGTAGAGCCAGAGATTTTCGCTGTAAGTCATGTCAGTTACCCGCTATCCAATTCAAGGGTCGATTTCCAAGACCGTGTTGATTTTCAATTCGATAGGGAAAGCTATACGACTGCCCAACTGACAGTGTATTGTCAGGAGCCTGGACCAACGGAGGCGAAAAATGCGCAAGGCCTCACGGCTTTTCGAGATCATCCAGATCCTGCGATTGGCGACCAGACCGATGACGGCGGCGGCCATGGCGGAGACGCTTGAGGTGACCGTGCGCTCGATCTATCGCGACATCGCCGCCTTGCAGGCGATGCGGGTTCCGATCGAGGGCGGCCGGGGCATCGGCTACATCATGCGGCCGGGCTTCGACCTGCCGCCGCTGATGTTCTCGGTCGAGGAAATGGAGGCCATCGTCTTGTCGCTGGCTTTGCTCGATCGAACCGGCGACGAGGAACTCAAGCAGGCGGCCAAGGGCGTCAACCAGAAGATAACAGGCGCCGTACCTGCGCCGCTGCGCCAGGCGATGGAACGAAAAGCGCTCTACGCCTGGGGATCGGTTGCCCAATCTCCTGTCGGGCTCGATCTTGGTCTGGTTCGTCGCGCCATCCGCGACGAACAGAAACTGCAACTTTACTACCGCGACGAACTCGGCCGCACGACGGAGCGCAGGATCCAGCCGATCGCCCTCATCTATTACTCGCAGACCGCCAACATTGTCGCCTGGTGTGAGCTGCGTCAGGCAATCCGCAATTTTCGCAGCGATCGTGTGGAGCATTGCGAAGCGGCAGACGCCTATTTCCGAGGCGAAGGCGACCGGTTGCGGCAGCTCTGGACGAGCGAGTGGATGAACACGCCAGCCACTGCAACCACCTGAGTGGATGAAAGGTGCACGCCAGTGCTCTCCGCTTCCGCCCGAGTTTCACCGTCGGTGAAGTTGGCGCGAATCAGGTTTTGAACTCTTCGTCCAGGACCGGTGCGTCGGGCTTCTGCCGATCCAAACTCTCACGATAGCGGACGCAACCTCGGAGGAACTTCGGCCAGGGAGGCACCGCGATGTCGGGATTGAGCTTTTCCGGCAGCATTTCCCAGAGCTGAGGATGATGCCAACAGAGGTCGTGACCTGTGGCGTCGCGGTGTTTTCTGATCGCGTCGCGGAGGCGCTTCGCCTCCGTGATCAATTCGTTCCGCGACATCGTATCGAGGTCGGCATCCATCTTGCGTTCCTTCCAGTTTCATCGCTCGTGTTCACGCGTCGTCTTCGCGCTTGGGAACCTCAAGCTCGATCATCACTGGCGCATGGTCGCTCGTATGTTCCCAGCTCCTGGGCTTCCTGCGCACGCTCGCAGACTTGAGCCATGGGGCGATCATCGGGCTGAGCAGGAAATGGTCGATCCGGAGACCAGCGTCGCGTTCGAAGGAGTTTCGCCAGTACTTCCAGAAGGTATAGATGCGCTCGTTCGGATGCAGGTGCCTTACGGCGTCGGTCCAGCCTTGTGCGACCAGATCGGCATAGGCCTTGCGAACCTCCGGCCGGAACAAGGCGTCATCCAGCCAGCGCTCCGGCTTGTAGACGTCGATTTCCGTCGGCATGACGTTGAAGTCACCAGCCAAAACGGCCGGAATTTCGAGGTCGCGCAATTCGGCTGCATATTCGTGCAGCCGTCGGAACCAACGGAGCTTGTAATCGAACTTCGGGCCAGGGGCCGGATTTCCATTCGGAAGATAGAGGCACCCGACAAGGATGCCGTCGATGGCTGCCTCAATGTAGCGGCTGTGCGTGTCATCAGGATCGCTCCGAAGACCGCGCCGCGTCAGTATCGGCGTCGAGCCCCTGGATAGGACCGCGACGCCGTTCCAGCTCTTTTGTCCGTGCCAGATTGCGCCGTAGCCGGCCCGCTCGAGCGCACCGCGTGGAAACCGGGCGTCTTCCGTCTTCAGTTCCTGCAGGCATACGACGTCGGGCTTGTCCTCCTTCAGCCAGCGAAGAAGGATCTCGAGGCGTCCGTTCACGCCGTTGACGTTGTAGGTCGCAATCTTCAATGGCCGAGGCACGTTTCGATGGGTTTCGATCGAAGGGAAATGGAAAGCCAGACGCTAAAGTCCAGCCTCCAAAAAGTCCGCTGCGGATTGAATGGGCGACGGGATTGTTATCACGACCACGACCGCGCCTCCGTCGCCCACCGTAACAGCAAAATAGGATAGGGTGATGCGGGTCTATTGCGGAGGTTACGCCATGCCAAGTCCGTTCGAAGCCGTCTGTGCGTACTTCCATGCGAAAAACGGGAACCGGCCGTTCCTGATGCGCCACGCCTTCGCCGAGGATATTGCGCTGGAGATGGTGGTCAAGACCGACGCCATCTCCTTTCCAAGTTCAGCCAAGGGCCTGCCTGAGATCGAACAGATTCTCTGCCGGCGTTTCGCGAACGACTTCGAAAATGTCTATACTTTCTGCCTGGCTCGCCCCACAGACGCCAATCGACGCCATTTTCCATGCCATTGGCTCGTCGGCATGTCGGCGAAGAATAACGGAGACATCCGAATTGGCTGCGGCCGCTACGATTGGTACTTTTCCGACATCCAAGGTCTTGTCCAAAGGCTAGTCATTAGCATCGATCGGATGGAGATCATTTCGGCGGATCATTTGGGAGCGGTCATGGATTGGATCACATCGCTCCCCTATCCGTGGTGCCAACCGGAGGACATCGTCCAAAGCATGCCTAGCGTCGTCGAACTGGCGCCAATCGCACATTATCTGCGAGAGATCAGATCAATTCCCCCGGACTTCTGAGGCCAGCGCGTTTGGTGGAGGCCCGCTATGTCTTAATTAATAGCCATGCTGCGTCGCAGGCAGTATTATCCATGATCGGTCGGCATCTGTTGGCAACGGCCGCTTGGGAGTTTCGTGCTTCTGCCTGAGCGGAGCATCGAATGAAATGACCGACCTATCAAACGTGATCTCCTTTACAGATGACATCAATGTCGTGTTCGAGGCTCTTTCGGAGTGGTGCTACCTGCACAAGAAAGACCCTAATAGCCTCGAAGGCTGCCGAGCCGCCTCAACGCTCTTCGATCTTTTCCAAGATGGCTGCGACACAAAGGACGGCCTTTTGAGCGCGATGGATCGAAGCGAGATAGCACAGCAGGTGCAGCAAGCCCTACCGATGGGTTGAAGGCGGCACCCTTTGCCGGCCCTATCCAGGCAACGATTGGCGGCAGCCTAGCGGAGCTTCAGCGTCCGGCTGTCCTCACGGCCGAAACCGTGAACTTCGATGCGGTCGGCCCAGATTTCCACGATAGCGAAGGTATTCTCGGTCTCGGTATCGACCATCCCCTTGAAATTGAGGAAATGGCATCCCTCGAGCGTGCTGAAATTGCCGGCGTGGTTGTGGCCGCTGAAGTAGGCCGCGACATGTTCGTGCGCCGTCAGAAGAGTGATGATGCGCTCGCGGTCCCAGCTGTCGTGCGCGTTCGGCGGATAGACGGGGTAATGGTTCATGACGATAACCCGCTCGCCTGCAGCACGGGCTTTGTTAATCTGGTCGGAAAGCCAGGCGACCTGCTCGTCGCTCGGCATGGCGTTCCACTCCTGCGCGTTGACGGCGCCGGCTGCCCTAAGCTCGGCGAGCCGACGGGCGGCTATGTCCCGATAGGGATGCCCTTCCGGCGGCGCAAAGGTGCTGACCTCGTTGCCATCGAGAACGATGAACCGCCACCCCTGCCTGGCGAAGCTGTAGTAAGTCGATGCCAGACCGACGCGGGCGGCGACATCGGCCAACCGATCGGCTGCGACGGAAAAATCATGATTGCCGAGCAGGAAGAAATTTTCGTGTCTCAGGCGGTCGTAGACGGGGAGGATGTCGTCGAAGCTCTCGAAGTCCCGATCGATGATGTCGCCGAGCGTGATGACGAAGCTCAGTTCCTCGCCATTGAAAACCTCGACCGCCGCGGAGAGCTTGGCAAGGCTTCTGGCATAGTGGCGGTTCATTCCGACATGCGGCTCCCTCGCCGCATATTGCGAATCAGCGACGACGCCGAAACGGAGAATGGGAAGATCGGAAAAGGATGTCATGTCAGCGCTTTAGGCGCGCGGCATGACAAGCTTGTGACAGTCATCGAAAACAAAAACACCCGGCGTTTCGAGGCGCCGGGTGCTGACATCTTTTTTTGTGCGAGCCGATTACTTCGCTGCGGCTTCGTAGCGCTCCAGGACGTAGTCCCAGTTGATCAGGCTATCGACGAAAGCTTCCAGGTACTTCGGACGCGCGTTGCGGTAGTCGATGTAATAGGAGTGTTCCCATACGTCGACGCCGAGGATCGGGGTCGCGCCGTGAACGAGCGGGTTTTCGCCGTTCGGGGTCTTGGAGATTTCGAGCTTGCCATTCTTGACGGAAACCCATGCCCAGCCCGAGCCGAACTGGGTCGTGCCGGCAGCGATGAAATCGGCCTTGAACTTGTCGTAGCCGCCGAGGTCGGAATTGATGGCAGCTTCGAGCTTGCTCGGCAGCTTGTTGCCGCCGCCGCCCTTCTTCATCCACTTCCAGAAGTGGACGTGGTTATAGTGCTGGGCAGCATTGTTGAAGAGGCCGGCATTGGTGCCGAACGACTTCTTCACGACGTCTTCGAGGGAGAGATCGGAAAGGCCTGCCTCTGCCGCGAGCTTGTTGCCGTTGTCGACGTAAGCCTTGTGGTGCTTGTCGTGATGGAATTCCAGGGTTTCCTTCGACATGAAGGGCTGGAGCGCTTCGTAGTCATAGGGAAGTTCGGGCAATTCGAAAGCCATTGTGGGTCTCCTCTTGGCAATAGTTTGCGTAATCGGCAGGTGAGGCGGAACATAGGAGCGCAAGCATGGAGAGGCAACCTGCGAAATATCAAAAAAGACGGGCAGAGAGGAAAAATTGCCTTCGCCAAGCACTTGGCTTTGCAGCCCTAAATCGCTGATCATGGGCGAGTTTTACAACAGCTGGAAGACGGGCTTTTCAGATGCAGAGGAATAAAATCCGCTTTTGCGTACTTGCCATGGCAATCGCTGCGGCGGGAACCGCCCGCGCCTCCTCAGGCGACGCCTGGCAGGAGTTCGCGTCCGAGGTTGAAGCCAAGTGCAAACAGGCGGCGCGCGCCTCGATCGAGTTTCCACATGCGGTCGTCGATCCGTTCGGCAGCGAGCACTACGGCATCGCCCTTGTAACCGGCAAACCGAAGGGCGCGAACGGCTTCGTTAGCTACTTTTGCGTCTACGACAAGCAGACGAAAAGTGTCGAACTCGGTAGCGAGCTTGAGACGGACGGCATGCGGATTCTCCCTGAGGAGTAAGGTCGCCAGGCGGCTGTTGCGCGAATGTCACAGGTCAGCCCCTCAAACCTGTTGATTGTCATCTTGCGTATTTTGACAGCGACCGCGCCGCCGTTTCTAGATGCACGCACAGCATGCGTGTACGGAATCAAGGCAATTTTCGATAGGTTCGCTTAATTAGCTGAAATCCATATTTCGCCGGCGTTTTGACAGTACTTTTGGGGCATAAGTCATGGTCATGAGTTTTTTTCGTCGCGCAGAAGACGGCGGCAAGTCGCTGTCGACAACAGGATACCGACCCGCTTCGATAGCGGATCATCGCCCGGCAGCCGAAGAGCCGCTGCGCTATGCTATCCCTGACGTCAACGATTTCGCTGCTTTCGGTTCCGCACTGGAGGAAAACCAGCGGACGTCGGAAGACCTGCTGTCGAGCCTCACATCGCTGCAGGAGCGCGTTTCCTCGCTGCTCGGCACTCACAGCCAGTCGCTGAACGAGACCGGTGCGCTCCGCGCCGAATGCGCGCGCATCAGCTCGCTTCTCGACTACGAAAGCCATGCGCGTCAAAAGGCTGACCAGGACAATCTTCGCCTGACTGCCGAGAACAAGGCTTTTTACGCCGACAACGCGCAGCTTCGCTCCGGGATCGACGCCTTCCGCGACGAGCTGACAAAGCTGCAGAGCGTGCATCAGGTCACGCGCGAAGAATTCACGATCATCGAAAACCGGCTGCTCGATGCCGAACGTGAATTGACGGATCGCGCCATCCAATTCGATGAAGCCTCGACACTCCTGAAGCGCGCTCAGACGGAGCTCGACCAGCGCAGCCGCGAACTCTCGGCCACCCGCGAAAAGCTCGACAACGAGACGACGGCGCACCAGCTGCTCATCGAAACCTCGCGCCGCGAAAACGGCACCCAGGCGCGCGAAATGGCCCGTCTCAACGAGGAACGCAGCCATCTGAAATCCAGCCTCATCGAACAGGAAGCCCAGGTGCGCAACCTGCAGATGGCCGTTGCGAGCCTGAAGCAGGACCTCGCCCTCTTCGAGGAGCGCCACAAGCGGCTCGAAGTCGAGCACGAGACCCTGCAGGCCTCCTCGGCGCTCGAGATCGCCCACCTGACGACGAAGCACGAGGCGATCGGCTCCAAGGCCGAACTCGTGGAGAAGCTACTCGTCACGGCAAACGGCCGCAACAAGATGACGGATGAGGAACTGCAGGCAGCCCGCGCCGATCTCAAGCGCGTCAAATCGGAACTCGTCACCGCCCTCTCCCGCTCGGAGCGCCTTGCCGAGGAACTGCAGCGCGCACGCACGACCGGCGCCGAGAGCGAGTCCGCCCGCCGCGAACTCGCCACGCAGACCAACGAGCTGACGCTGAAGCTGCGTGAGGCGGAGAGCCTGCGCGTGCGCCGCGACCGGGATGCCGATGCGCTGCGCCGCGACATCGATACGCGCATGGATTCCGATCGCTACGAAATCGGCCAGCTGCGCACCAGCCTGGAGATTGCCAAGTCGGAGATCCGGCAGTTGCGCGCCGAGCGCGCCATCCTGACCGGCCAGCTCGAGGTCGCACGCAGCGAACGGCCGGGCGTCGTGGTCCCCACCGCCGCCCTCGAGGAACGCGACGAAGTCCGCATGCCGGCGGCAGGCTTCACACCGATGATCGACATCTCCGAAAAGTCGTTGCGTGCGCCGTCGGTCGACAGCACGCCCGCCGAATAAGGCTTGACGGCGTCAGACTTCGGCCTGATGCCAAACCTTGCTTTTGCCTGTATTATATCGGTTTCTTAAGGGACTAAGGCCGATCGCGTGAACAAAGACTTGCGCGACCTGCCTTAGGTTTTTGTTCTTGTGCATGTCCTTGCCTCGAACCGCTGCGCGTTTTGGGAAGGCATGCATTGGCCCGGAGGAGACCATGGCGCTCGGCACGTCGCATCGCTTGCAGGAAGGCATCGAATCCGTCGAGACCATGACCCGGTTCGCATTTGCGATCCTGGCGCTCGCCTCCGGCGTTTATACTTATCTCGGCGTGCGAAGCATCCTCGACGGATCGGCAACCGCCGTGTTCTTCGCGGCGCTCATCTATTCCAGCGCCGTCTCGGTGGCGATCTACGCCTTCTGGACCTACATGGCCCGTTTTTATCCGCACGTGACGAGTACAGGCGGACGGACGGCCATGCTCGGTGTCATGGCGCTCGGCTGCGCGATGATCATCGCCATGTCGAGCTGGCTCAACGCGGCCGCGCTGGCGGGTTCCGCGGCGCTCGAACAGCATCTGGCCGAAACGCTGGAAGACTACACGGCCGATCTCGACCAGGCGCATCAGAACGCGCTTGCCGCCCAGAGCCTGCTGCCCGACATCCAGCGCACGCAGGAACGGTTCCAGCGCCTCGCCGACCAGGAACGCGAGACCGGCGCGCTGACCGGTACGACCGGGGCCGGCAGCGTCGTGCAGCTCCTGTCGCAGATGGCCTCGCAGCTGACCGAGCTCGAAAACGGCATCAACGCCTCGCGCGAACGGGTGACGACGCTCTTCGACGCGGGCCGCAAGCATCTCGAGACGATGCGGACGCTGGTGTCGGCGCCGGGCGCGATCAATCCGCGCGCCGATCAGTTCGCTGCCGAAGTCGTCGGACTTTCCGGCGTCATCACCTCGCTGGAGCAGACCTCGATCGCGCCGTCGGTCAAGCGCGCGGCGGAAGACCTGTCGCTCGGCTTCATCGCTCCGGTGGCGGATGGACGCGAGGCGGATCTCGTCACCCGGCAAGACCAGGTGATGGAAACGATCCGATCCTCCGTCGCGGCGCAATCGAAGGTGCTCTCGCAGGCAGCCGACCAGATCCTCGAGCGCAAGCCGGTGGCCGAACGGCGGTTCGTGCCGCTCTCCTCGGCCGAAGCGGTGCTGCGCTACGCCGGTGATTTCATCCCCAGCTGGGCCGGCGCCATCTCGATCGATATCCTGCCGGCGGTGCTGATCTTCATGCTGTCGATCGTCCACTCGACGCTGCGCCACCAGGAGCAGCGCCTGCCCTTCGCCGAACGGATTACCGCGGCCGAACTATTGCAGGCGCTGGAAGTGCGGCGTGAGATCCAGCAGCAGGGCGCCGACGTCGAGGCCGCCATGGATGCTGCAGAGCGCAGTGAAGCGACGGACCAGTCGAATGTCGCGAGCTTCGACCTGTCAGGCAAAGGACCACGCAAAGGACCGCCGGCATGAGACTGGAAACGGCGGGGCAAAGGTTGAAGGACTACGTGCTCTCCGCCGATGACGGCACGCTGATGCGGCATGCCTTCCACGCTCTCCTCGCCGCAGCCGCCGTCTTCGTGGTGATAGACTGGCATGAGATCAGCTCCGCCGGTTCGGCCTTCGATCCACTTACGCCGGGTGCCCTGCCCATGCTTCCGCCGGCTCTCACGCAGGGCAAACCCCAAAACGCACCTGCCGAGATCACCGCGGACCCCGAGGTCCTGATGAGGCCGATCCGCTTCGAACTGCAGGCGGACGGCGTGCTCCTTGCACAGGGCACGATCGAACCGGGCGCGGCCGCACGCTTTGACGCCGAAATCCGGGCCCGTGGCGAGTACGTCAAAACAGTCGCGCTCGATTCGCCAGGCGGATCGATCGGCGACGCGATCGCCATCTCCACGGTTATCCGCGAACGCAAGATCGCGACCAGCGTCGCCAGCGGCGCGCTTTGTGTTTCCTCCTGCCCGATCGTCATGGCCGGCGGCGTCGTCCGCACGGCCGACAAGGATGCTGTCATCGGCGTACATCAGGTCTTCAACGCCACCAGGGAGAAGCTGTCGCCTGATCTCGCCATGTCCGAAGGCCAACGCACCACCGCCAATATCACCCGACATCTCGACGACATGGGAATCAAGCCGGACCTCTGGATCCACGCCATGGAAACGCCCCCCGACAGGCTCTACTACCTGTCTCCCGACGAGATGAAGGAATTCGCGCTGGTGGCGCCGGCTGTGGGGGTGGTGTCCAGGAAGACGAAATAGGCAGCCTGCCAATGCCCTAAAGCACGTGGCGATCTTCCGATTCTCTTGCCGCGCCTTGTTCTCGGCAACACGCAACGAGTGCCAACAACACTGCTTACAGCTCGAAACGCTCCTCAGTATGAGGAGAGCGGCAGACCGCGTGATCGGAAATCCGAACCGCGGCCACCTTTGTCATTGCGCTTTACCCGTCGGTCGAGACAGTGACGGATTTCCACGCCTCAATCTCCTGCTGCAGGCGCTCGATCCTGTCAGAGACGAGTTTGAGCGCATCGCTGCCAAGCAGGAGTTGCGGTGGAGGATTGCCAGACTCGATGAGGCTGAGCACGGCCGCCGCGAGTTTGTTGGGATCGCCAAGCTGCTTGCCGCTCTTTGCTTGCCGCGCTTCTCGGATCGGATCGAACAGCGCGTCGTAGTCGTCGATGGACCGCTCAGTCCTTACCATCGAGCGGCCGGCCCAGTCGGTCCGGAACGAGCCGGGGCAGAGTGCGGTGACGTGGACGCCGAACGGCGCCATTTCCGCACGCATCACCTCCGATATTCCCTGAAGCGCGAACTTGCTGCTGCAGTAATAGGCGATGCCGGGCATGGTGATCATGCCGCCCATCGACGTGACATTGACGATGAACCCGCGGCGCCTCTCGCGAAACCGCGGCAGGAAAGCCTTGGCAACCGCAACAGCGCCGAAGACGTTCACGTCGAACTGACGACGCATTTCGTCGAGCGGCGACTCCTCGAGGAGCCCTTCGTGACCGTAACCGGCATTGTTGATCAGGACGTCGACCGGGCCGTGGTCTTTCTCAGCCTGCTCGACGACGTCCGGTATCCTGTCGAATTCGGTCACGTCGCAAAGGACGGAACGGACCGCCGGCAGGCGTTCCGCAAGCCTTGCTTGCGAGGCTTCGGAGCGGACGGTGCCAATGACGGTATGTCCCTGTTCGCTGGCTGCCGTCGCGACTGCCAGGCCGAACCCGGAATTCGCGCCTGTGATGAAGAAAGTCTTCTGTGACATGGTGGACAATCTCTTCTTGATTGGTGATAATCATTTGACTGATAATCTTTCCCTACACGTTCATCGATTGCGGAAACTATGAATGTCTTGCCAAATCCTATAAATGCGAAGGGTGCGCCATCAAGGCGCCGGGAGCTTGTGGAACTGGCCGGACGCCTCGCCCCGCGTCACGGCTACAATCCGACGGGGCTTCACGGCGTCCGCATCCTCAGGACCGAAGAGGTCCTCCACGACATACCCGTCCTCTACAAGCCTGGTGCGGTTTTCGTGCTGCAGGGTCGCAAGCAGGGAATGCTTGAAGGCGAGGTCTATCTCTACGACGAGGAGCATTATCTGGCGGTCTCGGTCCCGGTTCCGTTCCGGATGGAATCCGTCGCCAGCGCAGAATGCCCCCTGCTTGCGGTCTATCTCGAATTCGACACGCAGCTCGCGGCCGAGATCGCCTCGGACGTCGAGGCACGGCGTTCCGGACCGACAGGCACCGCGGCGAGAAGTCTTATGTCCAGCAGAATGGAGCCCGACATCGAGGATGTCGTGCTACGCCTGTTGCGAGTGCTCAACGATCCCATGGAGATGGTGGTTCTGGGCGCGGGCATCTTGCGCGAATTGCACTATCGCATCCTCGTCGGCCCGCAGGGCGCACAGATGATTGCGGCGCTACAGCAGAAAGGCACCTCCGGCAAGATCGTCCAAAGCCTCGCCCGATTGCGCGAAACCTACAGCTTGGAGATTTCAGTGACGGCGCTCGCACAGGAAGCGGGCATGAGCGTCCCCTCCTATCACGCACATTTCAAGGCGCTGACAGGCAGCAGCCCGATGCAATACGTCAAAGCGATGCGGCTTCACGAAGCAAGGCTGATCATGGCGCGCCAGGAAAAAACGATCGCAGAGGCCGCGCTGTCGGTTGGTTACCTCAGCCCAGCCCAATTCAGCCGCGACTTCAAAAGGCACTTCCGCCGCACCGCCTCAGAGGAGGTGAAATGGGTCCGCAGTCACCTCGGCGAGCTTGCCTTGCGACCATGAGGTGTCCGGTAGCGGCGCAAATGCGTGACGAATGTCGGATATGCAACGCCTTCAGCGTCGGAGGCTGCTGGCAGCGGCAAGCATTTCCGCCGCGTTTGGAAAGATGCAGAGGCTGTCAGGCCCGTCGCGCGCTTCAATCTGCACCCAGCGAACGATGCCATCGCCGTCGATGAGGAAGTGCCCGACAAGCTGTGTGGGGTGGCTTGCGAAGATGGCATGATCGATTTCAGTAAGCTCGAAGCCGTCTTGGGCGTTGAGTAAGGCGTTGGCCGCCATCGGGTGTAACGCTTCCGGCAATTCACCCGTCGGGTTAATGCGAGCGGCCTCGAATTGCTCCATGCTTGCCCGATAGGGCCATACTGGTTTCTCGCCGCTGCCCTCGGGCAGGAACTCACCGTGCGGCACGCCGAAGGCCCGGTGCGTCGAGCAATCCTCGTCACATAGGAGCACGGCCGGCGTCGGCCGGTGCTCGAAATATATGCGGGCGCGCTCTACCGGCGTGTTGATCACGGCAACTGTTTCCACCCCCGCGGCGCGCAGGGCAGGCTGTAGACTACCGAGTTGTCCCACCTGACGCCGGCAGAACGGGCAGTGCAGCCCGCGGAAGAAGGCGATCAGAAAAGGGTGACCGTGGAGGCTCGCGAGTGAGACCGTTCCTTTTTGATTTGCCGACGGAAGTGCGAAGGCGGGAGCGTATTCCCCTGGTTGGAGCGGGCGCTTCTGGTCTCCCATGGCATTTGTCCTTTGCTAGGAGTTCAGGTGAATGCTGGGCTTGATCCAAGTCCAACACCTATCACGCCACGGCACCACTCGCTATGTTCACGGTGCAATCGGGTGGAGTGCGAGGCTTCAGAAGTCTTGCGACGGCGACGCGTCCCCTTGTAGCGCGAAAGAGATGTCCGTATCGGCGTCGCCTTTCGGCCTTTTGCGGCCATCAAACACGCCACTTGCATCAGACAAAAGCCACGCCTCAATCGCAATCGAAAGTTAAGGTTCAAGCGACAAACTCGCGCAGCGGGCGTTGACATCTGGTCTCGGCCGCGTCGGGCCGTTCCACTTTTGCACGTCGAGAGGCGATGTGAAATTTCGGTTGCTTGCAGTATTTCTAATTATCTTGCCAGCCGTCTCGGCCGCGCAAGAACACAAGCGTCGTTTTGCCAAATATCAATTCTTCTTTTGCGCGGCCGTCCATATGAAGCTGGCCGAAACCTACAGGAAAACAGGTTTTTCGGACGCCGAAGCCTTTCATACCTCAGAGGCGAACTTCCTGTACGAGAAAGGAAAGAATGGCCTCATTGAGATTGGAAAGTCTCCGGAGGACGCCGCTGAGCGAGTGAAAAAGCATAGGGATGGCCTTGATAGCGAATTGCAGAGTACACCAAGCAAGATCCAAATTATGCTGCACCTCTGTAACTCATTTTTTCCAGAGCGAGCGAGTCGGCCCCGAAATCGGGCGTAGCAATAGCTACGCGAGTGAACTGCATACATAAATGGTACGATGTCTGCTTGTGGCGGCGCAAAGCGGCCTAGAACGGAGGCGAGTGATACGCGCAAACTCTCCGCCGCCGATGTGGCGTGACTACAGTAGGTTCTTGTGGACGCGGCCATCCTTGACGATGACGGACAAATTCTTTTCCGGCGCTTCGATCAATCGAAGATCGTCAAGCGGATTTCCGTTCCATACCAGCACATCCGCGAGTGCCCCTTCTTCGATAACCCCGAGTTTCCCCGCATAGGGTGTTCGCAAATTTGAAAGAGCGAGCAGCTCGGCATTGACCGAAGTTGCCATCTTCAGCGCGTCGGCATTGCTGAACCAGTTGGACAAATGGGTCAGCATGATGTTTTGACGGGGCGTCAGCTGCGGCGAGAAGAGGACATCCGATCCCCAGGCAAGCTTGATGCCGTACTTCTTGGCGTAGTCGTACACCTTCGGCGTGCCGGCAAAGAGTTGTTTGACGCGCTCGACACCCGGACCCGTTTGCGACGCGGCGTCTTCCATGCTCAGAAACGGCTGGGTGCTCAGCCAGACGTTCTTGTCCGCGAACATTCTTGCCGTGTCCTCATCCATCAAATGGGCGTGCTCGACGCAGGCGACGCCCCCCGCGATAGCGCGCTGCACGGTATGGGGAGCGTAAGCGTGGATCGTGACATAGGTGTTCCAATCCCTGGCCACCTCGACGGCGGCCCGGATCTCATCTTCACTGAACGTCGTCATGTCGAGAGGGCTGCGAGGCGAGGAGACACCGCCGCCGCCCACCAGTTTGATATGGGACGCGCCCTGCAGGAGTTGCTCGCGGACGCGCCGCTTCAGTGAGCCGATGTCATCGACGATCGCTGAGGCGCCAAGCAATTCGCCGACACTGAGTTGGCCATCTTTCGCGGGTATTTCCGAAGGCATCCTGAGGTCGCCGTGCCCCCCGGACGTGGTGATCATTGCCCCCGCAGGAAAGATGCGGGGACCCGGAATGATGCCGGTGTCAATTGCCTGTTTGAAGGTGAAGACGGGCCCGCCCAGGTCTCTCACGGTGGTGAACCCGCGCATGAGGGTCCGCTCTGCTTCGGCAGTCGACGCGGCGTAAATTATGCCGGGATCACCTGCAAGAAGAACGTTCAATGGCACCGCGGCAAAGATCGAATGCCAATGGGCATCGATCAGGCCCGGCATCACGACCCTGCCAGCGCAGTCAATAACCGTCGCGTCGGCGGGCGGAGGATTGCCGTTCGCGTCAATGGACGACACCACATTGCCTTCGATCAGTATCTGGACCGAATCTCGCAGGGTAGTTGTCTTGCCGTCAAACAGACGAGCCTGTCGCAGCATCAGCTTTTGCGGGGGCGAAGACTGCGCGCTTGCCAGACCTGGTAGGCCTGCCACGATCGCGGCCGAAGCGACAGTCTTCAGAAAACTTCTGCGAGAGTAATCCGCGAGGTGGTTTGAGACCCTGTGGACCTCGGGTTTGCACATCCGCAGCTCGCCGTTGACGCTAAGCGATTGTACTTCCGGCCTAAACGAAGCATTGCTTTTTCCATCTCAAGGCGCTGAAATACAACCCGACGCTAACATGGCCGTTCTGGATAATCTACGGGCACTTGGTCCGGGGCATGCAAGGTGGACGGGCGCCAAGCGAAAGCGATAGCTCGATCGGCAACCCAACCTCGACCAGCATTGCGGGCAAAAGGGTGAAAAATGGCAACTTCATTTTGGGCGGGTAAAGCAGCGAAATACTCAATTCCAGTTCTGGTTTTTCTGTCACTCGCGGCGAGTGGGGCTTCTGCGACGGAGCCCCGCCAGGCGCGGGACGAGTTGAAGGCATTTCCCGAGGCACCCGCAGGTCAGCAACGACACGTTATCTTCCTGCCGAAGCGTTCCGACGAAGATGCGCGCCGGGTTGGCGTGATCGTCGGTCGAACCGAGTTGGTGGACTGTAATCGACATACCTTTGGCTCCCAGCTGGAGAAGCGCACGGTCGATGGCTGGGGATATGACTACTACGTCGTTACCGGAGTTGGCGCGGTCGCGAGTACGCGGATGGCGTGCCCGGACAATACCAAGAAGAAAACGTTCGTGCGGAGCTCGGACGACCCGCTCTTGCGATACAACAGTAGGCTTCCCCTCGTGGTGTTTGCACCCGTCGACGTGGAAATCCGGTACCGGATTTGGAGAGCCGGCCGAGAGAGAATGACAGACTGACGACACGCCGTCGCGGATCGCCAATATCGTGTTCGCTGGCAAGACCAGGACGTTTGGCGCGGGCGTGCTACCGAGTTCTGTTTTCCCTTTTGCCGATGCCTCGGCCCTGGTCCCCTTTGGGGGGCATGTTCTAGACGTTGCGACCGAAATAGACGTCCACCGAGGCGATCCTGTCGCCCCTGAAGCGCATGACCTCCATGTTGCGGAATGCCCCGCCGTCATGCTTTTCGGCCCGGTAGCGTATCACGGCCTCGTCGTCCGCGATCTCAAGGTGCTCGATCTCGATATCGCGGAATGGCGGCGGCTCGGGCCAGCAACGGCTGAAATAGGCAACGCGATCAATGTGATCGTCGCGCGGGCTGGAGAAGGTGAAGTCCTCCGTCATCATCCCGGCCGCGATATCCTTGCGGCCCTGAAGATAGGCATCGTAGAGCCCGCGAACGGTCTGCTCGCGCGATGTTTGCAGGGTGTCCATGGCACAAATCCTTTCGGCGTCAGTGGCCTCGCCCCAAAATCCGATTGCATTTTGCAATCGGATTTATAGCATCTCAAGCCCATTGCGGCAACTGCGGCACCACTGGCGGCTTGGAAAGTCTCCGGCGATGGTTCAAGATCATCGCCATCATCGACGACGGACGATCGCATGTTGGAAGCGCAAACCATATTGGAGCGGCTGCAGAAGCTTGCCGCAAAGGACAACCGCCCGCGGGCGTTGCCTGAGGTGGCGGAGCAGTTCTCCACGCTCTGTACTTTCGTGACACGCGAGCGCGAACGCATCGCCGGCTGCGCGTTTCCGCGCGCGTCGATCGTGGTCATCGTCGAGGGTTCGAAGGAACTCGTGACCATGGGACGGCAGATGCGCTTTGGCGCGGGCACCGTTCTGGTCCTGCCCGGCGGTTGGCGCGGCGATGTCGTCAATGACCCCGATCCTACCAGCGGCGTCTACCGGGCGATCTTCATCGGCTTCCCCGACGAACTTGTCGCGCGGGCGGCGCGTTCGTTCCCGCCGCCGCGGGCGGTTCGGCCGATAGATTTGCCGCTCGACACGGTCCTTGCTGCCGCTATCCACCATGCCGGCGAGGGCCTGACGAGCGGGACGCTGCCTGCCCTGCTGATCGAACATCGCGTGATGGAGGTGTTGACGGTGCTTGGCATGCGCGGCGTCCTGCCGGTCAAGTCGAAAACAACGAGCGACGCCGTACGCTCGCTCATCCGCTGGCAACCGGACAAGTCCTGGACCGCCCATGCGATCGCCGCCGAACTAGGCACCAGCAACGCGACGTTGCGGCGCCGGCTGACGGCGGAATCGACGTCCTTGCGCGACTTGCTGACCGAGGTGCGTGTGGACCTTGCTGCAACGCTGCTCTCGGAGGAAGGCGTTTCGCTCCGCGAGGCGGCGCTTGCGGCCGGCTATCGTTCGCCGCGACGCTTCGCCGAGCGCATGCGGGCCAGACAGCATGTGGCAAATGTTTGAGCTTTTCCGACAATTCTTTGAGCGTTTCTGCGCATCAGGCGATCACCGCGATTGTTAGAGCTGTCTCATCGAAAAGGAGACACGCTCATGCGTAAAACGATAACGGCAGCGACCCTCATTCTTGCTCTCGGCGCTATGCCGACCCTCGCCGCGGACTTGAAGGTCACCTTCGAGAGCGGCAAGGGCGGCACATTGCCGGAGGAGAACGCTTCCTGCATCGCGGCCGGCGGCAAGGCGGCGGCTGGCAAGAACAAGAGCCCGGCCTTCTCCTGGTCGAAGCGACCGGCGGGCACACGGTCCTATGCGCTTACCATGACCGATCCGGATGTGCCGCAAGACCTCACGCTGCTCAACAAGGACGGAACGGTGATCGCGTACGACCTGCCCCGGATGGAATTCACGCACTGGATCCTTGCGGACATCCCGGCCACGGTCACAAAGCTCGCCGAAGGAGCCGATGGCGACGGCTTGCCGCCGGGCGGATTGCCACTGGAGATGACCGAGCATGGCCGCCGCGGCCAGAATGGTTTCGCTGGGTTCTTGAAGGATGGTCCCTACGGCGGCTATATGGGCGCGTGCCCACCGTGGAACGATCTCCGCATCCATCGCTACCGCGTAACGGTCTATGCGCTCGACACCGAAAGGCTCACGCTTCCCGACGCCTTCACCCGCGCCGATTTTCTTGCCGCCGCAAAGGGACATGTCCTTGCCTCCGGCGCGGCTGAACTGACCTATACGATCAATGCAAAGGCCACGAAATGACCGATACCAAATGGGACGCAGCCGTTGTCGAGAGCGGCTCGATCTACTGGAAGCGCAATCTGGTCATTTCCTTGCTCGGCTCCTTCACGACGATTGTCGCGATGACGCTGCTGCTGCCCTTCCTGCCCCTCTATGTCGAGGAGCTTGGGGTCAGTAACCACGCGGCGATCGTGCAGTGGTCGGGCATCGCCTATGGCGCGACCTTTCTGGCCGCCGCCTTCGTGGCGCCGCTCTGGGGCCGGCTTGGCGATATCTACGGGCGCAAGTTGATGCTGGTGCGCGCCAGCGCCGGGATGACGGTCGCGATCTCGCTGATGGGCATGGCTGACAACGTCTGGCAGCTGGTGGCGTTGCGCCTGTTCGTCGGCCTTGCGGGCGGCTACTCCTCCGGCTCGATGGTGCTGGTCGCGACGCAGACGCCGAAGGATCGATCCGCATGGGCGCTCGGCGTGCTTGCCTCCGGCATCATGGCCGGCAACCTCGTCGGGCCGCTGATCGGCGGCGCGCTGCCGCCGTTGATCGGCATCCGCAACACCTTCCTCGCCGCCGGTGGGATGATTTTCCTGGCGTTCCTTGCAACCACCTTCCTGATCAAGGAAGAGAAGTCCCCTGCCCGCAAGCAGGCCGCGAAGGCAAGCGGCGGCTGGGCCTCGATCCCCGACAAGGGTCCCGTCATTGCGATGCTCGCCACGGGCATGCTGCTGATGCTCGCCAACATGTCGATCGAGCCGATCATCACCGTCTACGTCGCGCAGCTGGCGGAAGATCCCGGCAGGGTGACGATGATAGCAGGCATCGTCATGTCGGCGGCAGCGCTCGGCAGCATCCTGTCGGCCTCGCGCCTCGGCAAGCTTGCCGACCGGATCGGCCACTGGCCGGTCATTGCGGGCGCCCTTGCCGTCGCCGGCCTACTGCTGATCCCGCAGGCATTCGTGACCAGTTCCTGGCAGCTGATCATCCTGCGCTTCCTGATGGGGATCGCGCTCGGCGGGCTTCTGCCCTGCATCTCCGCGGTCATCCGCCATAATGTCCCGGACAGTGCGGCCGGCAGCATCCTCGGACTGTCGGTCTCCTCGCAATATGTCGGTCAGGTCGCCGGTCCCGTGCTCGGCGGTTTCGTCGGAGGCCATATCGGCATGCGGGCGGTCTTCCTCGGAACCTGCGTGCTGCTGATCGCCGGCGCCGCCTACGCCTGGCTCGTGCGGCCGCACAATGCCGTTACGGCGCGCCGCAGATAAGCTCTACGCCGGAGCGCGCCAGTGCTTCCAGCGCCTCCCGGGTTTCCCCGGCGCGCGCCCGCACTGCCAGCGAGTGCATGATCGCCGAGGCCAACCGGGCCAATGCCTTCGGATCGGTCTTGTCCGGCAGCTCTCCGCGTTCAACCGCAAGAACGAGGCGTTCCTCTATAGCGCGGTCGAAATCGGCGAGGCTGCGGCCCAGCACGTCGCGCACGCGCTCGTGCTGGATGGCCTCGACGGCCGCGGTGCTGATCAAGAAGCAGCCGCGCGCCGCCGTATCGCCGTGAAGGTAGGTCGCAAGCGCGCGATCGTAGATCCGCGCCAGATTCTCGCGCACCGGCAAGGACGCATCCAGCGCCTCCTCGAGGACAACCATGCTGTCCATCCGGTAGCCCTCCAGCGCATCCAGATAGAGATCCTCCTTGTCGCCGAAGGCATTGTAAAGGCTCGGCCGGTTGAGGCTCGTGGCAGCGCTCAGATTGTCCAGCGACGCCGCGGAAAATCCCCGATCCCAGAAAACCTCACGCGCCTTGCCGATCGCCGCACTCGTATCAAAAGCGCGCGGTCGGCCCCGTTTTTTCTCATCCTTCATATTTTTGTACCGCTTCGCATTAAATTCTTGACTGATTTATTTTTATGCGAAACAGTACAAATGTCCAATGAATTGATACCGGCACGCCAATGCCGGTCTGCGGAGGAGGAAATCCGATGAAACTTTACATGCGCGCTGCCGCTTGTTCGCTCTCGCCGCATATCGTTTGCCGCGAACTTGGAATCGATGTGGAACTGATCGCCGTCGACCCCGCGAACCACCGGGCAGAGAATGGCAACGACTACCTTTCCATCAACGGCAACGGTTATGTGCCGGCCCTGATACTCGACGATGGCAAGGTGTTGACCGAGGGGCCTGTCATCGCCCAGTTTCTTGCCGAGACCGCGCCAGAGGGGACATCGATGCTGCCAGCAGCGGGTACCTTCGAGCGCAGCCAGGTGCAATCCTACCTGAACTTCATAAGCTCCGAGTTGCACAAGCCGATGGTTATGTTTTTCGATGCGGCTTATGGAGCCGCGCACGAGTCCATCCACGCCCTCATCCTCAAACGGTTGGAATGGCTGAATAAACGCATGAAGGGGGCCTACCTGACCGGCGAGAATTTCACCGTAGCCGATGCCTATCTCTTCGTCTGCCTGAACTGGTCACCATGGATCGCTATCGACCTCAGACAATGGCCGGCGCTTTCCGCTTTCATGAAGCGGGTTGGTGAACGGCCAAGGGTGAGAGAAGCGCTACGAGCCGAGCAACTGCTGGCCTTCGAACAGGACGGCGTCTTTTTCGCCCCAGAGGTCTATCTGGCCGCCGCCAACCGGACCGGCACGCCTGTCCTGCCCTGACTTCTTTCAGCGCTACGGAGGCCGGAGAGCTTACATCAAAAGGTAGTCCACCGGCACCGGGAGAGGCGGCAGGTCGGTCTCTCCCAGCGCTTCGCGCAGATTGATCTCGATCGTGTCGGCAAGGGCGCCGATCGGCAGCGCATTCGGCTGGTTGCCGAAGGGCGCTTCCAGCTCGTCGCCGAGCGCATCGAGGCCGAAGAAGGTGTAGGCGACCAGCGCCGTCGCAAAGGGCATGAACCAGCCGAGGACGTCGTCGAAGCCGAACGGCAACAGCAGGCAGAAGAGGTGCGCCGTGCGGTGCAGCAGCAGCGTGTAGCCGAACGGCACCGGTGTCCAGCGGATACGCTCACAGGAGGCCTGCGCCAGCGTCAGCTCTCCGAGCGTCTTGTCGAGTATCTGATAGGAGATGTCTGACAGCATGTCCTTGGCACGCAGATCGGCAAGCTCCCGGGAAATTTCCAGCGAAATCGCCTCCGGCGGCGTGCGGCTCGCGTGATAGCGGGCTTTCAGCTCAGGCGACAGCAGGCGTTCGACCTTTTCGCGGCCACTGCCAGCACGCAGATGCGGCACCAGCGACTGGATGAAGGCCATGACGAGCGTGACCAGGCGTCTGCGCGCTTCGGCCCCGGCCTCGCCATGCGCCGTTTCGAGGATCAGCGTCTGCCGCGCGAAGTGACGCGCCGAAAAGATCATCTGTCCCCACTGCTTGCGCGCCTCCCACCAGCGGTCATAGCAGGCGTTGTTGCGAAAGCCGAGGAAGATGGAGATCGCGATGCCGAGAAGCGCGAAAGGCGCACCGCTGAAAACCGGCAGGACACCCGGCCA
Organism: Rhizobium sp. RHZ02; assembly: GCF_014851575.1. Classification (NCBI taxonomy): domain Bacteria; kingdom Pseudomonadati; phylum Pseudomonadota; class Alphaproteobacteria; order Hyphomicrobiales; family Rhizobiaceae; genus Rhizobium; species Rhizobium sp. RHZ02. Next base: position 328,544 of record NZ_JACUZX010000005.1, read on the forward strand.
GACGCTGTGGACGAGAACCACGAGCGAGGACAGGAAACCGGTCAGCAGGATCTGCGGAAAAACCTGCTTTATGATCGAACCGCGGAGAATGAAGAAGAGTTTAAGCAGGCTGGGACGGGGGCGCACGATCATGACGCAGGCTTCTCGGTCGTTCGAACAAAGAGATGTCGGCTCTCCTCCCTACAGCCGAGCGAATGGCCGCGGCAAGCGCGGCCATTGTATTCAGATCCGAGGCAACAGACTTAGCTGTCGCTTTCGCTGCGGCCGAAGGCCCAATCCATATAAAGTTCGAGCGCCTTGCGCGTGACCGGCCCTTGCTGGAAGTCGCGGCCATCGAGGCGATTGACGCCAACGACCTTGGAGTAATTGCCCGTCGTGAAGATCTCGTCGGCGTTCATGAAATCCTCGACCGAGAGCGTCACTTCCCGAACTTCGAAACCCGCCTTGCGCAGCAGGCCGATGACGCGGGCGCGGGTGATGCCGGCAAGGAAGGTGCGGTTGGCGATCGGCGTCGAGACGATGCCGTCCTTGACCATGAAGATGTTGGAGGACGCCGTTTCCGCAACGTTGCCGTTCATGTCGCGCATCAGCGCATTGTCGAAACCACGGCTTTTGGCCTCGGCAATGGCGCGGCCGCTGTTCGGATAGAGCGAGCCGGCCTTGGCATCCGTCATCGCCGTTTCCGGCGACGGGCGGCGATAGGGCGAGACGGTCAGCGAATTCGGCGCATTGTTGCCGAGCGGGGCTTCGAACAGGCAAAGGGCGAAGCGGGTGGATTCACCGTCGACGGTGACGACGCTGCCGGCTGAACCATGCTCGCCCCAATACATCGGCTTGATGTAAACAGGCGTCTTGCCGTCGAACCTCTTGATGCCTTCCCAGGCAAGCGCCTCGATCTCCTCAGCGGTCTTGACGGGCTTCAGGCCCATGTTGATCGCCGAGCGATTGACGCGCTGGCAATGCCGGTCGAGATCCGGCGCGATGCCGTCGAACCAACGCGCCCCATCGAAGACCGTCGAGGCCAGCCACATGGCATGCGAGGTCGGCCCGATCAGCGGCGGATTGCCGGTGATCCACTCTCCCTCGACGTAGGTCCAGGTGGTTGAACGGGGCGATGTGTCGACGGCCATGGGCATTCTCCTTGAAAAGTCCGAAGAGCAAAATCCCCGCGCGAAGAGCCGGTCAAGCGGAAATCCGCGGCCTGGAACCCTACGCAAGAAAATGGCGACGAGGCTTTCCAGGGCGTAATATTCGTGCGCGATCCCTTGCGCGCCATCGATGGGTATATCACGGAAAATCATGGATGGCGCGATTGGATGCGACACCGACGGCGTGGCATCATCCGTTGGAATCGCTGCGGCTGATAGGGAGTAAAATCGATGAAAGCCATGTTCTACGACGCCTTTGAGAAGGCTCCCGAAATTCGCGCCCTGCCCGACCCCACGCCCAGCGAGGATGGCGTGGTCATTGCCGTCGGCGCGACCGGGCTCTGCCGCAGCGACTGGCACGGCTGGATGGGCCATGATCCTGATATCAAGCTGCCGCATGTGCCGGGCCATGAACTGGCCGGCAAGGTCGTCGCAACGGGCAAGGGCGTCGTGCGCTTCAAGGTCGGCGATCGCGTGACCGTACCCTTCGTGTCCGGCTGCGGCCATTGCGGCGAATGCCATTCCGGCAACCAGCAGGTCTGCCCGAACCAGTTCCAGCCCGGCTTCACGCATTGGGGTTCGTTTGCGGAATACGTGGCGATCGATTATGCCGACACCAACCTCGTGCACCTTCCCGACAGCATCGACGATGCGACGGCGGCAAGCCTCGGCTGCCGCTTTGCGACGTCGTTTCGCGCCGTTGCCGACCAGGCGCGCACCGGTCCCGGCGAATGGATCGCCGTTCACGGCTGCGGGGGCGTCGGCCTATCGGCGATCATGATCGCAACGGCGCTTGGCGCCAACGCCATCGGTATCGATCTCTCCGACGAGAAGCTCGCCTTCGCGCGCGAGTGCGGCGCGGTGGCCACGATCAATGCGAAGAGCGTCGCCGATGTGGCGGAAGCGGTTCGCGAGATCACCAAGGGTGGCGCGCATGTCTCGATCGACGCGCTCGGCCACCCCGTCACCTGCTTCAACTCGATCAAGAACCTGCGCCGGCGCGGGCGGCATGTGCAGGTCGGCCTCATGGTCGGCGAATATGCGACACCGCAGATCCCGATGGCGCAGGTGATCGGCCACGAGCTGGAGATCTACGGCAGCCACGGCATGCAGGCCTGGCGCTACGATGCGATGCTGTCGATGCTGACGTCAGGCAAGATCGCGCCACAGAAGCTAATCGGCCGGCGCATCACGCTTCAAGAGGCGATCCCGGGCTTGATGACGCTGGATCAGGCCGAAGGAGTCGGGATCAGTGTCATCACGCAGTTCTGACGGCTCGACCGCAACCGACTTCAATCAAAACGAGTGCTGCAGTTTGTAGCGTTACTGTGGTTGCGATTCATATTGCAGCGCTGCAGGCCATCGCGGCGTCCATCGCCAAGGACAATGCAAAGGCTTTGGGGGAAGTCGCCAAACGCATTCTGGCGGCGCAGGGCGAGGGCCAGGAGAGTGCTGCAGCCTTAAACGGTAGGCGCCAATGCGGTGCCGGTAACCTGTCCTTGCTTCACGCTCGGCAAATTGAGGGCCAGCGTGACATCGTTGATGATCCCCAGGCGCGCCTCGATCACTGCAATTTTCTCGGGCGTATCGGCATTGAGTGCTTCGATGTCGATGAACAGCTGCTCGCAGCCTCCAGGTGTGACGGTCCCGAACATCTGGCCCGGCTCGTCGCTGATATTCCGCCAGCTGTGCTGGACATGCGGCCGCTCTCGGACGAAGAGAGCCGCAAAGGGGCGATACGCCGCACCGTCTTGATGCCGACAGGATCATTGCCCATATGCCGGCCGACGCTGAAAACGCCAACCACGACGGACTTGAAGCCAGTTGCCATTGACCTTGGAAAGGTCTAACGGGCTCGCCGCCAAGAAAAAGAAAAGCGAGACATGATGTCCAACTCATTTGTAAAAGCGCCTGCCCAGGCGAGCGCGAAGGTGTTATTCGTGCTGGGCGATCGGATCGAGCGACGGGCTCGTCTGCAAGGAGCCTGGCTCAACATCTTCGACATTACCGTGCCGGCGGGCAGCCGGACGCCGCTGCACCGCCACGCCAGTCCCGAGGTCTTCAGGATCATCGAGGGTCGGCTGACGATCCGCCGCGCGACGGAGAACGGCATCGACGAGTTCGAGGCGACGACCGGCGACATCGTCCGCATCGAGGCGAACCAGCCGCACGCCTACTCCAATCCCGGCCATCAGGCCGCCGTCTTCTCGGCTATCGTCGACAGCGACATGGTGGAATTTCTGGAGGCAGCTGGCTCGCAGGAACCGCCGAAGGCGGCGCCGTCAGCGGAAACGCGGGACCGCATGAATGCCGCAGCCAACGCCCATGGGATCACCATATTGGCGGCCTGAGTCCTTTTGGTCTCCGCCCGAGACTATAGCTCGGGCGAGCCTCACCTGCTCCCTTAATAAATACTGTCATACAAAGACGATATGGGCGATTTCGTACGCGGCCTCTTGCGTTCGCCGCCGTTCGTCGACTGTATTTGAGCTCGACGCCGACCGGTCGCGACGTAGGCGCGATGCGAGCGCGCACCCTGGAAGCTAATTGTAAGGGAGATGGTCATGGCATGGTCTGCCAGCCAGTATGTCAAATTCGAGGATGAACGCACACGCCCGGCGCGGGATCTGTTGGCGCAGGTGCCGCTTGAACACGTCCGCCACGCCGTGGACCTCGGCTGCGGGCCGGGCAATTCGACGGAGCTGATTGTCGAGCGTTTCGGTGCCAAAGGCGTTTCCGGCCTGGACAGCGATCTGAACATGCTGGAAGCGGCTCGCAAGCGCATGCCCGGCACGCCCTTTGTCGAGGCCGACCTTGCCACCTGGCAGCCGAGCGAACCGGCGGACCTCCTCTTTGCGAATGCCGTCTTCCAGTGGCTGCCTGAGCACCTCGACATTTTCGATCGATTGATGGACGGACTTGCGCCGGGCGGCGTGCTGGCGGTGCAAATGCCCGATAATCTGGCCGAGCCGACGCATCTGCTGATGGAGGAGACAGCGCATGCCGGCCCGTGGAGAGCAGCGTTCGAGGCGCGGAGCGTTCGCCGCAAAACCCTGCCGCCGCCCTCCACCTATTACAGCCGGCTCATCGGCAAGGCCACCCGCGTCGACATCTGGCATACAGCCTACAACCATCCAATGGCTGACGCCGCGGCAATCGTCGAATGGGTCAAAGGAACGGGCCTGCGGCCCTATCTCGATCACGCCGGCGAAAAGCATCGCGAGGCGTTCCTGGCGGAGTATCTCGGCCGCGTTGAAAAGGCCTACCCGAAGATGTCGGACGGGCGCGTGTTGTTGCGCTTCCCGCGGATCTTCATGGTGGCGGTAAAGGGCTGACCCGCCTGGCAGATCGACCGGATCCCATTGGCCGGTCGACGGGTAGGACCGATTCTGGTGACATTGCCGTGCAATGCTCAGGCGGCATCCTGCTTGCCGCCGCACAAGCGCGCAGTATAGTCGATGGAAACAGCGAGGAAACCTTCATGGACGCCGCCCCCATTCCGTCAGCGACACTCGTCATCTTCGGCGCGACCGGCGACCTGACGCGGCGCCTGCTGATACCGGCGATCATCAATCTGACGCGAAGTGGATTGGTCGGCGACGATCTGAAGATCCTCGGCGTCGGCATAGAAGCTGGCGACGACGCCTCACTGGTTGCGAGGCTGGACAGCTTCCTAGCCGGATTGAGCGACCCGATCCGCCCGGAGACCGACGACGCCTGGCGGGGTCTGCGGCAGCGTATCTCCTATATTTCAGGCGATTTCACGCAAGATGGCATATTCGTCGAGATCAAGAAGCACCTGACCAACTGTAACGCAGCCTTCTACTTCGCGGTACCGCCGCAGTTCTTCGGCCCGCTGGTCGAAAAGCTGGCCCAGCACGGACTCACCAGCGAGACTGACGGATGCTTCCGGCGGATTGCCATCGAGAAGCCTTTCGGCACCGACCTCGCCTCGGCCCGCGCGCTGAACGCCCGCATCCTCGCCAATGTCTCCGAGAGCCAAGTTTACCGCCTCGACCACTTCCTGGGGAAGGAGACGGTACAGAATATTCTGACCGCCCGCTTTGCCAACATGATGATCGAGGCGCTCTGGAACAACAACTATATCGACCACGTGCAGATCAGCGCCGCCGAAACAGTCGACGTCGGCACGCGCGGCAAATTCTACGACGCGACCGGCGCAATGCGCGATATGATCCCCAATCATCTGTTCCAACTGCTGGCGATGATCGCGATGGAGGCCCCGAACGGATTTGGCGCCGAAGCGATCCGTACGGAAAAGAGCAAGGCGCTGAGCGCGTTGCGTATCTATACGCCGGAGGAAGCCGAAACACATGCCGTCCGCGGCGCCTACACATCAGGCAAGCTCGACGGAAACGACATTACCGCGTTCCGGGAAACCAAGGACGTCTCGCCCGACAGCAATACCGAAACCTTCGTCGCGATGAAGCTCTACGTCGATTCCTGGCGTTGGGCCGGCGTGCCCTTCTATCTCAGGACCGGCAAGGCGCTGAAGGCGCGCGATACGGAAGTCGTCATCACCTTCAAGCAGGTGCCCTTCGCGCAGTTTCGGAAAACGGATGTCGACCGTCACCTGCCGCCGAACAAGATGGTCATCCAGGTCCAGCCCGACGAGGGGCTGAGCGTCGAGATCTCCATCAAGTCGCCCGGCCTATCTGTCGACACCGTCCCGGTCTCGCTCGACTTCCGCTATGCCGACGAGTTCGACATCGGCAAGATGACCGGGTACGAGTCGCTGCTCTACGATCTTTTCACCGGTGACCAGACACTGTTCCAGCGCGCCGACGGCATCGAGGCCGGTTGGGCGGCGGTGCAACCCTTTCTGGATTTATGGGCGAAAAGCAGCGAAACGCCGGAGTCGTACGCGCCTGGAAGCAGTGGTCCATCCTGCGCCGACGAATTGATCCGCAGCGATGGCCGGGAGTGGCATGAACTGGGCGCAGCCACCCGCAACCCCGATCCAAAGTAAAGTCCGGAAATACACGCTTAACTAAAGTAAAACTGAATAGAATTTCCCGGACACTCGCGCATGGCGAGCATAGATATTGTACCATCTCGTATGGACGAGACCCATCGCAACACATTTATGGTGTGCTATACAAAATATGGATGTATTGACCCTTTCGCCTAGTATAGCGAAGATTCTCCGGCTGACCGCGTTGCTTTTTCTGTGCGACAAAGAAGGCGGGGTCCGTCCAACCCCGACGGGCCCTTCTTGTATTTTTCTAGTATTTGGCGAATAAAGTATATATTAGTCGAAATTGTTAAAGCTCGATTAATATATTTACTTGCGCTCTCTCGCCGCCTTGCTAAATCTATCTCGAGGGTTTTGGGGTATTGACATGGTAGATAGTCAATTGGCTAAGAATCGTTCGACTTCCGATCAGCGTATGGAAACCTGCAGGTCGGAGTTCGAACCCCTCCTTTTCGAGCTCATTCGCAATGGCGAGAAAAGGGGATGGAAGGCAGCCGAAATCGCGATGGCTCTGGCCGACGCTGCCGACGACGTCATCCTTAAGCTGGCAAGAGAAACGAAGAGCAAGCATTAAACCGGCTGCCTTGCCGGCTTTGATGCCATGACGCTTCAGAAGTGCCTCCCTAACACGCAAGAGAAGCTGTAGCTTGTCTCCAGTGATTCTCTTGCCGGTTAAGAGGCCCGATGTCGGAGTTGATTGCAGCCGTTCTTCTTGCCTGTGGATGCGTCAGCCTCGCCGAGGTTGCCGACTGGCCACCCGCGGACAGCTATGTTCCGAAGATCAGCTGCCAACAAAGCGACGCTGCCGAGCGCTGCGAACAGATCCGTGCTGATTGGACCGGCCTTTACGCGGATGCCATCGCCGGTCGCATCGAAAGTCAGAGGAAAATTTCTTTCTGCCTGAGCACCGGCTGCAACGAGGGCATCGTTGTCGAGCCTGTCCTTGGCTGTGCATGGCGTCAGGTTATTGCGGCATCGCACAACCCAGAGATCAACGACACCGACCGAACCAACATCGACCGTTATTGCGGCCCCCGTGTGCTTGACGATGCCGGACGCAAGGCTGCCGGCGACCAGTCGCAAGCCTGGCTGGCCTTGCTTGGCGTCACGCCGTAACCACAAAAGCGAACGGGCGGGAACAAGCCCGCCCGCCGAAAGTCTCGTTTTGCCGCTTAGACGAACTGGCTGAGGCCCGGAACCGAGCCGACAACCTCGTCCACGACTTCCTTGCCGGCGTGCTGCTCGGCAATCGCGATGGTTTCCTTGGCGAGCGTGGTGATCTCGCCCATGCCGAGGCCTTCCGACATCAGCTGCTGGCCGAGCGCCATGATGCCGCCGCCGCCGAGCGCGCCCATGATGCTGCCGAGGATCCCGCCGCCGCCGCTCGCGCCTTCGCCGTTGTACTTGGCAACGAGGTCCGAAGCGCCCGGAATGGCTTCGATCATCTTGGCGACCGGACCGTCTGCCGCCTCGCGCTGCAGGAAGCCGAGCATCATGCCCACCGCCTTTTCGGCCAGTTCCGGAGTGATGCCCACACGCGCGGCGATCTGGTCTACGATTTCATTCATTGTAAGCCTCCTATTTTTTGACGTTGACGTCAACGTTAGTCGAACTTTCCGGGCAACTCAAGCCGCCGGCCGCAAAAGCACGCTTTATCCTACTTTTCCTTTTAATGCAGACAGTTGTCCGCACCGGGCTCCCTGCTTATAACAGGGAAGCGATATTACAATGACCATGCGGAAACGACGCTCCGCATTTTGACGCAATCGGCGCCGACAGCCGCAGGGAGAATTTTCGAAATGCTCGAGGATGGCAAGATTTTCGTCGGCGTCAGCCGCAATCCGGATGACAGCATCAACAAGCCGGAATATCTCGACCTGAAATTCGGAAACCGCCACGGCCTGGTAACGGGCGCAACCGGCACCGGCAAGACGGTAACGCTGCAGGTGCTGGCCGAGGGCTTCTCGAGGGCCGGCGTGCCCGTCTTCTGCTCCGACATCAAGGGTGATCTTTCCGGTATCGCCGCCAAGGGCGAACCGAAGGATTTTCTCACCAAGCGCGCCGAGCAGATCGGCTTCGACGATTACGAGTTCGACCAGTTCCCGGTCATCTTCTGGGACCTTTTCGGCGAGAAGGGCCACCGCGTCCGCACCACCATTGCCGAAATGGGGCCGCTGCTCCTCGCGCGGCTGATGGATGCCTCCGAGCCGCAGGAAGGCGTCATCAACATCGCCTTCAAGCTCGCCGACCAGGGCGGCCTCCCTCTGCTCGACCTCAAGGACTTTTCCTCGCTGCTGAATTACATGGCGGAGAACGCAACCGAGCTTTCCAGCCAGTTCGGTCTGATCTCGAAGGCGTCGGTCGCCTCGATCCAGCGTGGTCTCCTTGTGCTGGAACAGCAGGGCGCCGAGCACTTCTTCGGCGAACCGGCGCTGAAGATCACCGACATCATGCGGACCAACAACCGCGGCTATGGCCAGATTTCCGTGCTCGCCGCCGACAAGCTGATGATGAACCCGCGGCTCTACGCGACCTTCCTGCTGTGGCTGCTGTCCGAGCTCTTCGAGGAGCTGCCAGAGGTGGGCGACCCGGAGAAGCCGAACCTCGTCTTCTTCTTCGACGAGGCGCACCTGCTCTTCAACGACGCGCCGAAGGTGCTGATCGAGCGCGTCGAACAAGTCGTCCGGCTCATCCGTTCGAAGGGGGTCGGCGTCTATTTCGTGACACAGAACCCGCTCGATGTGCCGGAAACCGTCCTCGCGCAGCTCGGCAACCGGGTGCAACATGCGCTGCGCGCCTATTCGCCGCGCGAGCAGAAGGCTGTGAGGACAGCGGCGGACACCTTCCGTCCCAACCCTGCCTTCGACTGCGCCACCGTCATCACTACGCTCGGCACTGGCGAAGCGCTGGTGTCGACACTGGAGGCGAAGGGCTCACCCTCGATCGTCGAGCGGACGCTGGTGCGCCCGCCGTCCGGACGCGTCGGCCCGTTGACCGATCCGGAGCGCCAGCAGGTCATGGATAAGAGCCCGGTGCTCGGGGTCTACGACGAAGATCTCGATCGTGAATCCGCCTTCGAGATTCTGGCGGCGCGCGCCAAGAAGGCATCCGACTCCGATGCAGCCAAGCAGGTGCAGCCGACCGAGCCGACCGAGGGCAGCGCCTCGGGCCGCTGGACACTGCCGGGCTTCGGCGATGATGAGACCGAACCGCAGGCCAAGAGCCAGGGCCGCGCCCGCTCCTCCGGCTACCAGCGCGAAACGGTCGTGGAAGCGGCGATGAAGAGCGTGGCCCGTACGGTGGCGACACAGGTCGGCCGGGCCCTGGTGCGCGGCATCCTCGGAAGTTTGAAGCGCTGAGCGGAAGGGGGCTATCGCCCTCGTTCCGCCCCGCGAAATCTTCTGCCCGTCACGCGCTCAACGCTTGCGGACGAACTCCGTACGCAAGACAAGGCCCTTGATGGTGTCGTGGCGACAGTCGATCTCTTCCGGGTTATCCGTCAAACGGATCGATCGGATAACCGTACCCTGCTTCAGGGTCTGATTGGCCCCCTTCACCTTCAGGTCCTTGATGAGGGCGACGGAATCGCCGTCCTTCAGGACGTTTCCGGCAGCATCCCGAACCTCAGCGGCCTGTGCGGCCGCGGCAGCCATTTCCGAAGCCGGACGCCATTCGCCCGTCACTTCATCATAAACGTAATCGTCGTCACCGCCTGCCATGGCGTCTCTCCTGGAATTTTAAGAATACCTGTCGAGCCGCTTACAGCAACCACGCTGCCCAATGCAAGTTCGGGAGCGCGACGGCGCAGCACAAGCGCTTTGGTTGCATTCCTGGGTTAGCAATGCTATTTCTCCTATGCGCTCAAAGAGAAAGGAGGGTCGCGTGCAAAATTTCTATTTCCGGTTCAACCGGCAACGTGGCTCCGTCAACGCCCTGCAAATGCGTTTGCAGGGCTGACCAGAGACCGTTTCTCACAAACTCTCTTCCCTGGTCTGCCCCTCGTGGCAGCAGTTTGGGCATTCGCCCGTCTGCAATACTCATCCACCGAGCTCGAAGCACACGCACGCGATGAAGGCTGCATGCCCTCGCCCGTGTGATCGCTCGGCAAGACCAGAGCAAGATCATGACCCTTATCAATATCCGCAATCTCGGCGTCACCCTCAGCGCACCGGTTTTTGCCAAGCTTGACCTCGTCATCAATGCCGGCGACCGCCTGGGGCTCGTCGCCGCCAACGGCCGCGGCAAGTCCACACTGCTCCGCTGCATTTCGGGAGCGCTCGAGGCAACCCACGGCGACATCACGCGCTCGCGCGGGCTGACGATCGGCTATGTCGAACAGGAGGTGCCAGCCAAGCTGCTTGACGTGCCGTTCCACGATGCTGTCCTTCAGGCGCTGCCTGCCGATCAGCAGGCGAACGAAAGCTGGCGCGTGGACATCGTGCTGGATTCGCTGGACGTGCCCGAAGCCTTGCGCAGCCGCCCGGTCAGGCAGCTCAGCGGCGGCTGGCAGCGGCTGGCGATGCTGGCGCGCACCTGGGTGATGGAGCCCGACGCGCTGCTGCTCGACGAGCCGACCAACCACCTCGATCTCGGCAAGATCGCGGCGCTTGAGGATTGGTTGAACGCCCTGCCCCGCGATGTGCCTGTGATCATCTCCAGCCACGACCGTGCCTTTCTCGATGCAGTCACCAATCGTACGCTGTTCCTGCGGCCGGAGCAGTCGCAGGTCTTCTCCCTGCCCTACAGCCGGGCGCGGGCAGCGCTTGATGAGGCGGACGCGGCCGACAGGAGACGCTACGAACGCGACATGAAGACTGCCGAGCAATTGCGCAAGCAAGCGGCGAAACTCAACAATATCGGCATCAACTCCGGCAGCGACCTGCTGGTTGTCAAGACAAAGCAGCTGAAGCAACGCGCCGACAAGCTCGAGGATGCGGCCAAGCCCGCCCATCTCGAGCGATCGGCCGGTGCGATCAAGCTCGCCAACCGCGGCACGCATGCCAAGGTGCTTGTGACACTCGACGAAGCGGAGGTCCGTACCCCTGAAGGCACGACACTCTTCCGGACCGGCAAGCAGTTCATCTGCCAGGGTGACCGGATCGTATTGCTCGGGGAGAACGGCGCCGGCAAATCACGGCTGATCGCGATGCTGCGAAAGGCAATCGGCCATCCGGAGACGGCGCAGGACGGCATCAAGGCCACCCCTTCGCTGGTGCTCGGCTATAGTGACCAGGCGCTGGCCGACTTGAAGGACAGCGATACGCCGATGGAGACGATCATCCGCCGCTTCGACGTTGGCGACCAGCGGGCGCGGGCGCTGCTCGCGGGGGCCGGCATGACCATCGACATGCAGTCGCGTCCGGTCGGGCGGCTGTCGGGCGGGCAGAAGGCGCGGCTCGGCATGCTGGTTTTGCGGCTGGCGGAGCCGAACTTCTATCTGCTCGACGAGCCGACCAACCACCTCGATATCGACGGGCAGGAAGCGCTGGAGGGCGAACTCATGGCCCACCAGGCGAGCTGCCTTGTTGTTTCCCACGACCGCAGCTTCGTGCGTGCCATCGGCAACCGGTTCTGGCAGATCGAGCGCCGGCGGCTGATCGAAGTGGAGAGTCCGGAGCCCTTCTTTGCGGCTGCACGGCCTTAGGGTCCGGACTCATGCAAGTCGGCGGCGTCGCGGACGGCGCTCCCTGGACCCAAGCAGCGAATTGCGAGGAGAGGCGATAGAGAGTAGAGTTCTCGACACCATTCGACTGGGGGACTAGGCAATGAGCAGATTGTTGATCCTGTCGGCTGGTGCCATCCTGGTACTAGCGTCCGTGGCGCATGCGGCGCCCTCTATGCAACCACTCAAGATCTCTAAGGAATGTAGCCAGTACACCGGCGAGACTCCGAGCTTCTGCACGATTACGGAATCGAATCTGGCGGCGATCCCGGCGGGTACCAAGATCTTGTACTATGGGCCGGTGACCGGCAGTCCCCTTTTCGGCAGTAGCACGGCTGTTATTGCCGTCGGAAACGGAGACACGGCGGTCGGGTACTGCGTCACCTACGACACCGCCAGCCCAATGCAAGGAACCTGTGCGTTTCATGCCGGCAGCGGGACGCTCGCCGGTTTCCAGGCGGTCGTCAAGGTCACGGTGGACGACAAGCAGATCTATCACTGGGACGGAGGCTACCTACTTGGCACCGACAAGGCCGCCAAGTGAGAGCAAAAGGAATGCTGCCTGGCCGTTTGACGTGAATTCGTGTCTGACTCCTGATTGGCAGGAGACAATGGCCGCGCGGCAACTGCGCTTCCGTTTGTCGGGCGGAGCACCTGCCGGCCGGGTCTCTTAGCGCTTCGCACGGCGCCTGGTGAAGTCGGACGCATACGGTCCGATGTCCAAGTGTGTGGGTTATCAGAAAGAGGCCGGCGTGGCACCGAGCAGGCTGAGCTTGCCGCCGTTAAGGGAATAAAGGCTCATCTTGCGCTCCACGGTACCCGCCGGCGTCAGCCTGAAGAGGCCGGTTACGCCGCGGAAGCCGACCTTGCTGGTCAGGTTCTGTGCGTTCATTCCCTCCGGTCCCTTTGTCCGGACAATGCCCGAGGCAACGGCAACAGCATCGTAGCCGTAAGCAGCGTCGGTGGAGAGCGTGCGCTTGTAGTGCCGCTGGTAGCGGTCGGCGATCATCGTCGCGCCTTCGGGCTCGACCATGGCAATCACCGTGCCTGCCACCGAGGGATCCGTATACGTCTGCGGCGGCCAAGCGCTGGTGCCGACGAAGGTGACGTTCGTCTTACCGCTGGCTTTTACGGCGCCGGCGATCGTCGTGGTGATCACCGTTTTCCCGAGCACGAGCACGGTGTCGGCATTCTGCAGATTGGCGCCCGCCCTCTTGACCGCATCAGCGGCGGCGGCGTCCGTCAGATCGTAGCGGGCAAGGCCGAGATACGTACCGCCGCCGGCCTGGATGGCGCCTGCCAACCGGGCCTCGTCAGCAGCCGGAAAATCGCTTTGGGCGAAAACCAGCACCTTCTTGTGGCCGCTGGCAGAGGCTGCCTGCACGCCTTCAATGGCGCTGTCGATCTCATCGGAAACGAAGTTGTAGACATTGCCCGATGTGGGCGGAACCGGCACGCCCAGATTGAGCAAAGCCGGCCGCTGGTCAGCCGGGACCGCAGCGATAGCTGATGTGACGGCAGGCGATGCGTAGCTGACGAGCATAACGGAACCGCGCGCCCTCGCCTCGCTGACGGCAGTCGCGGCGGCTGGAGCGCCGGAGGCCACGTCGACAACCTTCACGAAGACCTGGTTGCCGCCGAGTTCGCCGACGCCTAGGCCGGCACCGTCGCGCACGTCACGCGCAGCACCCTCATAGATGCCGGTCGTGCCTTTGGGGAGCAGCAGCGTGATCTCCGCTCCCGTTTCTCCGAAGTTTTCCTCGACTTCGCTCGAAGGTGCCTTGATGTCGTTGGTCTTCACGTTCTTGGCGATGCCATCGACGTCGGACTGGCAGCCCGAGACCACGCCGCAGGCGACGACGATCGACATTGCGAGAACGGATTTGATGAGTTTGAGGGGACCGGCGCCTTCCGAAAGCGACACTTGCCGTGTCGAGCGTAAACCATGCGAGCCTTGCACCGGCTCGATTGACTGCACTGTCACCTGTTCCCCCACTACTCGCAATCGCGGCCTTTTCCGGCCGTTTGACAGGATTTCATATCTGCACAGGCAACACCGGAAAGCAAACCCTTCGCCCAAACTTGGTTGACGGGCACACTAAACTTTTATGTTCTTTTGAACAGATAATTTATCCCAACCTTATCTATGATTAAATACCTGATTTTTATAGATTTTTTATACGGTTCTCGCAGCCAACGAGAGACCGCGATCCATGAAGCGCAGTATAAAAACAAGCAACATCGCTGCTTTTACTTTGTCTGCATTTTCAGCCGCATTTGCACCGAATACTTCGGCGGCATCCGTATTGCCGTCTTCGCAAATGTCGGGCGGGATTTACTCCGTTAACCTGGCGGCTGAAACGGCCCGCGCCCTGATGCTCGGCGGCGTCGCCAACCTCCTCAGCCTGGCGACGAAAAGTATCGGCACCATCGACGTTGCCGCGCTGACGCGCTCGCTACAGCCCGAGCCGGCCGGCTGGGTGAACGAGAGCGTTGCCCCTGCGCAGCCAGTCGCACGGCCGGCGATCGCCGCGCCGGCGGGCAGCGCCGCTTTCGGGACCGTCGCCATTCCTTTCAAGCGACTGGCTGCCCTGAAGAAGTTCGAACCGTCCCTGTCGGAAATGACCGATGGAACAGCCATTGACTGCAGCGCAGGCAAGTGCTCGGAGGCCGCGAACGCGATCAAGGTTGCCTTCAGCAAGACGTCGCAGTCCTCGATCCGCGACAAGCTGAACGCGGTCAACATCACGGTCAATCACACGATCCGCTACAGCCGCGACATCGACACCTACAAGGTGGCCGACTACTGGGCGACGCCCGCCGAAACGCTCTCCCGCCAGCAGGGCGATTGCGAGGACTTCGCGATCCTGAAGATGGCCGCGCTGCACGCCGAAGGCGTCGAACTCAAGGACATGTCCGTCATTGTCCTGTTCGATCAGAAGCGCCATTTCTACCACGCGGTGCTTTCTGTCGCGGTGAACGGCAACCGCTTCATCCTCGACAACATGCGTGACGAAGTTCTGCCGGATACCAGGCTGCCCGACTATGTGCCGCTCTACTCGATCGCGGACGGCAAGGGCTACCTGCACGGAACACGCACCGGCGCCAAGCAGGTTGCCTCGGCATTGCCACTCGAAAAGGTCGCTCCAGGCGAAGGCACGACGTTCTGAAAATCGCCGGCAAGATGCAGAAAAAGCGGCTGAATCTCGGCCGCGTTTTTCATGTCTTGGATTTTCTGGTCAGTAACGAGAGACATAGCCGATCAGCGTCGGCTTCTCATGCGTTGGCGCCAAAGCCAGATTGATCTGGCCCTTCATCGAGGCCGAGCCGACGGCTATGGTGAAGCCGGTGTTCAGCGTCTTGCCCCTGTGCCGATAGAGCGTGGCGATCGCCTCATCGATCTGCGTGTCGATCGAGAAGCGCAAGCTCTTCGTCAACTGCGCCGCATCACCAAGCGGAAGACGCTGGCGCAGCATGGTCAGGAAGGGATCGTTGAAGAGCTGGATCTTTTTTTCCTGTGTCAGCAGGATCGTCGGCGACGGCGATGCCTGGATGATGGCATTGACGTTTGCCATGGACGAGGCGTCTTCGACGGTATCCAGCCTGCGCAGCGCCCACTTGAAGCTGAGCACACGCAGCAGCGAGGCGAGGTTGCCGGACTCCGGCATCTGCGAGGCCGTATAGTGCACGAGGTCGGCCGTGCTCATCTTGCCGGCAGACGACATGCGGCCGAGGCCATCCCAGTAGATCCGCTCGAGGCGGATACCGCGGCGCTCGCCGCCTCGACCGACGACCGCCCGGAAGCGCGGCTCGATCTCATCGGCGCCGATGACAGGCAAAGGCTCCTCGATCGGCTCGAGTTCAGTGAGTGCGTTGCTGCCTGACTTGACGATCAGCATCCTATCGCTCCGTCAGCGCTTCGCCGCGCGCCTTGTTGATCGGCTTCATCAGGTAGCTCAGCACGGTCTTGTTGCCGGTCATGATCTCGACCGAGGCAACCATGCCGGGGATGATCGGATAGGACTTGCCGTTGCGCTCCAGCGCGGACTTGTCGGTCTTGACCTGTACCAGATAGTAGGTCTCGCCCTTTTCCTTCTCCACGAGACTGTCTGCGGAGATATTCTCGACGACGCCCTCAAGGCCGCCGAAGATCGAGAAGTCGTAGGCGGTGACCTTGACGACGGCAGGCTGGCCGCGGCGCACGAAGGCGACATCGCGCGGCGAGATCTTGGCTTCGACCAGCAGCGTGTCAGCGGTCGGAACGATGCCGGCGATGACACGGCCCGGATCGACATAGGCGCCGATGGTGTTGACCTCAAGCGTGTTGACGATGCCGTCGACAGGCGAGCGGATGTCGGTGCGCTTGACGCGGTCGGACGCGCCGCGGATGGTTTCATCGACGACCGAAAGCTCGGCCAGCGCCTGCGCCTTGTCCGTCAGCGCCTGCTGACGCAGTTCGAGGGCAAGATCGCCGAGCTGCAGCTTGGCTTCCTGCACGGCAGCCTGCAGGCGGTCGATGCTTTCCTGGTAAACCTTGAGCTGGCCCTTCTGGTCGGTGAGATCACGCTCGGTCTTCAACACTTCCGTCTGCGCCACCAGCTTCTTCTGTGCCAGCGGGAAAATGAGATCGTACTGGCGCTGGGCACCTTCGATATTCTGCTGCAGGCGATCGATGTTGGCGTGGGCTTCGCTGAGCTCGTTCTTGCGCTGGCGCACGCGCTCCTGCAAGACGCCAAGCTTGTTCTGGTAGCTGGCGCGATCGGCAGCGAAAAGCTGCGCCTCGTTTGCGCACACATCCTTCGCGACGGCCAGGATCTCTTCCGGGCAAATGTACGGCGTATCGTATTGACCAGCTTCCTCGAGCTTCAGGCGCGCAACCTTGGCACCGAGCGCACGCGCCTTGGCAACGGATTCGCCAAGGGTGGAGGTCGTCGTTGTATTGTCGAGCTGGACGAGTAGCTGACCTTTGCGCACGACCTGACCGAGGACGACGGCGATCTGCTGGACGACCCCGGGCTCCGACGACTGGATGATCTGCGTCTTCGAGACCGGAATGACCTTGCCCTCGCCGCGGGCGATCTCGTTGATGTCGGCAATAGCCGCCCAGGCGACGAAGCTCGCAATGACGAGCGCCACCAGTGCAAGAATGCCGCGGGCGAGAAGCGGAGGATTGTCGTGACGATTGCTGAGGCTCATGACTGCGCCCCTGCTGGTTTACGCTGCATGGCCTCGATGACCGCACCCTTCGGACCGTCGGCGATGATGCGGCCCTTGTCGATGACGATCAGGCGATCGACGAGCTCAAGCATGCTGTAGCGGTGGGTGGCGATCAAAAGCGTCGTATCACGGCTGATCGCCTTCGACAGGCGCGCAATCAGGTTACGCTCGGTCGCCAGATCCATGGCGCCCGACGGCTCGTCGAGAAACACGATCTTCGGCTTCGTCAGCAGCAGACGCGCAATCGTCAGCGCCTGCTTCTGGCCGCTCGACAGGTTCGTGCCGCGTTCGCCGACCGGCATGTCGAAGCCGCGCGGATGATTGCCCACAAACTCGTCGACGCCAGTCATGCGGGCGACTTCCAGGAGTTCCTCGTCGGTCGCGTCGGCGCGTCCGATCAGCAGGTTTTCCTTGACGGTTCCCGAGAAGAGATCGGACGACTGGCCGGCCACGGCAACCGCCGAGCGAACTTCGGCCATGTGGTATTGGCGGATATCGACGCCATCGATCAGCACGCGACCGCCCGAGGGACAAAAGAGCCCATCAAGCAAACGGCCGAGCGTCGTCTTGCCGGAGCCGATGCGGCCGATGATGCCGACGCGCTCGCCCGGCCGCACCGCAAAGGACAGCTTGTTGATGACGGGATAGTCCGAGCCCGGATACTGGAAAGACACATCCTGAAAGCTGAAGGCGCCGCGCGTGATCTCGCGGTTGACGAAGCCAACGGTCGACGGACGGTCGTCGGGCTGTTCCATGATCTTGTCGAGAATGCGAAGCGACATGGTCGCCTGGCGGAAACGCGCCAGCGTCATGGCAATCTGACCGAGCGGCGCACCGGCGCGGCTTGCCAGCATGACAGTCGCGACGATCGCGCCCATGGCGATGCGGCCTTCGGAGAATTCGTAGGTTCCGGCAATCACGATCAGGACGCTCACCATCTGCTGGATGAACATCGTCATGTTGATGGCGTTCGTCGAGATATGCTTGATATCCTCGCTGGTGCGGCTCGAATACTTGGTCAGTTCCTGCCAGCGGCGCAGCATCGTCGCTTCGGCGCGCAGGCTCTTCAGCGTTTCGATCGTCGAGATCGTCTCCACCAGTAGAGACTGGCGACGCGACGCCTCGTTGGCTGCCGTCGTCATGCGCTTGCCGATCGCGGCCTGCGCCCACAAGCCGATCGCAACCGACAGGACGAAGGCGACCGCCGGGATGACGACGAGCCAGCCGGAGATCAGATAAATGACGCCGAGAAAGATGAAGACGAACAGGCTGTCGATCAGGACGCCGATGGTGTTCGACGTGAAAAACTCGCGAACGAATTCATACTGCGTCACGCGGTTGGCATATTCGCCCGTCGACATCGGCCGCGAGGCGAGCGTCGAATTCAGCACCTTGTCGAACAGCAGCTGCGACAGGCGCAGATCCGCCTTGCGTCCGGCATAGTCGATCAGGGACGAGCGAGCGGTCTTCAGCAGGAAGTCGAAGACATAGGCAAGCGAGATACCCGCGGCCAGAACCCAGAGCGTCGGGATCGCCTTGTTCGGCAGGACCCGGTCATAGACATTCATCGTAAAGAGCGGCGAGCCGAGCGCAATCAGGTTGATGAATAGCGCCGCGACCATGACGCGAACATAGGTGCGCCAGTAAGGCGCAAGCGTTGTTGCCAACCAGTGCCGCTTTTCGATCTCGACGGCATGGCCGACCAGCGCCTCTTCCGAGGCGTTCTGGTAGTAAAGCGTAAAGGCAAAGGCCAGTTGCGGCTTCAGCGCCAGGAATTCTTCCCGCGTCAGACGGATCGCGTTGCCGGCAATCGGAACGATATCAGTGACATAGGAGCCGTCCTCGGCGACCTCGAGCAGCGGCAGCACGCTGCCATCGGCAAAGGCGACGATCGCCGGGCAATCGAAATTGCTCTGGCGGCATTCGCGCTCCTGGTGCTTGATCACCTGCAGGCCGATGCGCTCGGCCATGCGCTCGACATCGTCGATCTCAAGCGACTCGGTCACCTCGTCCGGAAGGCCGGAAAAGAGGACCGTGTCGGAGCTTGGTCGGCCATAGAACGCAGCCACGGATTTGAATGCGGCTTTGAATGTCTGCAGCGGTGTGCTGCTGGAGGTCCCGATCGCTACGTTCAGCATTGTTCAATGGCCACGTCGACTATTGCTGTCGAATTGGCGCTAGGAGGTCCAGGGGCATACCGGCCCTCTGATGTGAATCAAGCTCGACATATCCAGGATTCGCGACGCCCGCGGGGACAACAAACTCTTCCCGCGCATAAGGTTTGGACTGATCGACCGGCTTCAGCTTCATCGTCTGAAGCAGATTGCCCGACGCCGCCAGGATCTTGTACTCGGCAAACTGCGATGCAACGCGCGCGGTATCAGCGAGAACCTGAGTGTTGAACTTCGTGTTCTGCGCATCGAGCACATCGAGCAGCGAGCGCTGGCCAACCTTGAACTGCTCGCGGTAGGAGCCGACGAGCTGGTTGTTGATCGATGCCTGCTTGTTGAGGATGCCGGACAACTCTCCGCGGCTGACGCGCTCGTTCCAGGCGGAACGGACCGACTCCGAGACCTCGCGCTGAACCTGGGCGAGATTGTAGCGCTGCTCGCCGGCACGACGGATCTGCTCCTGTTCGCGCGCAACGTCGATGCCGCCGCGATAGAGGTTCCAGCGGGCAACGACGCGGACCTGATAGTCGTTGGTGTTGCCTTCGTCGCCATCGATGTCGTTGCCGACGCGGGCAGAGCCTTCGAGATTGACCTTCGGCAGGTAGTTGGCGCGCGCACCACGAACACCGGCATCGGCAGCATCGACGTCGGCATTGGCCGAATAGATGCGCGGGCTGTTCTTGGCGGCGACGAAGACCGCGTCGTTCAGCGTCTTCGGGACGTACTTGCCCACAGACGGCGGCGTCTGCGCATTGGTGATCGGCTCGCCGACGACCTGAAGAAAGCGGATTTTCGTCTGCTCAAGCTCTTCGAGCGCTTCGCGCAGCCGGGCCGTGGCGGCCTGCAGACGTTCGCTGCCCTGAAGGCGGTCAGCATCCGTCAGGGCGCCGCCCTTGATGCTCTCGTCGATGTCGCCGACCATCTGCGTATGGAACGCAACGTTCTGCTTGGCGGCAGCAACGATCTGGTTCTGGAGCATGTATTCCAGATAGTCCTGCGTCACTTCGAGGGCGAGCGACTCAGACCGTTCGAGAACTCGAAAGGACGCACCATCGACGCGCGAAGCCTGCTGTTCGACCTGGGCGCGGCGGCTGCCGCCATCGTAAAGTGTCTGCGAGATCGTCAGACCAACATCGCCCGGCGACAGATAGTCATGATCATCTCTTAGCGAGCCGGAGCTTTCATTCGACAAGCGGCGGCGCCCGATCCCGCTCTCCAAATCTACGGATGGCAAGTATAAACCGCGCGCTTGGCGTAGTTCAAACTCAATAGCTTCTCTATCCTTCGCAGCCTGCAAGATCTGCGGATTCGTTTTCATCGTCTTTTCGATGGCCTGCTGCAGAGACATTGCATTGGCATCAGCATAAAACGAAAAACTCAAAGCAACCGTCGCAGACAATGCTGCAAAAATTCTTTTGCTCTTAAACAAGTTCGATGCCCCTCAACATCAAAGATTCACTCGGCGAACCCGTATACCAAAGATTTTCTTTGGCAAAGAAGTAACACCAATCTTTCCACATTCCAATCGTAGCTTCCGACATTCCTGCCAAGACAGTTAATCCCAGTGGACAACTGCCTAAAGCGAGAATTTTACAGGATTTTTTAACGGGGGATTTGCCCGAACCTGTTTATCTGGCTTTACTTTCAAACGGACATGACCCGCGATGAATTTTAGCCAGCGTTACTCTTCCGCCACAATCGTTTCAGCTCTTCGGATCGCAACCCTTGGTGCTGTCTGCTACGTGGCTGGATCCGTCGGCGTTTTACTTATCTTAAACCTTCTCGTACCGGATCGACCATTTTTGGTGGGATTTGTCGGCGCAGGCTTAATTTCACTTCTTGTTGCATTTCCGCTGCTATTGATCTTGCAGCTCAAAGTTGGCGACCTCAAAAAACTACAAGAAACGATTAACTATACTGCGCGCCACGATGCCGTAACCAAAACACTGAACGGGACAGCCTTTGCCGCGGCCGTCGAACACTACATCGACCGGCGCAAGCGAATCGCCACCGACGCCGGCGGCGTGATGATCGCCGTCGTCATCGATACGCTTGACGAGATCAGCAGGCGCTATGGCCCGCAATGGGCGGATACCGTCATGCAGTCGCTCGCCGCGATCATTCAGTCGTCCGTGCGAAAGGGCGACCTGGTTGCGCGCCTCGCCACCAACGAGCTCGGGGTTTTCCTCCCGGGCGCGACCATCGAAAACGCCCAGGACGTCGGCACCCGCATCCGTCGGCGCGTCGCGGAAGCCTCGTTCTCGGCCGAGGGATCGCCGATGACGATCGGCATCCGGCTCGGCGGCGCCGTTTTCGAGGGACCGACCGACTTCACGCATATCCGTCAGTTGGCAGACGAAATGGCCATGGAGCGCGGCGGCGAGCGCGAGGACGCCATCCCGCTGTCGCGGCTGCCGGCCGCCTGACCTAGTCTAGTGTCCGTCCATAAACGCCTGTTTTTCAGGGTTTTCAAGGTTGCTCGTCCACTGAATGATGTTTGTTGGGACGGGTGATGGCACAGAACCCTGCAGGTTGTGGCGCGAAGCGCGATCTGGCTGCAATGGGGTCATGAGGTATCGGCCGCCGCTCGCCGGGTGTGCTCTGAACGCTGCCGGATGAGGGTGTCAGGTCGGCCTGAGGCGTGCGAAGAGGGCGAGATTGTAAGCGACCACCGACGACCGGACATAAGCCTTGAAGTGGTCGAGCCCACGCCAAGTGCAGCGCCCCAAGCCATAAGCGCGTTTCAGGCAAGAGATGCCGGCTTCGATGCCGGCGCGGAAGTTGCGCAGCTTGCGATACACCCAGCGGCTGCTGACCATGTCTTCGATGCTGAGACCGCGCTTCTTGTGGAAGGCCATGTCGCGGATGCCGCGGGTTTTGGCTCCACTCAAATTTTCGCGACTGGCATAGCCGCCATCGGCCGCGGCCTGACGCGGCGGCTCACCGTAAAAAGCGATGTGGCGTTCCAGCATCGGCAAGAAGCGCTCGCTGTCGGTCGGATTGCCGACTTCGATGACGAGGTCGAGGATCAGTCCACTTCTGCCGGTGGTCAGATTGAGTTTGTGGCCGTAGTCGACGTCGCGGCTGCCCTTGACGATGATGTCGGCATGCGGCTCGAACAGGCTCACCAGTTTCTCGCCGGCGGAGACCGGCTCGCCAGCCAGGACCCGCCGCTCGGTCTGGGCGATGATCCGCTCGATCAGCGGCCTATAGTGGCAGACTTGCGCCTGCCACAGTTCAACTGCCGGGCCCGCCGCCAGGGTCGACCGCTCAGCCGCGTGTTTGAGATAGCTCAAGGTGATGCGCGTGATCTTGAGCAGTTCGCAGTAGTGCTTCACCCGTTTCGGGCGACCGCGGGTATATTCGATCGCCCGAGCCCGCTTCTTTGCCGCGCGGCGGTGGTCGTGCCATGGGATGGCACGGCCCTGCGCATCGGCCTGCTGCAACAGCCGCACCATCACCCGCACGCAGTCCCATAAGAGGCTGCTGTCGCTCGGCTCGTGGATCAGTGCGGCCGTGACGGTCCTGTCCACACGCACGACCTTGCCACTTTCCAGCCTCTCCTGCCGGGCGCTCGCCAGAAGCACCTGGTTGATCTTCTCAAAGGTTTGCGCCCGGATCGCGCTGATCGTCTTGTGCAAAGCCGACTTCTTCGGGCTCCACCCCCACGGCAGCCGGGCAAAGCCCGCGGAACGAGGCGGGGTCTTCGAGATGGAAGGCCAGTTCCTGGTAGATCCTATGAGGAGGGTACAGCGACCGCGCTGTGACAAAGTGAGGTCGCTTTCAATCAACACCTTACTCTGGAGAGGCCGAACATGCTCGCTACGAATGAACGACCTGAAGCGCCGACCGCTATTCGCATTGATCTTGGCGCGATCTTCGTCTCCTTGGAACTCAGCCGTTCGAAATGGCTAATCACCTCGCTGTCGCCGGGCGGCGGCGAGAAGATGTCGAAACATGCGGTGGCGGCCGACGACATCGCTGGCCTGCTGGCGCGGTTTGGCGAGCTCAAGAGGAAGGCGCAGGCCCGGATCGGACGCTGCTTTCCCATCATCGTGGTCCAGGAGGCCGGGCTCGATGGCTTCTGGATCCACCGAGTGCTGCAGGCCGAGGGGATCGAAAGCCACGTCGTCGATCCGGCTTCGATTGCGACCTCGCGCCGGCGGCGGCGGGCCAAGACCGACAAGATCGACGGTGAGACGCTGGTGCGCACGCTGCTCGCCTATAAAAGGGGCGAGCCGCGTGTCTGTGCGATGCTGCGGGTGCCTACGCCCGAGGAGGAGGACCGTCGCCGCATCTCGCGTGAACGCAAGGCGTTGACGAACGAGCGCGTACGCCACGTCAATCGCATCAAGGGCCTGCTGTTCAGCCAAGGCGTCTCCGGCTACCAGCCGCTGCGCCGCGACCGGCGCACGCGGCTCGAGGAGCTTAGAACCGGCGATGGCCGACCCTTGCCGACGCATCTGAAGGCGCAGGTCGGCCGCGAACTCGATCGGCTGGAGCTTCTGATCGGACAAATCAAGGCAGTCGAGGCCGAGCGCGACGCCATGCTCGCTGCCGCGCCGGTCGGCTCTGCGCATTTCGCTGGTTGTGAGCAGCCGGCACTGCCGATGCTGCTCGCCTTGAAAGGCATCGGGCCGGAGTTTGCCGTTGTCTTGTGGTCGGAGGGGCTGTCACGTCATTTTGACAACCGACGACAAGTTGCTGCCTATGCCGGCCTGGCGCCGACACCCTGGCAAAGCGGCTCGGTCGATCACGACCAGGGGGTATCGAAAGCCGGCAATCCAAGGCTGCGAACGACGCTGATCCAGGTGGCTTGGCTGTGGCTGCGCCATCAGCCGCACTCAGTGCTCAGCCTATGGTTCAAGCAGCGGGTGAAGCAGAACGATGGTCGTCTGAAGAAGAAGACGCTCGTGGCGCTCGCCCGCAAATTGCTTGTCGCGCTGTGGAAATACGTCGATGCCGGCGTCGTCATCGAGGGGGCCGTGATGAAGACCCCTTGATCCCCGATCGCAACCGAATTCTGCAATCTTCCAGGACCCGATCAGTCCTGGCGGATCCAGGTGGGACGACCGCAGTTGAGTATGGCTTCAAACGCCGCTTGGTAGAATGGTCTCGTCCTCCTGAGCCCTTGTCCGCCGCAAGCGGGATGTTGGTTCCGCTGTCTTCGAACAGCGACCGTATATAAGTTGGATCTGGCTTGGCAACGAGCCGCGTCTTGCAATCGGGCTCAGACCGTTGGATGCCGCAACAACCGATGGAAGCAAAAAATGTCACCCTGACGACAGTTCCACATTGACCCTCCTCATATAAACTCAACTGGCGATGCTGCTTGAGCAGCGCGCAGCGCAGCACGGCCTCGGCGGGTAGCCCCTCGCGGCCGGTCTCCTTGAGACCATGCCGGCGCAGGTCCCGCGTCACCAGCCCGAGCAGATCACCATGCTCATCCAGCCATTGCGACATCGCCTTCAGTTCACGGCCGATCTCGTGTTCGGCGAAAAGATCGAATACACTGGCTTGGACCGTGCGTTCTTGGCGCATTGTCGGCTCCGGCGGTTACGGGTTTGTCTTTAGAATCAGTCGCTTGATCTAAAGTATACCTGAAACCGCCGGGCTTTGCCCGCCGAGATATCGCGATTCATACAATAATTTCAGCAGCTTACTGTTTATGGATGGGCACTAAAGCTTGTCGCATCTAAATCGCCTCATACCCTGCGGCCTTGAAGTAGTTTCGACATTCGTCAACGGAGAACAATGCGCAGATGTCGCTGAGGGCATTCGATATTGCGTCGAAGCTCCTTGCGGCTTTCTTTCGTAGGAGCGACTTGAGTTTCGAGAAGGCCATCTCGATTGGGTTCAGGTCGGGCGAATAGGCCGGTAGGAACAGCAGCCTGGCACCGGTTTGTCTGATGAGTTTTTCGGCCTTTTGGCTTTTGTGGAAACGAACATTATCGGCAATGACGATGTCCCCCTTTGATAAAGTTGGGACAAGTTGCGTTTCGATCCAAGTCTCGAATATCTCGGCATTCATTGGTGCGTTGACAATCCATGGCGCGACCATGGAATGCGATCTGAGGCCAGCGATAAACGTCTGCGTCTTCCAGGATCCGAAAGGCGCATGACTGCGGTAACGGTGACCCCGTAACGACCAACCGGAGCGTTTTGTCAGCTTTGTGCTCGTCGACGTCTCATCGATAAAAGTGAGGCGTGCCAGAGCCTTATCAAAAAACGGCTTGCGCCTTTCGATCCATAGACTTCTCGCCCGAGCGATTTCCGGACGAAGCTGCTCGCTTGCCATCAAGCTTTTTTTTGTGGCTTAACCCGAGCCGGTGCAACATACGGCCAACGCTCGAGCGATGCACAATTACGCCGCGCTCGGCAAGCTCGACGCACAATTCATCAAGCGTCAAATCACCCTTCTCAGCCATACGTTCCCGAAACCACGCACCGTGGTCACTTAACTTGCCGCCACCAATATGACCCTGTCGTCTCGGCGACAGAGAACCCGTCTCCCGCTTCAGGATAACAAGGTTATTCACAAATCGAGGCGACACCCGGAAATGACGGGACGCCTCGCGATGGGTGTTGCCCTCTTCAACGAATGCAACAACACGGGAACGCAACTCGATCGGATGTGATTTGCCCATGATCGGTCTCCTTCCAGCCAAGAAGGAATCACAAATCGGCCGATTCGAGAACCTGAATCAAAAAACGGGCGACGCGCTTTAGTCTAGCCGAATCCCGAAAATGGAAAAGGCGCCGAAGGGCGCTCGCCGAAGGGCGCCTTTTCCTTTTGTCGGTTTGTCCGAACATCAGCCGACGTGCGGTGCCGTCGTCGCGTTCCGCCGGCGTGAAGTGTCTCCCAAAAAGCAGAAAAGGCGCGAAACGCGCCTTTTCTGATCTCGTATTGTCTTGGCTGCGGCCGTCAGCTGTTCAGGTGGGCGTTGGCGGCGTGGGTGTGGTCGTCGTCGAAGAGGATCTTCACCGTCGAGGTTGCCGAGGCGACGTAGCCCTGGAGGGTGGCGACCTGGTGCAGGGCGCCAGCACCGTTGGCATTGTCGCTGATGCTGATCACGGTGTTCCCGTTGCTGACGGTTGCCTGAACCATGGCCTGCGCCTCGGTTGCAGTCGCAGTGTGGCCGAGGATCGAACTGAGCAGCTTCGAGACGTCGAGCGAGTCGCCATCAGTTTTGCTAAAGTCGGTGATGACGTCGGCCATGTTGAGGTTGCTCAGCGCGTCGACATCGAGCACGAAGGTGTCAGCTCCACCGCCGCCGGTGACCGTGTCCTTACCGGCGCCGCCTTGGAGGTAGTCATTGCCGTCGCGCCCGTCGAGGATGTTGGCCAAGGCATTGCCGGTCAGCGTGTCGGCATAGTGCGTACCGATAAGGTTTTCGATACCGGTGTAGCCGCCCCCTTGAGCGAAGGTGCCGTGTCCATTTTCGTTCAGGCTAACGTTCAGGCCTGCCCCTAGATGCGACAGGTCGAGAGAGTCATTGCCGCTACCACCATCAAGATTAATAGGCCCGCCCGTCTGGTCAATAACGAAAGTGTCGTTGCCGTCGCCGCCGTCCATACTTA
Source organism: Rhizobium sp. RHZ02 (assembly GCF_014851575.1). NCBI lineage: Bacteria > Pseudomonadati > Pseudomonadota > Alphaproteobacteria > Hyphomicrobiales > Rhizobiaceae > Rhizobium > Rhizobium sp. RHZ02. Next base: position 355,319 of record NZ_JACUZX010000005.1, read on the forward strand.
CGGCAGTGATGGAGCCACGCGTATGGGCGATCAGCAAGTCATCGCCAGCGCCGCCGTCGAGGTGATCGTTGCCGCCGCTGCTGACCAGCACGTCATTGCCGCCAAGACCGTAGAGACTATGCGAACCTGATCCATCGGCGATGATGATGTCAGTGTTGTTGTCGCTACCTCGAAGGTTGTTTGAGTCGACGTTGGTCATCACAGTGGCGGTTACGTGATCCGACAGCGTGCCATCGCTGACGTCATAGGTGAAGCTGTTTGAGCTTCCAGTGATGTGGAAGGTGACGGAGTTGTTTCCTGCCTCGACTTTGTCGCTTCCCCCTACACTCGTGACCGCAAGCGCATGTCCTTCGGGGTCAGAAGCGTTCCAGAGCAGGGCTGCGTGGGAAATCACTAGGTCCTGGTTCTTCTTGTTGGTGATGACCGTAACAGTATCATCGGTGACGCTCGGTGGCAGGTCCGCCGTCAAAACCGGCGTGTCGTTGGTGCCGGTGATGGTGATGGTCAGCAACGACCCGATTGCGCCGCCATGCCCGTCCGACACGCCATACTTGAAGACGTCGCTCACGACCTGACCTTCAGTCAAGGCGTCGTAGGCTGCGTTGGCTACGTAGCTGTAGCTGCCGTCCGAGTGCATCACCAGGTCGCCATAGGTGCCGTGAACCGTGGTCGCGCCATCCGCCGAGACCGGGCTGAACGCCACAGGATTGGGCGAGAACGGCCGGATGGTGATCACGCTGAGCGCGTCGCCCTCCGCATCGGTATCGTTGCTGAGAACGACGCCCGCCAGAACCTCGTGGCCAGCGTCGCTCGCCGAGGTTTCGGTGAGGCTTGCAGCATCCGCCGTCAAAACCGGCGTGTCGTTGGTGCCGGTGATGGTGATGGTCAGCAACGACCCGATTGCGCCGCCATGCCCGTCCGACACGCCATACTTGAAGACGTCGCTCACGACCTGACCTTCAGTCAAGGCGTCGTAGGCTGCGTTGGCTACGTAGCTGTAGCTGCCGTCCGAGTGCATCACCAGGTCGCCATAGGTGCCGTGAACCGTGGTCGCGCCATCCGCCGAGACCGGGCTGAACGCCACAGGATTGGGCGAGAACGGCCGGATGGTGATCACGCTGAGCGCGTCGCTCTCCGCATCGGTATCGTTGCTGAGAACGACGCCCGCCAGAACCTCGTGGCCAGCGTCGCTCGCCGAGGTTTCGGTGAGGCTTGCAGCATCCGCCGTCAAAACCGGCGTGTCGTTGGTGCCGGTGATGGTGATGGTGACCGTTGCGGTGCTGAAGTGGCCCTGGCCGTCGCTGATCGTATAAGAGAAGGTGTCGGTTGCCTTTTCGCCGGCAGCAAGGTGCTGCAATTGTGCAGATCCGGTCGGATCGTACTTGAACGAGGTGCCATCGAAGGAAACCGATGCGTGCATCGCCGACGTGGCGGTTTTCGTACCCGTTTCGTCGAAGCCGATGACGCTCAATACATCGCCCGAATCCACCTTCTGGTCGTTTTCGAGGAGTAGGCTAGCGTTGATCGAGTAGGCCGCGTCCTCATTGATCGCGGCGTAGTGCGAACCGGGTTCGCCGGCCTCGGCGACGTAGCCGAACTGATAGCCGCCGAAGGTGAGGCCGGTGTTGGTCGGGCCGTCGTTCCACTGACCGTCGCGGAACTGGCCGTAGATCCACAGCACGTCTTCGTCGCCGTTGCTGTTCGGCTCGCCCGGCTCCCAGTGAGTGTAGGTGAAGGGCTGGCCGGCTTCGGGGCCGGTTGCCCAGACCCAATGGCCTTCATTCGCCGCGTCGGTGCCGCCGAGATAGGCGATTGCGTTGCCGTTGACGATCCCGAGGACGACATTCTGTTCGCCGGCGTTGGTGATCGTTGCGAGATAGCTCGCGTGGTTGGAGAGCAGCGCGGCGGCATCGATGCGTGCCTGCGCCCAGGTCTCGTCGTTGACCGTCGGGGCGAAGGTATAGATGTGGCCGTTGGCCTCGTTGAGCGTCCAGCCGTTCGGAACGCTACCGAACGTGTCGGCCTTTGCGATCGGGTCGTCGTTCGCGCCGTTGACGGTGATCGTCAGTTGACCTGCGGTCGCAGCCGCGCCGTCGCTCACCGTGTAGCTGAAGGTTTCGGTAACCTGGTCGCCGGCGTTCAGCGCCTGCGTCGCCGGCCGCTGGTTATCGAGTTCGTAGGTATAGACGCCCGTTGCGGAGTTCCACGTCAGCCGGCCGTAGAGACCGTCGATGCTGCCATCGGTCTCGACAATGCCGCCGTTGAACGAGACGCCTCCAATATGCAGCTTGGGGCTGTCGACATCGGTCGCATGTTCCAGCAGCGTGCCGCCAACGGATGGGATACCGCCGACGACGGTGTGGTCGGCAAGCGTGCCTGCCTCGGTGACCGCATTCGCGAGTGGGGCGCTAATGACCGGCGCGTCGTTGGTGCCGTGAACGACGATGCTGACGATCTGGTCGGCGGTGGCACCGTGGCTGTCGGTGACGCGGATCGTGTAGTTCAACCGCACTTCCCAGCCCTGAGGCAGGAAGTCGAAGGTCTGGGAGCCCGAGTTGAAGTTCCAGGTCAGGCTGTTCGACGTCTGCGTTCCGTCGAGGACAGCCGAGGGCGCGCCGGGAGAGACCGACAGGAAGCCCAGCGCATTCAGCTGTGCCGCCGTGAAGCCTGAGCCGCCGCCGTCAACGGCGAGAACCTGCGCCTTGACGATGTCCCCATGATCGACGTCGCTGACGATCAGCGTGCCGTGCGTCGTTAGACCGCCGGAATTCCCTTCGGTGACACCATCGGTCACGAGAGTCTGGCCCACGTGGCCAGGGATCACCGTCGAAACCGGCGTTCCCGCCGGGATCGTGATCACCGGCGCGTCGTTGGTGCCGGTGATGGTGACGACGACGTCCTTGGTGATGAGGCCGCCGTGGGCGTCGATGATTGTGACGCTGTAGGTTTCCTTGCGGGTGATGCCTTCGCCGAGCGACTGCGCGGCGGTATTGTCGATGGTGTAGGTCCAGCCGAGGCTGCCGCCGGCGGTGGTCGGCGATTCACTGACCTGGGCAAGGGCGAAGGTGCCGAGCAGCGGACCCGTCGGGTTCGTGACGGTCGCCGTGTGGGTGTCGATCAGATCGACGTCGTTGAAGTTGATCGTGCCGGTCGCCTGCTGCTGACCGTCCTCGACGACGCCGCCGGCAAGGATGGAACCGGCCGATACGAAGGTCACGCCGTCGTTGGTGCCATGAACGTCGATGCTCAGGGTCTGGGTGCTGATCGCGCCATACTGGTCGCGGACGGTGAAGGTGAAGGTTTCGGTCTTCGTCTCGTCGAGGGCGATCGCCTGAACGGCGGGGTTGGCGTTGTCGAGCTTGTAGCTGTAGCCGCCGGTGAGCGCGCTCCAGGTCAGCTTGCCGTAGGTGCCGTTGACGCCGGAGAGGCCGTTGCTGCTGCCGCCGACATTGGCGATCGTCATGACGGAGAAGTGGTCGTCGGTGGCGCCCTGCAGGAGGTTGCCGGTCACCGTCGAAGGCTGTGTGTCTTCCGTGACGCTGTTGAACTGCGCCTGCGGAACCGGGGCGTCGTTGGTGCCGGTGATCGTCACCGTCAGCGTCCGGGTGCTGGTCGCGCCATTCTCGTCGGTCACCGTGAAGGTGAAGGTCTCAAGGCGCACTTCGCCCTGTGCCAATGCCTGAACCGAGGGCTTGGCGTTGTCGAGCGCGTAGCTATAGGCGCCGGTCTGGGTGTCCCAGGTCAGCGTGCCGTAGTCGCCGGCGACGCCCGCGCCGCCGTCGATGTGGTTGTCGACATTGGCGATGCGGAGGGCTGCGTCGTGATCGACGTCGGAGGCGCCGTCGAGCAGGCTGCCGGTGACCGTGGTTGCGGCCGCCGTCGTGCCCTCGCTGACGGACGAGAACTGCGACCGTGCCACCGGCGCGTCGTTGGTGCCCAGGATGTTGATCGTCAATGTCGTCTGCGACGTCAGGCCGTTGGCGTCCTTAACCGTGTAGGTGAAGGTGTCGGCGACCTTCTCGCCTTCCTTCAGCTGGTTGGTGTCGCTGTCGAGGTTGCGCAGATCATAGCGGTACTCGCCGTTGGCGCCGAGCGTCAGCGTGCCATAGACGCCCTCCTTGGAGAAGACGCCGAGGAAATTGCTGCCGCCGGCAAGTGCCGAGACGCTCTTGGTGTCGCTGGTGTCGACATCGGTATCGTTGGTGAGCACGTTGCCGGTGGCGCGGTTGTCGCCGTCGGTCAGAACGCCGGCTTCCTTCACAATGTCGCTGCCATTGCTATCGGCAATGGCCACCGGCGCGTCGTTCGCGCCGTTCACCGTCACGCTGACGTCGCGGCTGGCGACACCGCCGTGACCGTCATCGACGGTAATTGTGTAGGTGAGCTGGACGTGCTGACCCTTTGCCAGGAAGTCCAACGCGCTTTCGGCGATCGAATAGTTCCAGTTGACCGTGCCGTTATTGGTATTACCGGCAGCAGCGCCGGCGGTGAAGGCGGCCTTGAGGGCGACTTCCTGCTCGCTCGACAGCGTGACACCAGTGGTCGTGATCGTCTTGAACGCATAGGAGGCCGTTGGACGGTCGGTGAGATCGACATCGGTGAAAGTCAGCGCGCCGCTCGTCGTCCGCGGGCCGGCATCGAGTGCTGCATCGATGGTTTCCGAAACGTCGGAGACCGAGTGCGATCCCGTATCGGCGCTCAGGACCGGCGCGTCGTTGGTGCCGGTGATGGTGACGACGACGTCCTTGGTGATGAGGCCGCCGTGGGCGTCGATGATTGTGACGCTGTAGGTTTCCTTGCGGGTGATGCCTTCGCCGAGCGACTGCGCGGCGGTATTGTCGATGGTGTAGGTCCAGCCGAGGCTGCCGCCGGCGGTGGTCGGCGATTCACTGACCTGGGCAAGGGCGAAGGTGCCGAGCAGCGGACCCGTCGGGTTCGTGACGGTCGCCGTGTGGGTGTCGATCAGATCGACGTCGTTGAAGTTGATCGTGCCGGTCGCCTGCTGCTGACCGTCCTCGACGACGCCGCCGGCAAGGATGGAACCGGCCGATACGAAGGTCACGCCGTCGTTGGTGCCATGAACGTCGATGCTCAGGGTCTGGGTGCTGATCGCGCCATACTGGTCGCGGACGGTGAAGGTGAAGGTTTCGGTCTTCGTCTCGTCGAGGGCGATCGCCTGAACGGCGGGGTTGGCGTTGTCGAGCTTGTAGCTGTAGCCGCCGGTGAGCGCGCTCCAGGTCAGCTTGCCGTAGGTGCCGTTGACGCCGGAGAGGCCGTTGCTGCTGCCGCCGACATTGGCGATCGTCATGACGGAGAAGTGGTCGTCGGTGGCGCCCTGCAGGAGGTTGGCGGTCACCGTCGAAGGCTGTGTGTCTTCCGTGACGCTGTTGAACTGCGCCTGCGGACCCGGGGCATCGTTGGTGCCGGTGATCGTCACCGTCAGCGTCCGGGTGCTGGTCGCGCCATTCTCGTCGGTCACCGTGAAGGTGAAGGTCTCAAGGCGCACTTCGCCCTGTGCCAATGCCTGAACCGAGGGCTTGGCGTTGTCGAGCGCGTAGCTATAGGCGCCGGTCTGGGTGTCCCAGGTCAGCGTGCCGTAGTCGCCGGCGACGCCCGCGCCGCCGTCGATGTGGTTGTCGACATTGGCGATGCGGAGGGCTGCGTCGTGATCGACGTCGGAGGCGCCGTCGAGCAGGCTGCCGGTGACCGTGGTTGCGGCCGCCGTCGTGCCCTCGCTGACGGACGAGAACTGCGACCGTGCCACCGGCGCGTCGTTGGTGCCCAGGATGTTGATCGTCAATGTCGTCTGCGACGTCAGGCCGTTGGCGTCCTTAACCGTGTAGGTGAAGGTGTCGGCGACCTTCTCGCCTTCCTTCAGCTGGTTGGTGTCGCTGTCGAGGTTGCGCAGATCATAGCGGTACTCGCCGTTGGCGCCGAGCGTCAGCGTGCCATAGACGCCCTCCTTGGAGAAGACGCCGAGGAAATTGCTGCCGCCGGCAAGTGCCGAGACGCTCTTGGTGTCGCTGGTGTCGACATCGGTATCGTTGGTGAGCACGTTGCCGGTGGCGCGGTTGTCGCCGTCGGTCAGAACGCCGGCTTCCTTCACAATGTCGCTGCCATTGCTATCGGCAATGGCCACCGGCGCGTCGTTCGCGCCGTTCACCGTCACGCTGACGTCGCGGCTGGCGACACCGCCGTGACCGTCATCGACGGTAATTGTGTAGGTGAGCTGGACGTGCTGACCCTTTGCCAGGAAGTCCAACGCGCTTTCGGCGATCGAATAGTTCCAGTTGACCGTGCCGTTATTGGTATTACCGGCAGCAGCGCCGGCGGTGAAGGCGGCCTTGAGGGCGACTTCCTGCTCGCTCGACAGCGTGACACCAGTGGTCGTGATCGTCTTGAACGCATAGGAGGCCGTTGGACGGTCGGTGAGATCGACATCGGTGAAAGTCAGCGCGCCGCTCGTCGTCCGCGGGCCGGCATCGAGTGCTGCATCGATGGTTTCCGAAACGTCGGAGACCGAGTGCGATCCCGTATCGGCGCTCAGGACCGGCGCGTCGTTGGTGCCGGTGATGCTGATGACGACGGTCTGGGTGGCGCCATTGTTGGCTGCACTGCTGTCGTCCTTGACGGCGACCTGATAGGTCAGCGTCAGCGTCTCGTCCTTCGCCAGGAAGTCGGTGTACTTGTCGGCGAGATCGAAGCTCCAGCCGATCTTTCCGATGCCGCCGTTGCCGGCGTCGGTCGTGAGACTGGCGGCAAAAGCGGTCTTGATGGCGTCGACCGTAGCGGTCGGAACGATGGTTCCGTTCGACCAGACGGCGCTGGCATAACTCGACGATACCTTGTGAGTATCGGTCCAGTCGGCGTCGGTGACGCTCAGCGTGCCTTGGCCGCACAGCAAGGTGTCTGAGCCGGTGCTGAGGTTAGCCTCCTTGATAGTTGGGGCGGCGATGCTGTCGCCGTCGCCAACCGTGATCACGGGGCGGTCGTTGCTGCCGGTGATGGTGACCTTCACGGCTTGCGTGTCGAGCCCGCCGTGAGCGTCCGACACTTCCACGGTGTAGGTGAGTGTCAGCTTCTCGCCTGCTGCCAAGTAGTCAAAGGTCTTGTCGACCGCCGTGAACGTCCAGTCGACAGTGCCGGCGTTCGTGTTGTTGTGAACCGTCGTCTCCAGCAGCTTGATGAGATCGTCCGGTGTCTGGCTAAGACCAGTTTTGACGCCAGACACCTCGACGTGAGTGACCGTCGCGTTGTGTTGGACGTCGCTGAGATCGGCGTCCCAGAACGCCAGCGTTCCCTTTGCCTGATCCTGCGTGCTCGAACCGGTCTGGTTCTTCTGTTCATTGATTGCGCCGGTGGCGCCAAGATCGAAAAGACCCGCAGACACGATGGGCGCATCGTTCGTGCCGGTGACGACGACGTTGACCGTCTGGGTCGAGACGCCGCCAGCGCCGTCACTCACCTGAACCGTGTAGGTTAGCGTCAGGCTGTCGCCTACGCCAAGGTAGTCGAAGGCCAAGTCCGGGGCTTTGAACGTCGCGGTAACCTCTCCGCGGTCAGAATCGTCGGCCTTGGCTACTCCGTCGATGTGCAGGTAGCTCAGCAGGGCCTTGTCGCTGAGCGGGATGCCGAGAAGTCCGGACGGCACACCGGAGGTGCTGACTCCGACGACTTGCGCGGTGTGGCCCGTGTTGTTCAGGTCGACATCCGTAAACCCGATCGTGAGCTTCGCAGTGTCAAACGACAGGGAGGCGAGCTTTTCCATCTGTTCGCTGACGATCGCGGAAACATCGGCGTCGATAACCGGCGCATCGTTCGTGCCCGTAATCGTGACGTCGATGGTCTGGCTCGCGGTTCCGTCCGCCGAAGTAATCGACAGTGAGTCGTGAACGGCCTGCCCGGCAGCCAATGATTGAACGGACTCATTATTGAGCGCGTAGGTCCACTTGCCCGACGTCGGATCGAAGGTGAAGGTGCCGTACTTGCCGTTAAGATCTTCACTCGCCGGCGTCTGGAAATGGTTGTCGTCCGCGTCGCGATCGCTGACGATCAACTGACCTTCGGCGTGCAGCTTGTCGGTGCCTTCGCCGCCGACCTTATCCTCGCTCAGGATAGGTGCCTTGCCGTCTTCGACAACATCGCCCGCGGCGGAGCCCGAAATGGTGGCCGTGTCGTTCATGCCGTTGAGGTCGATGGTCAGCGTCTGGCTGTGGGTCGCGTTCGAGCCGTCGGTGACGGTGAGGGTGAAGCTCTCCTGGGAGTGGGTCTTCAGACCTTCGACCGCCGCGTCGTTCGGGACGTAGGTGTAGGCGCCCGTTGCGCTGTTGAGGAAGAGCGAGCCGTAGGAACCGACTTTGATGGTGTCAAAGCCTTCCTTGGCCCCGGAAGAGGAGCCGCCGGTAATGCCATAAGTTGCGCTATCATTGAGGTCGCGGTCGGCGGTCAAGAGCTTGCCGCTGACGGCCGTGAACGTGTCGTCGGCGACCGTATCGTTGTAGGCGTGGCCGGTCAGTGTGGCCGAAAGCTCCGGCGTGTCGTTCACGCCCTTGACGTTGATCGTCAGAGTCTGCGGCGCGGAGGGGCCGGCCTTGTCGGCAACCGTGAAGCTGAAGACGTCCTGTTCGGTGGTCTTCAGGCCCTCGACCGCGGTATCATCCGGGACGTAGGTGTAGGCACCTGTGATGCTGTTCAGGTAAAGCGTGCCGTAGAAGCCGACCTTGACGGTGTCGTAACCTTCCATGGCGTCGGAGGAGGCGCCGCCCGCCACGCTGTAGATCAGCGCGTCGTTGCGATCCTGGTCGAACCCCGGCAACTGGCCCGAAATCGGCGAGAACGTGTCGTCATTCCGCGTGTCCTGGAAAGACAGCGGCGCGATCTCTTCCAAGGTCGGAGCGTGGTTGAAGCCCTCGTCCCCTGAATCCGGGCCGGCGCCGTCAAGAAGCTCGCTATCCCCTAGCAGCGCCGCGAGTTGCGTCGGCTCGCCGGAATCCTGCTGGAAAGTGTCCTGGAATTCGGCGCCGGAGCTCGAGGGCGAGGCACTTGCCGAATAGGAGCCGTCAGGGCCGGCTGCGACGTTGATGTGGCTCTGTTCAAGGGCCGCAAGCACCGCCTGCTGGGGAAGCGCCACGTCGCCGATCAGGAAGGTGGGCACATGCAGCGCGCCGTTGACGATGACGATTTCCGTGCCGTCCGCCTGGATGAGCACGAGATTGTTGCCTTCGACGCGGATGTCGTCGATCGACACGTCAGCCGGCAAGTGGGCGACGTTGTTCTGATCAGGAACGATTTCGGCCGGATGGGTGTTGGCAGCTACCGTCTGGGGAGCCGCCGGCACGCGGTCGGTCTTCTCCGGCTGTTGGCTATTATCGGCCTGCGCAAATTCGACGCCCTGACGGGCGGAAGTCTCAATACTTGCGTCTTCATGAATGTCCTGGCGGAAGTCGTGCGAGACGTTTTCGCTTGCAGCAGCGGAAATGCGCGGATCTTCGATAGACATAACAAAACAACCCCAATGAGAAACTGGGGCCAATCAATTACGCGGAAGAACCAAAATCAATACTTGCGGCCGCTCCAGGCATAGCCGGTTATGCTTCCACCCAAAAATGTTTTAGGAAGAGTTAACGCGGCGGTCCCGAACATCGTCGGAAACGCTAAAATTCGAATAAAATTAATGAAATATAAACGCCCCTCCGGCAGCGTGTCCCGGCTCCTCGATTCGACACCCGCCCTGCCTCCAGGGCCTTCCGGCGAAGCTTCTGGAACCCTCATGCAGTTCAGCGCGAGACGGCGTCCGGCCGTCCCGCGCTGAGTTGAAAATCGTCGTTTGAAGCGCCTATCGGGTGGGCGCCACGAGGCAGAAGAATGCGCCCTGGGGATCGGCAGCCTGGATGATCCAGCTGCCGCCGGGCACTTCCATCGGGCCGTTCAACACCGTGCTGCCGCCTGCCTTGACGCGTTCGATAGCCGCATCGATGGCCGGCACGTTGAAATAATAGGCCCATGCCGGCATGGGAACGCTCGGCGGCTTGGTCATCATGCCGCCAATTTGCGTGCCGTGCTCGGCGAAGATGGTATAGGCGCCCATCTCACCCATGTCGAAGTCATGATCCTTCGTCCAGCCGAAGACCTTCGAGTAGAATGTGAAGGCTTCGGCACCGTTGCCGGCATAGAGTTCGTGCCAGCCGATATGGCCGGGCGTACCCATCGGTGCCGGCGGCGACGGATTGTCCCTCGGCAGCGGCGTCATGATGCAGATGACCGCCCCATGCGGATCGGCAACGACGGCAAAGCGTCCGACCGTCGGAATATCCGCCGGCTCGCGCCGGACGGAGCCACCGTTGGCGGCAAAGTCCTTCGCCGACTTGTCGACGTCATCGACCGCGACGTAGCCCGTCCAGTTCGGCGGAATGCCCTTCCCTTCCAGTTCGGCGGGAAAATCCATCAGGCCTGCGACGCCGGCTCCATTCGCTTCGAAGATCGTATAGGGCGGCAGGTCCTGGATCGTCATGTCACTTGTCGTCCACCCGACAACCTTGCCATAGAATTCGGCGGCGGCCTTGGGATCGGGGGTCATCAGTTCGCACCAGATGAATTTGCCGTGGTTTTCGGACATGGTCTTCTCCATTTGGATTTGGACTTGCGACGAACGGCAGCGCCGTCCGCAGCTATTGCTTGCGGGTGTAGTGCGCTTCCATGAACTGCTTCCAGGAACCGTCGGGCTGCCTGGCAGCAGAATTGAACGTGCGGTGATCGCGATCGTGGAAGATGAGCTGCTCGCGATACTCGGCGAGTTCGTTTCCGCCGATAAGATCGGGGCCCGTGGTATAGAGGCTCAAGGTCTTGCCGTCGTCGGAAACCTCACCCTCGTAGACCCACATGTGGTCCATCATCGTCCCTATCCAGGTTCCGACATATCTTCCCTTGTCGGCGCTGTAGCCGAGAGTGAGTACCGTCGTCGCCGCGCTACCGCCCGGCATGGTGCCGGAGCCTTCGGCGACGAACCAGATGCCATGAAACGACCGCACGATCTCCGTCCACGGTTCCTGTCCGGTCATTTCGGGTGCCGTCACGTCCCATACGCCAACGAGGTCTTCGAGGAACTCGTGCTCCTTCAGAACTTTCGCTTGCTGCATCGTCCTTCTCCCTTGGGATGATGGTCGCAGATATCAGTGACAGCAGGATGGCGCGCTCTTGGCCGGCTCGTATTCGTCGTGACGCTTGACGAAATCCATGGTCGCGTCTTCGTTACGTCCCTTCGGCGCGCGATCGAGGATCATCAAGGTGCCGACCGCTTCTTCGAGGCCGCGGGCGTAGCTCGAGTAGGTATGGAAGACTTCGCCTGCGTCGTTCTTGTAGAATGCGCTTAGACCGGGAAGCTCGTCATTGGCGTTGGCCGGATCAATCGCCTCGAAATTGTAAAAGACCTTGTCCTTCGCCAGATCCTCCGGACTGAAGGACACATGGTAGTCGAAGTTGAAGCTGTTATCGAAGGATGAGACCCAAGGGAATTTCCAGCCCATGCGCTTCTTGTAAGCCTCGATCCTGGCGAGCGGCGCGCGCGAGACGGCGACCCAGGTGACATCATGGTTGTTGAGATGTGGCAGCGTTCCATCGACGTGATCCGACAGGAACGAGCATCCGGGGCAACCGGCCTCCCAATCGGGGCCAAGCATGAAATGATAGATCAAAAGCTGGCTGCGCCCATCGAAAAGGTCGGCGAAACCTTTCTTGCCCTGCGGCGTGTCGAATATGTAGTTCCTGTCAACCTTGACCCATGGCAGGGCCATGCGTTCGGCGTTGACCTTGTCCCTCAGATGCGTCGCTTCCTTCTCCTTGAGAAGCAGTGCACGGCGGGCTTCCAGCCATTCTTCACGGGAAACGACTTGGTTCTGCATCACGTGCGCCCTCCTCCGGCGCGGTCGAGACGTGCTTGGTTCATGCTCCTTTTCCTTGACTAATTACATTGATATCAATAGAAATTGATCATGTCAAACGCGGTAGAGATTCCCTATTCAACGACACTTCTGGTACATGACACGTGCCTGTGCCTGCATGTGCAGCGCGCGGCGCGCGCACTGGCGCGGCTCTTCGACGATGCCCTTCGCCCTGTCGGGCTCACCAACGGCCAGTTTTCGCTGATGATGTCGTTGAACCGCCCGGAACCGCCGCCCATGGGACCGGTCGCGACCCTGCTTGCGATGGACCAAACGACATTGACGGCAGCGCTCAAGCCATTGCAGCGTCGTGGTTGGGTAAATGTAACGCAGAACGCGAAAGACAAGCGCCGGCGCCTGCTGAGCCTGACGCCGGAGGGAAAGGCCGTGCTCGCGGCCGCGGTGCCGATCTGGGAGAGCACCCACGCCAGCCTCGAGGAAGTCCTGCCTGATGGCGACATGGGAAGGTTGCGGCGCGACCTGCAGGCGCTCGCCTGAAGATCGGTAGCCTGCGACGTCAGTCGCGCGCCATGCGCGGGTCGCTGGCGAAATCCTCCACCGAGAATCCAATTCTGACCTTCGGGAAATCGCAAAGCGCCTGGACACCGATTCCCGACAGCCGGATCCTCCAGGTCTGACGCTCGACAGGCTCGCGGGCGGCAAATGCCGCTGCCGTCAAGAGCGCGATATTGCGGCCACGTTGCGGATCCCGCACGGATTCGTAGAGGATTGCCTGGCAACCCGCCTCGCGAGCAGCGTCAGCCAGGGCCTGACAGGGCGCATAGTTCTGAGGATCCGTCCATATCGCCCGATCGGCATCGAGAGGCGCGCGGGTCAGGTCGACTGCCGATGCGGTCGCGATGGCCGCGGAAAAAGCCGTGTACTCGGCGGCATTGACGGGAAGCGATGTCGCGGGCGACTCCGAATAAAACAGCAGTCGGTAGAACGCCATTTCGGCAAGCGCGGTTTCCACCCGCTCGGACGCATAGAAGACGCCCAGCGTGCGCCCTGCCCGGCGGAAACGCGAACCATGCGGATAGACGGCGCCATAGCGGAACGGGGTCGCCAGCAGGTAGTCCAACCCGATGCATTCCGGCGGCAGCGCCGGCTTGCTTTCTTCGAGCAAGGCTTCGAGCAGGGCCTGCTCATCGAGCGTGTCGACGAGCTTCAGCGTCGAAATCTGGTGCTGCGCCTCGACCAGACGCCAGAACCTGCCCGAAATCGCCCCTGTCTCAGACGATAGCGCGGCGGGCGTCCAGATAGGCAAGGACATCGGTCAATCCCGAAATGCTGACGATCTTTTCGAGCGGAGTGGCGCCGAGCGCCGTGTTGGCGTTGCGCAGCCATTGCCGGGCAACGGTCTCGTCGCCGCCGACAATCGCGTCGAGCGAGCGAAATAGACGGACGAGCAGGATCGCGAGCTCAAAGGACTTCGAGCCGCGCTCAAGCAGATAATCCTGCCGCTTCATGCGCGAGACAGTCGCCTCGGAAACGCCGAGCACCGCCGAAAGCGTTCTGGCGTTGAGGCCGAGACGATCAGCGGCATTGACGGCGGCTTTGGTGATCACGGCCGCTTCGGGAGACCGGGCGCCGGAGATTGGATGTACTACAGCCATGCCATATTCCTTTCACAGGAAAGAATATAGCATCTAAATTTCATATGAAAAGAGCGCCGCGATGCGCGGCGCTCCCTTTCGCATTGATCAAGCAACGGTAACCGGAACTTCCGTCGAGGTGCGCATTGCATGGCTATAGGGGCACACGATGTGGGCCGCAGCGGCAAGCTTTTCGGCGGTCGGCTTGTCGAGGCCGGGAATGTTCACCGTCAGGGCGACTTCGATGCCAAAGCCCGTGCCGTCGTCACGCGGGCCGATGCCGACCGTGGCGCTGACCGTGGTGTCCTCGGGAATCTTGACCTTTTCCTTGCCGGCGACAAATTTCAGCGCACCGAGGAAGCAGGCGGAATAACCGGCTGCAAAGAGCTGTTCAGGGTTGGTGCCGGTCGCGCCGTCGCCGCCGAGTTCCTTCGGAACCGTCAGCGTCACATCGAGAACGCCGTTTTCGGAAACGGCGCGGCCTGCGCGGCCACCGGTGGCCGAAGCTTTGGTCGTGTAGAGGATAGGCATGTCAGTCTCCTTTGCGTTGGGGTTGGATTTTGTTTATCGCACAATTAAATTGTACGCAAGTGAATTTTGCAAATTGCATTTCGAATTCGAAAAGAGGACAATCGAGCCCGTGGAAGGACGACAATGAAAGCGCATCTGGCCAAGACGATGGAAATTCCGGAAGAGGAAAAGCGGCTCGAGAACCAGCTCTGCTTTGCTGTCTATTCGACGGCGCATGCCTTTACCCGCGCCTACAAGCCGATCCTCGACAGGGTCGGCCTCACCTACCCGCAATATCTCGTGATGCTGGCGCTTTGGGAGAAGTCCGAGCAGCCGGTCAAGGCGATCGGCGAGCAACTCGATCTCGATTCGGGCACGTTGTCGCCATTGCTCAAGCGCCTGGAACAGAATGGCCTGATCAAGCGCACACGCGATTCCCGCGATGAACGGCAGGTTATCGTGTCGCTGACCGACAACGGCCGCGCGATGCGGAGCGAAATCGACACCATCATGGGCGCAATCGGCCAGGCCGCAGGCTGCACGCTCGAGGAAATGAAGACGATCCGAGGGCTGTTGAAGGGCCTGCGCTCCAATCTGACATCGGCGGCTTGAGAGCAAGCCATGGAAGCCGGAGCCGAGACGACATCATGCCCACGGCAAGCCCGCAGCCTCCAGCCGTAACCACAAATCTTGCCGGAACGATGAGCCGCGTGCCTGAAGCAGCTGCTCGAGATACCGACCGTTCAACAAAAGCGTGCTTTCCCTCACATAGGCCACGTCGCCCCGCGCCATTAGGTCCCTGCCCAGCGCTGCGTATGACGCCCCTCGCAGGAGTCGCGCCCAATGATAGTCCGGCAGCACGGTCAGGAAGCGATCAAGGCAGGCGATCGCTTCCTCATACTTCCCGGAGGCGAAATGGGCATCGCCTCGGAACAGGAAGATCGGATGATAGTCCGGACTGACCTGATCGGCCTGATCGAACGCCATATGCGCCTCGCCGATCATACCGGCGACGGTCAGTCCGATGCCGAGCCACGTGTGGAATTCGGCGTCGTTGGGGTTGAGGTCGACGGCCCTTTGCAACGCCTCCAGGCCGGCCCTGGCGTTTCCAAGATAGGTTTCAGCAAGGCCGAAGGCGCTGAGCAGGTAGGGCTCGTGGTCATCCAGGCCCAGCCCCACCAGAACGATTTCACGCGCCTGCTGGAAGCCACGCACGGGATCGTCCAGCCAGCCGTTGAAACAGGAGTGGAAATTTATCCAGACGAGGCTCTCGCGGACCAGAACGTGATTGGGATCGATGGCCAGGATCCGCTCGCAGAAACGCCGGGCACGGATCATCCCGTTCAGCGTCGGTCGCTCGACATGATTGAACACCTGCAGATACAGCTTTTCCGTACCGACTTCGCCCTCCGGCTCGGTGGCCGAACTGCCTGCCGCATGCTTCATCACGATATGATAGAGATTGCCGCTGATCTTGCGGACAAGCTGGTCCTGCCCGAGGTCGGAATTCGTGCTTTCATCGAGATATTTGCGGCTCCATATCTGTGTGCCGCTTTGCACGAACACGAGTTGCACCATCGCCCAGCCGGCTTCCCCGTCGCCCTGAACCGCGGTTTCCAGGACATAATCGGCGCCGACCCGTCTGCCGATTTCCTCGACGGTCTCGTGCCTCGCATTCACGGCAAACATCGTCGCGGCGGCGACCACCGAGAGCGGCGAGAACAGGCCGAGCTCCCCGATCAGTTTGCGCGTCAGGGATTCGGCGACGAGACTGTCGTCTCCATCATGTGAAAGGCTCCTGATTGGCAGGATCGCGATCCGAGGCTTGCCATTGGTCAAGTCCACGGACGGCTCCTGCTGTTCGCGAATTCGATCGATGAGCTGCTGCGTTTCGAGATCAGGCGCGACACCGAGATTGGCCTCCAGCAACGCCTTCAGGCCTTCGTAATGCCTGATGGCACGGGCGCGCTCGCCTCGGGCCTTGTGATGGCGCAGGATCGTCCGATGAGATGGCTCGTGGTAAGGATCCTGCCGCAAAAGGCATTGCGCGGCGAGAACCGCCTGCTCAGTGCTGCCCGCCCTCTCCAATCCTTCGGCGAGGTCCGCAAGGCAGTCGACCAGCAAATTGTGGTGTCGGCCGCGTTCGATGCGAAGCCATGTTTCCAATGTCTCGTCGTTGAAGCTCAATCCCTCGAGAAACTCGCCCTCGAAGGCATCCAGTGACGGCGGCAGCGACCCCGCCTTCGCGCTTTCCGCAAGAGTCTGAATGTCGGTGACAATGGCATCAGTTCTCATCCAGCCGGCGCCGCTGTCGAAGACGAGAGGTGACACGCCGTGGCCGTTGACGGCATGGCGGATTGCAAAGAACGCCTGGCGGAGGCTGTTGCGTGCATGTTCCTCGGTGCGCTCGGACCACAGCATGCCCGCCAGTTTCGATCGTGAAACAGGCTTGCCGTTGGACAGTGCCAGCATCGCAATCAGCGCCTGATGCTTGCGCGAAGCGATCACAATGCTCTCTCCCGCGGGGGAAAGCAGCTCGAATCGACCGAACAGGCGCAGCATGAACCGCATCGCTACAATCTCAACTTCTAATTTAGCATGATCAAATAACGGCGATATAACAGCAGGAAAGCGACCGCTTGTCATAGTCAATTTTGGGCTATGGGCGAACGAGGGATGCGGAAATGCTCAAGATGCTGATTGGTATGGCCGCGGCTGCGGTTTTGATACTGCCCGCGTCTCCATCCTTGGCCTGCGCGGATATCGCGCTGGTTGTGGCCGTCGACGGATCCGGTAGCATCACCGACGAAGAATATGCCTTTCAGAAGTCCGCGATCGCCACTGCCTTCCGGGACAACGACGTCCTGGCCATCTTGAGAAGTGCTGGCAACGTTGCGGTATCCGCAGTCTTCTGGGGAGATGGTGAATTCTCCACCCAAAAACTGGATTGGTTCGTCATACACAACGGGAACGGTGCCGAAGCCTTCGCGGCCGCGATCGACGTCAACCAGCGCAGGGTGTTCGGCAACACCGACATCGGCAACGGCATGTGGTCCGCCCTCGATATGCTCGCCGATCCCCGCTTCTGCGCCGTCAAGACCATCATCAACGTCTCCGGCGACGGCAAGGAGACGGTTGCGCCGAAACGACGGCAGACGCCGTCGCTCTATCAGGCGCGACAGCGCGCCATGAAGATGGGAACGACCGTCAATGGACTGGTCATTTCCGACGAGGAACCCGATCTTCCCGACTACTACGAGACGCGCGTCATCCTCGGCGAGGATGCCTTCGTGATGGAAATCAGGAGCTTTGCTGATTATGCGACGGCGATCCGCAAGAAGCTTATCAGGGAATTGTCACCGCCTACAGAAGTTCAGGTCGCCGAGCACCGGCAGTGAATGCGACCAGCCAATCAGCCGGCCGCACCCTCTTGGATCACTGCAGAACCACCACCGGAGCCTTGTTCGGCACGCGGTCATAGAGATCGATGATGTCCTGGTTCAGGAGGCGCACGCAGCCGGATGAAACGGCCTTGCCGATGGAGCGCCATTCCGGATTACCATGCAGGCGGTAGAGCGTGTCTTCGCCATTCGAGAAGATATAGAGCGCCCGCGCGCCAAGCGGGTTCTTCAAGCCCGGCTCCATGCCACCGTTCTCGATCGAATACTTGGCGAGTTCGGGCTGACGCGCGACCATCTCATTCGGCGGCTTCCAACGCGGCCATCTTTGACGCCACTGGATGACGCCGGAACCCTGCCAGGCGAACCCTTCGCGGCCGATGCCGACGCCATAGCGCATGGCGGTGCCGCCCGGCTGAACAAGATAGAGGAAGCGCGAGGGTGTATCGACGACGATCGTGCCGGGCGCCTGACCGGTCGGATCAACCACCTGCTGACGGTAGAAGCGCGGATCGATCTGCTGGTAGGGCACGGCCGGAATGAGAAAGCCGCCGTCCTCGATCGGGCCATACATGACCGCCAGCTCGGCGTCACCTGGCGTCTGCGGTGCCTGGAACATGTTGACCGGACTGCGCATGACGACCGGCTGAGCCGTGGCATAGGGCGGCGGTCCAGCCGTGGATGCACACCCCGTCAGCGCCGAAGCTGCGGTCACTGCCGAGAAGGAAAGGAAGCTGCGGCGGGAAAGGGTTTTTTCGAAGCTCATACGCGGGTCTGGTTTCCTGTTGCGCCGGAAGGACGGACGCCCTTCGCGGAAGGTGGCTCAACGCCGGTGACAAGACAAGAAATCTATCGCCATACGTTAAATAAACCACCACCTCACGAAGTCGTGTCCGTCTGCCGCGAGACGATATCACCAGAGCTGTTGCGCGACTACATCACGACGATTTCGGCCTTTGCCGGAACGCGGTCATAAAGGTCGACCACATCCTGGTTCAGCATGCGCACGCATCCCGACGACGTGGCCTTTCCGACCGACTGCCAATCCGGCGTGCCGTGGATGCGGTAGAGTGTATCCTGCCCGTCCTTGAAGATGTAAAGCGCGCGCGCTCCGAGCGGGTTGCCGAGGCCCGGATTCATTCCGCCGTTCTCCGCAGAGAAGGCCCGGACATCCGGCTGGCGCGAGACCATTTCGGCGGGCGGCGTCCAGCGCGGCCACTTCTGCTTCCACCGGATGACGCCGCGGCCGGACCATGCGTAGCCTTCACGGCCGAGGCCGACGCCGTAGCGCATCGCCTTGCCGCCCGGCTCGACGAAATAAAGGTGCTTGGTTTTCGTGTCGACGATGATCGTGCCGGGCTTCTCGTTGGTCGGATAGTCGACCTCCTGCCGCAGATATTGCGGATCGATGCGGCTGACCGGTATGGCCGGCAGCGTAAAGTCGGTATCGCGCACCTGGCCATACATGGCGCCATTCACCGGATTGGTGACCGGCAGGCCGTAGGTCCGGCTGAAATTCGCGCCTGGGATACCATAGGTCTGGTTATAGATTGTCGGCGGCACACCCGGCCTCTGCGGGACCGGAGTATCCAGCGGCTTGACGCGCATCGGATCCACACCATTATAGAAAACGGGCGACGTTTCCTGCACGAAGCGGGCGGGATCGGTGGCACCGGTATCCGGGACAAGGATGTTGCAGCCGCTCAGGCAAAGAGCAGCGGCCGCAAGCCCGGCAAATGGCGACACCCGGCTGAGAACAGTCATAAAACACCCTCATCGACAACAGCGAGACGTATAGCTGCGGCGAGGATGACACCTGCGGCTGGCGCGAGGCTGGTCACCCGGTCAGCCTCGCATGGATGTCAGACCACGATCAGGCCGCGACGCCGTGGAAGAACCGTATGCTCTGCTCGATCTCCGCCGGCAGCGCCGACGTATGGTTGCCGGTCACCGTATCCGTTTCGATGCGGACCCCGCCGGAGCGGGCACGGCTTGCAAGCAGACCGGCGCGGTCATTGAAATGCGCCTCTTCGGTTCCGTGAACGACGCGGACGGGGCACTTGAAGCTCTTGGCATAGCAGAGCGCGCTGCGGACTTCGAACTCGTGGGCGTTGCTGTCGTCGAAGCGAATGTCCTGCGGGTAGCGATTGAAGAAACGGAAGGCATCCGGATTGCCGGAGATCGGTGCCGCCGCACGGAACTTGTGGCTGCTCATCGCCGCAAGCATGGTCAGCGTGCCGCCGACACTGTGGCCGGCAATGAACAGGCGATCGGCATCGACGCCCGGAAGGTGTTGCAGCCGGTCGGCGGCCGAGAGCACGTCGTCGACCTCGTCGTAGAAGCCCGAGAAATTGCCCATCTGGCCGTTCTCGCCGCGCAGCGACGGCATCATCACCACGAATCCGGCATCGACATAGGCCTTGAGCAGGACCCAATGCCCAAGCCCCATCGCGTTGCCGCCATGCAGGAACAGCACGCCCGGCTTCGGCTTGCTGCCGCGCTTGTATCTGGAAACCCAGGCGACCAACTCCAGTTCGCCGCCGTAACCCGAACGATAGAAGATCTTCTCACCTTCCGGCGGAGCGTCGAGCGGTTCGTACTTGTCGGGAGCTGGCCCCTTCTGCAAGAGCTTGGTATGGAAGCGCTTGCGGACCTTGGCGTAATCGTGATCGATCAGTCTTGGCACCTCCGGAACCTCGAATGCGCTTGCGATGCGCGGGAGCAGGAGGGCTCCAGCCAGGCCTGCAAGAACCGTGCGGCGCTGGCGGAGAAAAGAATTACCTTCGTCTGACGTCATTTCACACTTCCATGGTTCCCGGCGATTCGAAAATTGCACCGGAAGCGTGCGGCCGCCAACACACGTTGTGTTGAAAACGGTGGTCCTGCGGCGTTTTGCGTCAGAAATACCTACTGCTCGCCCTTGGCATCGATCATGGCGACCAGCGTCTGGAGGCGATCCGCCTCGTAGGACGGTTTGTCGGGGCGCAGGCGGGAGATCCGCGGGAAGCGCATCGCAACGCCCGATTTGTGGCGGGTGGAGCGATTGATGCCTTCGAAAGCGACTTCGACAACAAAACCGAAATCCCTATCCGCCCTGACGGCCCGCACCGGGCCGAAGCGCTCCGTCGTGTTGTTGCGAACGAACTTGTCCAGCAGTTCCAGCTCGGCATCGGTGAAGCCGAAATAGGCCTTGCCGACAGGCACTAGCTGTTCTCCCTCCGGCGTCTCGGTCCAGACGCCGAAGGTGAAATCCGAATAATAGCTGGAGCGCTTGCCGTGGCCGCGCTGCGCATACATCAGCACGGCGTCGACGTTATAGGGATTGCGCTTCCACTTGAACCACGGACCCTTCAGCCGCCCGGCCTGATAGACACTGTCGCGGCGTTTGATCATCACCCCTTCGATGACAGGATCCGGGGGTGACGACCGCAGTTGATCCAGTTCATCCCACGACGAGAACTCGACCAGGGGCGAAAGATCGAAACGGTCGTGCGGCGCATGATCGATGACCTCCGCAAGACGCGCGCGGCGATCGACATAGGAGCGGCCGCGTATGTCCTCTTCCCGATCGAACAGCAGGTCGTAGGCACGGATGAAGGCCGGATACTCGTCAAGCATCTTGATCGTCACCGTCTTGCGGTTCAGGCGCTGCTGCAGATCCGAAAAGGTACGCGTCGGGCTGTTCGAACGGGTGGTTCCGCCAACAAGCAACTCACCGTCCATCACGCCGTCGAAGTTGATCGAATCGACGATATCGGGGAACGCGCCCGATATATCGTCGCCGGAACGCGAGTAGATCTTGCGCGTGTCGCCGGAGCGCGACAGCTGCACGCGAATGCCGTCCCATTTCCACTCGGCGGCATAGTCGGACGGGTTGAGCTGATCGAGATCCCCCTCCTCCACCGGATTGGCGAGCATGACGGAATGGAAGATCGCCGGCGTCGCCAACACCGGCTTGTCGCCCTGCCCTTCCAGCCAGCGAAACAGCGGTTCGTAGGGAGGCTGCAGACCATGCCAGAGTGTTTCGATTTCGGTCACGTCGCGGCCGCCCATATCGGCGAGCGCCTGCTTCGCCAGGCGGGACGAGACCCCGATGCGGAGCGCCCCGGTCGCGAGCTTGATGAAGGCGAAGCGACCTGAGGTGTCCAGGCGATCGAGCAGGTCGCGCACGAAGCTGCGAACCTCGGTGCGCCCGAGCGCGTTCATCCGCCTGACAACATCGCCGAGGCGCGGCTGGGCGAACGCCGACCGTTCAATGTCCTTCTCGGCGTCCCAGACAAGGGAGATGGTTTCGGCCAGATCGCCGACATAATCATAGGAATAGCGGAAGAGCACTTCGTCCATCCGCTCCAGCACCAGCTCGCGCAACATGGCCGGCTTGACGTTTCGCACTTCGAGCGTGCCAGCGATGGCGGCAAGACCGTAGCCGCGATCCGGATCCGGGGTGTCGCGGAAGTAATCGGAGAGCAATTTCAGCTTGCCGTTGCGGCTGGGGGTGAGCACGAGGCGGTCGAGCAGGTCGGCGAATGCTTTCATCAGTCGGCCTCGTCTTCATAACCGACCAGGTGAAGCGGCCGGGCCTTGATGCCCTGCAACTGGCACCAGCGAACCAGCGCCTCCTCGCGGCCATGCGTCACCCACACTTCCTCGGGGCGCAGATCACTGATCGTCTCCGTCAATTCCGGCCAGTCGCAATGGTCGGAGATAACAAGCGGCAGTTCGACGCCCTGCTGCTTGGCGCGCTGACGCACCATCATCCAGCCCGAGGCGAATGCTGGCAGCGGCTCATTGAAGCGCCGCGCCCAGCGGTCGGCGAAGGCGGAGGACGGGCCGACGACGATGGCTCCCTTGAAGGTGGACTTGTCGCGGCTCTCGATGGTCGCCGGGCGAAGCTCACCAAGGTCGATGCCCTGTTCCACATAGTAGTCGCAGAGCCTTTCCATCGCGCCGTGGATATAGATCGGCTGGTCATAGCCGGTATCGCGCAGCATGCGGATGACACGCTGCGCCTTGCCGAGCGCATAGGCGCCGATCAGATGCGTGCGCTCCGGAAATTGCCGCAGCGAGGCATAGAGCTTGCCCATCTCATCGACGGGATCGGGATGGTGGAAGACCGGCAGCCCGAAGGTGGCCTCGGTGATGAAGACGTCGCAGGGCACCGGCACGTAGGCGGCACATGTGGGGTCCGCGCGCCGCTTGTAATCGCCCGAGACGACAATGCGGGTGCCGTTCTTCTCGATGGCGATCTGTGCCGAACCGAGCACATGTCCGGCCGGATGAAAGCTGACCTTTACGCCGTTGATCAGGATCTCCTCGCCGAAAGCGGCAGCCTGTTCGCTTGCGCAGAAGCCGTCGCCATAGCGGATCTGCATGATGTCGAGCGTCTGGCGCGTCGCGAGCACGTTTACATGGCCGGGCCGCGCGTGATCGGAATGGCCGTGGGTGATCAGGGCTCGCTCGACTGGCCGCACGGGATCCACATAGAATCCTCCCTCGGGACAATAGAGCCCCTCGGGGGCGGGATAGAGCAAGGCATCTGGTCTCATGCCTGCAAAGATAGCGGGAAAGAGCGGAAGGGCCAGTGGGCAACGGGAAGATGCCTATCTGTACCAAAATGAAACAGGCGCGCTGGCACGTTTCCTGCAGGGCGGTCGAAATGAAGCAAAGTCCGTTAACCTCCCGTCGTGACCTGCTCCGCCTCGCCGGAGCATCCGCCTTCGCGCTGATGGCATCGCGCAGCTTCGCGACAACGCGCGATGGTGGCGTGCGCGGCGCGATCGACGCGGCAGATTACCAGCCAACGCAAGGCGCGCCGGACCGCAAGCGCGTCAGCCTGCAGAAGATGATCGACCAAGCGGCGGCGGAGAACGCACCGGTTTTCCTGCCACCCGGCACCTACAAGGCTTCCAATCTCGTACTGCGGGAGAATACGCGCATCACCGGCGTTCCCGGCGTATCGCGCATCGTCTACACCGGCGGTGGCAACCTCTTCAGCGCTGAGAAGGTCAAGCACATCGAACTCTCGAACATCATCATCGACGGGCAGAATCGCTCGCTCGGTGATGATACCGGCGGGCTGCTGCAATTCACCGGCGTCGCCAAGGTAATCATCGACAATTGCGAGATCGCCAACAGCCGCAAACATGCCGTTCGACTGGAGCGATGTGGTGGCCGGATCACGGGCAGCCGCATATCGGGCGCCGGACAATCTGGCATCCATGCCGTCGAATCCAGCGGGCTTTCGATCACCGGCAACGAGGTCTTCGACTGCGGCAATGGCGGTATTCTCCTGCATCGCTGGACGAAGGCGGCTGATAACAGCGTCGTCAACGGCAACCGCATCTACCGGATCAACGCCAATGACGGCGGCACCGGCCAGAACGGCAACGGCATCAACATCTTCCGCGCCGACAACGTCATGGTCGCAAACAATCACGTGTCGGACTGCGCCTTTACCGCCATCCGCGCCAATTCGGCCTCGGATATCCAGATCACCGGCAACCAATGCCAGCGCTCCGGCGAGACGGCTGTTTATGTCGAGTTTGAGTTTGTGGGCGCCGTCGTCTCCAACAACCTGGTGGACGGCGCGGCGAACGGCATTTCGATCGCCAATTTCGACCAGGGCGGCAGGCTGGCCAGCGTGACCGGCAACGTCGTGCGTAACCTGACGCTCAAGGGTCCCTACGAGCACGAGGTCGGCTTCGGCATCGGCATTGCCGCCGAGGCGGATACACTGGTCTCCGGCAACATCATCGAAGGTGCGCCACGCTGGGGCATGCAGCTCGGCTGGGGTCCCTATCTGCGCAACCTCGTCGTGACCGGAAATATCATCCGCAAGGCCCCGATCGGCTGCGCGGTTTCGGTGGCGGAAGGTGCAGGCGCGGCCATCATCACCGACAACGTGTTTCAGGAAACGCCCGGTGGCGCCGTCCTCGGCTTCGAATGGGACAGGAAGGTGTCGGGCGAACTGGCGACTACAGGCTCCTCGCGCTTTGCGCAGCTGACGGTCGAGCGCAACCGCATCTCCTGAAAAGCATCAAAAGCTTTCATCGATTCATAAGGCTTGGCCGCTTCCGCTGCGACGCTTCGGCTCCTACCCTGCGCCCAGCCGAACAAGGGGGACATCGACATGCTGACAATTTACGGAGTTTATCGCTCGCGCGCCTCGCGCGTTTACTGGATGGCTGAGGAACTGGGTCTCGAATTCGAGTCCGTGCGGGTCATTCAGGCAAGGCGACTTGCCAATCCGCTTGCCGCCGATGCGCCTATCAATACGCTGTCGCCTGATTTCCTGGCGGTCAATCCGATGGCGCTCATCCCCAGCATCAAGGACGACGACCTCGTCATGCATGAGTCGCTTGCCATTACCCTTTACCTCGCCCGCAAGCATGGCGGACCGCTGGCCGGCAAAACCGTCGCGGAAGACGGTTTGATGACGATGTGGACCATTTGGGCGGCCACCGAGGTTGAGCCGCATACGGTGAAGATCGTCTATGTCTACGACGACGAGAAGCAAAACAGCGACGAGGGCAAGGCAACGATCAGCGTCGCCGTCCGATCGCTGAAGAAAGCGTTCGCGACGTTGGAGAAGCACTTGGCGACCAACGAATACGTCGTCGGCAACCGCTTCACCGCAGCTGATCTCAATATCGCGGAAGTTCTTCGCTACGCGCAGACGGAACAGGCGCTGTTCGACGCCCATCCCAATGTCAGCGCCTGGATCAAGCGCTGCCAGTCACGTCCGGCCTATATCGCGATGCAGGCGACGCGGTCGCAGGAACCGGTTTGATCAGGGAAAGAGCTTGAGGGTGCCGGCCATTTCCTCGCGGATCCAGGCCTTGAAATCCTTCACCTTCTTGGGTTCGCGCGCGCCTTCGGCCGTTACGAAATAGTGGCCGAAGCCGGTTTTCGCGCGAATGCCGAAAGGCGCAACCAGCTGCCCCTGCTGCAGGGCAAAGTCCGCGAGCGTCTGCCAGGCGAGCATGACGCCCTGCCCTGCGATAGCCGCATCGAGGCAGAGCGAGGCATCGTTGAAGACGTGGCGCGTCTCAAGCGTCGCGCTCGACAATCCGGCCTCTCGCATCCACACTTCCCAAGTGAACATGGCGCGACCGTCGATGACCACCGGCAGCGACAGTATATCGGCGGGCTCGTGCAGTCGCGCCGCCATAGCGGGCGAGCAGACCGGGAAGACCTGCTGCTGCAGCAGCAGTTCGGCCTTCACGTCCGGCCACTGACCGTTGCCGACGCGGATGCCGACATCGACATCGCAGAGCGCCGGATTGACGAGCCGGGTGGTGGCATCCATCCGCACGCTGATCTCAGGATGCCGTTCGGCAAAGCGATCGAGCCGATAGACAAGCCAGCGCGCGGCAAAGACCGGCGCCACAGAGATCGTCAGAATGCTGTCGTCCCGCCGCTGCGTCGTCGCGACGGCCTGCGACAGCGCATTGAAGCCCTCGGTCAGGCCGGCCAGCAGGCGCGTGCCCGCCTCAGTCGCGACCATGCCTTTTGGCGTGCGCTCGAAGATCACGTGGTCGAGCTGCGCTTCGGCCTTGATGACCTGTTGGCTGACAGCGCCGATGGAGACGCCCAGTTCCTCGGCGGCGGCCTGCAGGGAGCCAAGCCGGCCGACAGCCTCGAGCGCGCGCAATCCGTTCAAGTGAACCGAGTTCAGGTTTCTCATATAGTTTTTCTATACCGAGAGATTGGTAATCTCAATTGAAACCTGGCTGGCCGCCCGCGATAATCCGCCTGTGTTGAGCAGATGCTCCGTTCGCCATTCTGGAAGAAGCGAGGCGCGCCATGCAAATACTAAAGTTTTTCTTGAGCGTGGAAACAATCGAACCGCCCTACAGCGCGGACAGCAAGCGGGATCCGCTCTACCATCCCGATCTGGCCCGCATGTCACCGACGGCGTTGGCAGACCTGCCGCTCGGCCCGCAACCACGCGCGCCCGAGCAGGAACCGCTACAGCTCGCAAAGTGCGCATAGCCCGGTAAAATCTGCTAGTCTTGGCCCGCTTCAGTTTCGAGCGGGCTCACATGACCAGTGTCGATACGATCTTTGCGCGCCTCAAGCGTCTTTCGGCGGAAGCCAATCTGCCTGACGTCGAGGAGAGCACGTCCTACGGTAACCCGGCGCTGAAAGTCGGCGGCAAATCATTCGCGGCGGTCAAGAACAACGAGACCATCGTGCTCTGCATCTCGATCGACGACAAGGAACGGCTGATCGAGATGGCGCCCGAGATCTACTATCAGACACCCCACTATATCGGCTGGCCGTATATGCCCCTGCACGCCGCGATGATCAGCGACGCCGAACTGAAGGAACGGCTGATCGGCGCGTGGCGGTTCCGCGCGCCAAAGCGGCTTACCGCGAATTTTCATGGCTGATGTGCCCGGCAGCCGGGCGACGTCTGTTTAAGCCTGTTCGCGTTCCAATGCCCGCAGCACGGCCGCGCGCTCCATCATCTGCGCATAGTGCGCCGTCGCTTTCCGGAAGCGGGCCGGATCGACGCCATCGGACCGCAGCCAGCCGGTCATGACAAAGAGGTAGGGATCGGCGACCGAATAGTACTCGCCCATGACCCAGGGGCCCTCCAGCATCTTCGCCTCGATGATCTCGAAGCATTCGGCCATGGTTTGCGGCACCTTCGCCTTCATCGCTTCATGGGCTGTCGGATCATCGGCCCACCGGCTGCCCCGGCGGCCGTGCGCGTGGTTCACATGCACGGTCGAGCAAAGATAATTGTTGAAGGCCTGCATGCGAGCGAACTCGAAAGGATCAAGCGGGGCCAATTGCGCGGCGGAGGCGACCTGAGCGATATAGGCGAGGATTGCCGGCGTTTCGGTAACGATGCCGCGATCCGTCACCAGAGCGGGAACCCTGCCCTTGGGATTGATCGCCAGGTACTCGGGAGAACGCTGCTCCGCTTCGGCGAAGTTCAGCTTCTTCGTTTTGAACTGCAGGCCGGACTCCTCCAGCGCAATGAGGCTTGCGAGCGCGCAGGTATGCGGCGCGTAGTACAGTGTCAGCATGATCGACTCCCTTCGATGCTGACTTTATAGCGCGGCTCTCCGCAAACGCACAGATCGAGGCCGGCGAGCCGGCCTCTTAAAAGTCAGCCTGCCTCAAGCACAGCCGGGGACATCCTCGATCCGGTGCCAGACCGGGATGCCGCGTTCGCGCGCGATGCGAACATCATTGTCGGCGCCTTTCGATTCGCCCTCAAGCCGCAGCACGCCATCGCAAAGCTGCAGCAGGCGGCCGGCAACGGGGTGGAAGATTTCCTCGTAGAGATCATCGCCGACAGCCTTGCCGCCGGCCGCGTTCCACACGGGGAGCGCCACCCATTCCCCAATCATCGGTACATGGCCCGCCTGGAACAGCCTGTGCGAGGGCTGCTCCAGCCGCTGCAGATTGGCAGCCATTTTTTCCGGGTCATCCCCGGTTCCGGACCTGTAGGGACCAGCAATCAAGATCAACATCATCAAGCTCCATTTCCCTCGGCTTCATGCACGAGATGGCCGATAACTGCACGATATTTCTTGATTGTCGATTCATTTCGTGCAATTTCACGATAATTCGTGCAAATACGGATGAAGGCATGCTTACGACCCAGCGCAGATCGTTGATCCTCGATATTCTCAGGCGAGACGGCCAGGTGATTGCCAAACGTGTCGCCGAAGACTTCTCGCTTTCGGAGGACACGATCCGCCGCGACCTCAGGGAGATGGCGGCGGAAGGTTTGCTGAAGCGTGTTCACGGCGGGGCGATGCCTGTTGCGCCCGAGCTGCCGGATTTCTCGACGCGAAAGAGTGTTTCGTCCGAGGCGAAGGCGCGGTTGGGACGAAAGGCCGCCTCGCTCGTGCAACCCGGGCAGCTGATCTTTCTGGATGGCGGGACGACGACGGCGGAGATTGCCCGGCAACTGCCGCGCGACTTTGCGTTCTCGGTCGCGACGCACAGTCCGACGATCGCTGCGGAGCTGGAACACCACCCGACGGCGAGCGTCATCCTGATCGGCGGCAAGCTCTACAAGCACTCGATGGTCGCGGTCGGCGCCGTTGCGATGGCCGCGATCTCGCAGCTTCGGCCGGGTATGTTCTTTCTCGGCGTGACGGCTGTGCATCCCGTACACGGGCTGTCGACAGGCGACTTCGAGGAGGCGGCCATCAAGCGGCACATCGCATCCTGCGCGGCCGAAACCTACGTGCCGCTAACGGAGGAGAAGTTCGACCACGTCTCTCCCTGCCAGGTCCTTCCGATCTCAGGCGTATCGGGGCTGATCGTCGCCTCTGATATCCCAGCGGCAGCCATAGAGCCCTATCGCAATCTTACTGCCGAGATCCTCGAGGCATGAACGGCGGGACGAAGCGCGCCCTGAGTTCCTCGAGGTTCTGTGGCAACAGGCTCGCAGCGAGACCGACGACAAAGACAGCGAAGACGATATAGGCGAACGTGTCGCGGCCGGCCCAGAGGGTCAGGACGTCATGCAATCCGGGCTGTAGCGCAGCAATTGACGTCGAAAGCCGCATCTCGCCAAGCACACGACCCGGGATGGTCGCGAAGGCGGGTGCTTCCGACAGCGCCAATAGCGCGCCATAGACGGCGGTGACGGAAATGATTGCGCGCAGCGCACGCCACGCACCAAACGGCCGCGCGCCACTCTCTTCAAACGACCAGCCGATATAGGCGCAGAAGATCACAAAAAACAGGAACGCCACCGGCAGCCCATCCAGCACGGCCTCCGGCTTCAACTGGCCGGTCCAGCTGTTGGCGAGGAGCAGCGGAAACGGCGCCGATGCAACGAACCAGATTGCGACAATCACGCCCCAGATCCAGTTCATCGACAGATAGTGGATGCGGGCAAGCGTCACGACGAGGATGATGCCCCCCGCTAGGTAGACGCCCGACGGTTTCATGGAACCGGTCATGGTGACGATGATCGGCCCACAGGAGCCGGCGATCCGCGCGCAGCCGGACGAAACGACCGTCAGCCAGGTCACGTAGTCAAAACACATGGTGAAGAAGAGGAAGATCGCGATGGCGATCAACATCCACCAAAGATAGCGGCCCGCAAACATATCCTGCCCTCATGGCGTTCGATGTACTGGGCAAAAGGGTAACTCAGCCCACAAAAACCGCATCCGTTCTCGTGGGCTGTAGTTTCACATACATTAGCAACTTCTATTTTCGCAGCGAGACTGTCCCGTTCCGGAACGGCTTATGCAGTCAACGCAGCCGTCGCGCGAATATCACCAACATGCATACCGTTCCAATTGTGCATCTGGACGGTCGCCATGGCGGCCAGGCGCGCGCGAATCGCATCTTCCTTGCCGAAGAATCGGCTGAGGGCGGCGGCAACCATTGCCTCGGAGGCACGCGAATGGCCGTCGTCGCATTTGACTGTTATCGCGACTCCCTGCTCGGGGATCGCCGCGCAGAAGACACCCTCGGCCCCCGTCTTGGCGAAGATGCGACCAGGTGCGGCCTCCATCAGCGCGGTGCAGGCACGGCCGGTTCCGGCCACATAAAAGGGCTCGGCCATGCAGGCATCAAACAGCCGCCGGGAAGCCTTGGCGCGGAGCGGCTCGAGGCCATTGCCGGTCGCCATCTTGGCAAAGCCAAGCGCCAGGCCACGCAGGGGAACGGCGTAGGTCGGGATGGAGCAGCCATCCGTGCCGCAATTGTCATGGCCAAGCGCCGCACCTGTCAGGCTTTCCATGACGCCACGAATTTCGGCCTGCAGCGGATGGTCGTAGCCGACATATCCCTTCGGATCGATGTCCTGATGGCAGCAAGCGCAGATGAAGCCGGCATGCTTGCCGGAGCAGTTGTTGTGCAATGCCGTCGGCTTGTCGATCGTGCGCGCCTGGTGGATCAGCACCTTCTGGCTCGAGGACCAATGAGCGCCGCATTCCAGCGTTTCGACATCTCGACCGGCTTTCGCCAGCATGGCGGCGGCGAGCGCCACATGCTCGTCCTCGCCATTGTGCGAGGAGCAGGCCAGCGCCAGTTCCTTGTCGCCGAAGCCATAGGCGTCCGCAGCACCGCTTTCCATCAGCGGCAGCGCCTGCATCGCCTTGCAGGCAGAACGCGGGAAGGTTGGCGCGTCGATGTCGCCGATCGAGAACACGATCTTTCCATCACCATCCACGGCAACGACGGCGCCGCGATGGCGGCTTTCAACGAGCGAGCCTCGGGTGACTTCGACGGTGACGGGATTGGTCATGGCTTGGTCCTGATCATGTAGGCAGATGCGTCACGCATAGCGAGTCGCGTCGATAAAGCAATTGCCTTTCGTCGACTCCTGTACCGGGGCGCCGCTCAAGGCGGCGTGACGCGATAGGCGCAACGGCGGGCGCCGAGCAGGATATGTTCCTCGCGCTCGACCTTGGCGCCGAGGACGGCGCGAAAGGTCTCCAGCTCGGAGCGGCAAAAACCGGCACAGACGCTTGCGGCGGCGCAGATCGGGCAGTGGTTTTCGACAAGCAGAAGCGAACCGTCCGCCTCTTCCCAGCTGTCGGCCATGTATCCTTCGCTGGTGCGTATGGCGGCGAGCTGCCGCACACGGGATTCCATGTCGGCAGCGTCGACTTCCTTGCGGTAGCGCTTGAGGGTATCTGCTTCGCGGGCGGAAATGACGGCATCCAGGGCCGGCGTCCCCAGCTGCGCGACCAGCGTGCTCAGGATCGTGGCTGTGAGTTCGGCATGGCCATCGGGAAAGGTCTGGTTGCCGGCTGTGGTCAGGTTCCAGAGCTGTCTCGGTCTCCCCCTGCCGGTCGCACTTTCGTTCACTGCTTCGACCAGCCCATCCTCCGCCATCTTCGTCAATTGCTGACGGGCGGCTTCCGACGATATGCCGAGCTTTGAGCCGAGTGTCGCGGCAAGTTGAGGTCCTTCCGTTTTGATTAGCAGCAGGATTCGGTTGGCCGGGGATTGTCTCATTTATTTTTCCAAGCTTGCACTTGCTTTAATAACATGGCCGTGTATTTTTTCCAAATAATAACTTGCAAAAATAATGCATATCCCGGGAAGCACACAAGGCATTAGACATGACCGGCATTGAAGAGATTTCCGCAGACAGGCCATCCGTCTTTCACCTGTTTTCCGCGCCGCTTTTGCCCGCGACACTCATGCTCGGCGGTGGCGTCACCCTCTACGCGGTTGAGACCTACATCACCGCGACAATCGCGCCGTCGATCGTGCGCGACATCGGCGGGCTCGAACTGCTGTCATGGATGACGACGCTCTTCGTTGCCGCTGCGGTCCTGGGGTCGATCTTTGTCGCGACGCGTCCTCAAGGCATCGGCTTGCGCAGTGTCTACGTCGCAGGCGCGCTCATCTTCGGCACCGGCAGCCTGGTCTGCGCGCTTGCCCCGGCAATGCCATTTGTGCTGGCCGGGCGTACGGTACAGGGATTCGGCGCCGGTATTCTTGCCGGGCTTGCCTATGCTTTCATTCGCTTCGCCTACCCAGAGCCGCTGTGGCAGAAGGCATCAACCCTCTATGCCGCCATCTGGGGTGTCTCGACCCTGGTCGGACCCAGCCTCGGCGGCTTGTTTTCCGAAGGCAACGCGTGGCGCCACGCCTTCATGGTGCTCGTCCCGCTCTGCGTGCTGATGGCGTCGCTTGCGCCCTGGCTGCTGCCACGCGCCGAGGATGACCGCGCCCATGGCAAGACCCCGATCCTGCAGATTGCCTTGCTGCTTGCCGCCGTGATGCTGGTCAGCATTGCCGGAACGATCGATGTGACAAGCTTCAAAGCATTGTTGATTGCAGCATCGATTGTCGCGATCGTCTCCATGCTATCGGTCGAACGGCGCGGCAGGAACCGTCTCCTCCCGACAGGCGCGGTCACGCTCGCAAAGCCTGTGGCACGTGTCTACCTGACGATGTTCGTGCTACTGCTGGTGCTCACAAGCGACATCTACATACCCTATTTCCTGCAGGCCCTGCATGGCGTGACGCCGCTGGTGTCAGGCTATCTGACCGCCCTTGTCGCGCTCGGCTGGACCTTTGCCGCCTTCTTCAGCGCAACGCTGTCCGAAAAGCGTGCCAGCGCCGCGATCGCCGCCGGCTGCGTGATCGAGATGATTGCGGTTGCCTCGCTGACCATCTTCCTCGCAGCGGATAACCAATCGGGCAACCTAGCCATTCTCGGCCCGGCTGTCATCGGCATGTTCCTAATGGGTTTCGGTGTTGGCCTTGGCTGGGCGCATCTGGTGACCAAGGTCCTGAGCCTTGTCGATAACTCCGAACAGGACAAGGCCTCGGCCGCGATCTCGACGGTACAGTCCCTCGGCAGCGCCTTCGGCGCCGCCGTCGCCGGTGTGATCGTCAACAGCACCGGACTGGTGAACCCTGGCGGGGTTGCCGGCAGCGTCTCGGCTGCCCACTGGCTCTACGTCCTGATGGCCCTTCCAGGCCTGATCGCGGTCGCAACGTCTCTGACCCTCTCGTCGCCCGCCGAACGGCAGGCCCGGTGAGCGACGTGCGAGCGGTCATAGACGCAGCATGATCTGCCGATGTGACCGCTCGTTTCCATCCCAGCGATTGGGCGGATCGGCTCTTGTCGACCGGCCGCGATCACGGCATGGGACCACCCATCACGTGATTTGACCGCTGCCATCACAAACTCTGGTTATTCGAAAGCACACTACTGGTTTATATCAGTGGCATCGGGAATCACGCCATGCCATCCGCTTTTTCGTCCATCCTCCGCGATCGTCAAATCCGCGTCCCAGCGCTGACGCTGGTTGCGCTCGCCTTCACCTATGCCTCGACGATGCCTTATCAATCGATCATCGGCATCAACGAACTCGGCCTGTCCGACCGCAGCTATTCCGGGCTGATCTTCCTTGCGGCGCTGGTCAACGTCTCTACCAGCCTGACGCTCGGCATCTGGTCCGACGGGCTCAGCGATCGGCGCCCGCTGGTGCTGGCGCTGTCGGTGTGCGGCATGCTCGGCTTCGGAATGATCTACGAATTCCGCACCGCCGCAGTCTTCATGTTCGGCATATTGGTGCTGATCCCCATCAGCAATTCCACCTATTCGATCCTGTTTGCCAGTATCCGCGCGACGACGAACACGATGGACCGCGGAAAGGCTGCAGCGATCACGTCCACGGTTCGCGCGCTGTTCTCGGGCTCCTGGGCGCTGGCGCCTGGCCTGATCGGCCTGTACCTCATCAATTCGCAATCGATGACACCGGCCTATGGCATTGCGGCTCTCGCGAGCCTGACCTGCTTTTGCCTCTACCTGTTCGTGGCCAAGCCTGCGCCGGCGGGCGCAGCCTCCCCTTCCCTGAATATCGGCTTTTTCTCGTCGCTCGGCAGGATTTTTTCCCCTCATGTGCTGGTGAGGGTCTGCCTCATGGCGCTGCTGCTCGGCTTGCAGCGGTTGAACAGTGTCGTTTCGCCGTTGATCATTACCGATGCCGCAGGCGGCACGGTGGTCGATGTCGGTTTCATGGCCGGCCTCGTCGCCTTCCTGGAAATGCCGTTCATGCTGATGTGGGGCGCGCTGCAGCGGCGCTTCCGCAACGTGCATGTGCTTGCGCTCGGAGCGCTCATCTATTGTCTGTATCTGATATTGCTGAGCTTTGCCTCGGCGCCCTGGCAGATCTATGCCCTCGTGCTGGTCAACGCCTGCGGTGCTGCAGCCATCCTCAGCGTACCGATCACCTACCTGCAGGACCTGATTGCCGATCGCCCGGGACTCGGCAGTTCGCTGGTCTCGGTCAACACGTTCATCGCAAACGGCATCAGTGCGTCGATCTTCGCCGCCGGGACCGGCTTCACAGGATATTCAGGCACAGCACTGCTTGCCGCCGTGGTCGGTCTCGCTTCGGTTGGCCTACTGCTGTTCCTTGAAAGAGCCCCCCGACCGGTCCCGCGACCGGCCTAGATCCGCAGCATGATCTTTCCGATGTGACCGCTCGTTTCCATCAGCCGATGCGCCTTGGCGACGTCCTCGAAAGGAACGACGGTATCGATAATAGGCGCAAGCTTGCCTTCATCGAGAAGCGGCCAGACCTGGGAAAGGAGATCGTCCCGGATCGCGCGCTTTTCCTCAGGCGTGCGCGGGCGCAGCGTCGAGCCGGTGATCGTCAGCCGTTTGACCATGATCGGCGCTAGATTGACCTTTTCCACGACAGCGCCGCCGAGAAAGGCGATGATCGAGAGGCAGCCGTCCTTCGCAAGCGATGCCACGTTCCGCTCAAAATAGGCAGCACCAATCATATCGAGGATGATATCGACACCGTGGCCCGTCTCGGTCTTGATGACCTCTGCAAAATCGTCGGTCTTATAGTTGATGGCCCGCTTTGCACCGAGCCTGACGCAGGCGTCGCATTTCTCCTGCGAACCGGCGGTCGCGTAGACCTCAGCGCCGAAGGCCCGCGCAAGCTGGATGGCGGTCGTTCCGATACCACTCGAGCCGCCGTGCACGAGGACCTTCTCGCCTTCTGTCAGCCCGGCCATCTGGAACATGTTGGCCCAGACGGTGAAGTAGTTCTCCGGGAGGGCGGCCGCCTTGGCCGCATCGTAGCCTTTCGGAAAACGGAGCGCCTGGCCGGCGGGCAGCAGGCAATATTCGGCATATGCGCCGCCGTTCGTCAGGCCGCAGACTTTGTCGCCGACGGCAAAATCTCTGACGCCAGCGCCAACGGCAACGATCTCGCCCGCCATCTCAAGTCCGAGGATCGGGCTTGCGTCCTTGGGCGGGGGATAGGTGCCCTGACGCTGAGCGACGTCGGGCCGGTTGACGCCGATCGCCTCGATGCGAATAAGAAGCTGCCCCTCGCCCGGTATCGGCAAGGGTCCGGTGGCAATCCGCATCACTTCAGGCGCGCCGAAGCTCGGCAGGTCGATGAAGCGCATCTGCGTGGGCAAAGACATGGTCCGGTCTCCTCGTTCCGAAAGCACGTGAGATAGTCCAGCGCTTCGGATTTGAGAAGGCAGGAAGAACGGATGGCGTCAATTCGTCTCGCCCAGGAGGTGGAAGACGAGCCCCTCCTCGCTTTCCTTAGCCTCGGCCTTAATGTGAGCAATTTCGGCGCTGACGCGATTGGTGTCGTCGATGACAAGACCTTCCGGTAGCTCCAGCACGCCGATCGAGCAGCGCATCAGCGGGAACAGTGCCTCGACGCCTGCGCGGTCATGGCCGCGAATGCTGCCAGCGGCGCAATCCGTATCGGAATAGAGGCCGAGCACATCCTCGTGAAAATCGCTGATCAGGCGGTCGAGAATTTCTGTCAGCTCTTCCTTGGCCCAGCCGCGGACGCCGATGAAGAAATCGTCGCCGCCGACATGCCCGAGGAAATGACGTTCGGCGAAAAAATAGCGGCGCATGAGGGCGGCAAAGAGCGAAATCGCGTGGTCGCCGAGATGGAAGCCATAGGCATCGTTGAACGGCTTGAAGTTGTCGAAATCACAGTAGCAGAAGTGACGCTTCTCGTCGCCATCGAGGCTGGACTCGCGCATGAAGTCGCGGATCGCCCTGTTGCCCGGCAGTCCGGTCAGAGGGTTCTGGTCCTGGGCCGTCTTCAGCTTCTTCTCATTCATGACCTTGATGAGCGAGGCGGCTGACACGACACCCGCATAGCGCATGTTGTCGGTCAAAAGCAGGCAGTTCGTGCCTTCCATGTTGGCGAAGATCGCCATTAGCTGTTCGGTATCGGAATCAAGCCCGACGATCGGCGCCATCTCGACGAAGTGGGAGATCGTTCGCTCGTAGACCTTGTTCTTCAGGAGGTCGCGACCGAAAGGCTGGTAGATGTATTCCTTCAGATGGCGTTCGTGCAGGATACCGCGCGGCTCGCCGTTCGCATTCAGCACCGGGAAAAACGCCTGCTGCGGATTGCGGCGGAACAGCTCGAAGACACTGTCGATCGTGTCGTTTTCATAGACTGTCGGCAGCATCTCGATCTGCTTGCGGATCAGGATCTCGTCGAGCGATTGCGGATTTCGCTTGCTCTTGCCGAGGTCCAACAGGTGCGGAAACGACGGCTGCAACTCGGTGACATGGGTGGTCGGGCGGGAGACGAACCAGCCTTGGACGAGATCGACGCCGAACTCGCGGCAGGCGACGAATTCCGCCTCCGTCTCGATGCCCTCGGCGATGACGCGAGTGCCGAGCACATGGGCGATGTGGACGATGTTTTTCAGAAGATGGCGCTTGCGCGGGCTGCTGTCGATGTCGGCGATGAAATGGCGGTCGATCTTCAGGTAATCGACCGGGTGGTCGCAGAGCAGCTTCATCTCGCCGTGGCCGACACCGAAATCGTCGATCGCCAGCTTGAAGCCGGCCTTGCGGAGAAGCGATACGAGCGCCGCAAATTCGGGCACGCTAGTATTGTCGAAGCGTTCGGAAAACTCGAAACAGATGGAAGACGGAGGAATATTGGCGAGCTTCAGGTGCTGCAGCAGGCCTTCCACCAGGCGCTCACCATGCGGGATCAGCCGAACATCGAGATTGAGGAACAGTGTCGAACTGGAAAAGTGCGGCAGCGTTGCGAACTTCGCAAGCGCACGGCTTGCCACCATCTGCTCCAGTTGCAGAAGCTGCTGGTTCTTGTGAGCCTCGTCGAGGATTTCGATCGGGGAGTTGAAGCCGATGCGTTCCTGCCCGCGCATCAGCGATTCATAGCCGAACGCCACTCCCGTCCCTGCTTCCACGATGGGCTGGAACGCGTTCTCGATGACGAGTTTCGCAAGGGTCACGATCTGATCGCTGGCGTAGCGACGAACAAGCGCCGGATCGACGGTGGCAGCCAAAGACATGCCAATCTCCACTGTGTCTTATTGTTTTGCGCAGGGAAACTGGCGGAGAAGGATCAACGAACCCTTTCCCGAATATGAAACTTTTGTGAAACCACGTCCATTTTCGATCGAATTTTATCGATCAATCAATGGCTTGGTCAGGCTGTATGCCTGTTCTCAGCCTCATGATCGGCGAACATGTCAGCGACGCATTTGCCACCCCGGGAGACGCCGCTCTGATCGAAGGCGCCTTCGGGGC
The DNA here is from genome assembly GCF_014851575.1 of Rhizobium sp. RHZ02. Taxonomy (NCBI): domain Bacteria; kingdom Pseudomonadati; phylum Pseudomonadota; class Alphaproteobacteria; order Hyphomicrobiales; family Rhizobiaceae; genus Rhizobium; species Rhizobium sp. RHZ02. Next base: position 392,787 of record NZ_JACUZX010000005.1, read on the forward strand.
ATCCGCCGAGTTTGCGGGCGGCCTCCCACATGCGCAGGGCCTCGCGCACAACCTCGCTGCTTGACGCATAGGTGCCATTGTCGACAGCGGCGCGGATATCCGCAGCCTGCAGCGGCGAAATGGATACGGTAACCATCGGCATGAGATTCCTCCCTTTGCCTCGTCGGACAGTCCCTGTCCTCTGGGAGACGGATTAACCCGTCCACGGCATTGCCGACGCCGCCGCCTCGGCTGCCTCTTATTGGGCGAAATTTTAGACCCCACTCACATACTTGTCAAAAAGGAAACAGTCCGTGATGTCTGCCTGTGAATTGCGGGCATAAGTCAGCGACGGACCGCAAGACCGAAAGCGAGCATCGACCAACCCTGCAGCAGAAGGTCACAGGCGAGGAAAAGTCCCAGGATCCAAAGGCTGTTGACCGGCCATCCGAGCGCAATAACCACGCCAGCCAGCGCCGTGATGATACCGCTCACAAGGACCCAGCCCCATCCTTTCACGGGGCGCATGCGCCAGCCGACCCAGATTCGGAACACGCCAGCAACGAGCAAGGCGATCGCCAGAAACAGCGTCAACACGGCCGATGCCAGAAGGGGATTCTCGAAGGCAAAGAAACCGGCCAGCAGATAGAGAACGCCGCTCAAGGCCCAAACCAGCGCCTGCTCCCAGCTTCTCACCTGAAAGGCGTGGATCAGGTAGACCACGCCGCCGACCAGCATCAGGATTCCGACATAGTAGACGGAGACAACGGTTGCGAGCGCGACGTTTGCCAACGCGATAAAGCCGCAGACGATCAGCAGCACGCCAAGTGCCGCGAACCAACCCCATTTCGATTGCAGCGACGAAAAACCCAGTCGATCAGAAATATCTGCCATGGCACACCTCCTGGTTGGTAAAAGAATATGCCGCAAAATCGCGGAATTGGAAGAGGTTAGCCTTCTGGAAGTGTTGCCAGATTTTTATTGATTGATCAGTCAATCAAAATTATGCTGGATGGCATCTTCATGGAGTGATGCGATGCCCAAGGTCGGAATGGAGCCGGTTCGCCGCAAGGCGCTTGTCGATGCCGCGCTGCGCGTGATCGGCGATCACGGCTCGCTGACTGTCACCATGTCCGAAATTGCCCGGCAGGCCGGTGTGTCGCCGGCGCTGGCGCATCATTACTTCGGCAGCAAGGAACAACTGCTGATCGAGACTGTCCGCTCTCTCCTCAAGCAGCTGCGCGACGACGTCGTGACTGCGCTGAAGGCGGTTGACGCACCGCGCGAGAAGCTCTCCGCCGTCATCCGCGTCAGCTTCCAGGCAGACCAGTTCGCGCCGGCAACAATCGCCGCCTGGCTGGCCTTCTACGCCGAGGCGCAGCGCTCCGAGGAAACCCGGCGCTTCCTTGTCATCTATGCCCGCCGTCTGCAGTCGAACCTCATCGCCAACCTGAAAGCGCTCTGCCCTTACGATGCCGCAGAACGCATTGCCGAAGGCGCGGCTGCGATGATCGACGGGCTCTACATCCGCCAAAGTCTGAGGTCGGCGCCTGTCAGCATCGAGGCATCGATCGCGCTTACCGAAGACTATATCAATTCACAGCTTGCCGCCCTTGCGAAAGGACAGATTCAGTGACCCTCAGAGCCCAGCCGAAAGCCTCCCATTTCATCGACGGCGAATATGTCGAGGATGACGCGGGCAGCGTCATCGAAAGCATCTATCCGGCAACCGGCGAAGTCATCGCCCGGCTGCACGCGGCAACCCCTGCTATCGTCGAAAAGGCGATCGCATCGGCCAAGCGCGCCCAGCCGGAATGGGCTGCGATGAGCCCGACGGCGCGCGGCCGTATCCTGAAGCGCGCCGCTGACCTCATTCGCGAACGCAATCGCGAGCTGTCCGAACTGGAGACGCTGGATACTGGTAAGCCGATCCAGGAAACGATCGTCGCCGACCCGACATCAGGCGCCGACAGCTTCGAGTTCTTCGGCGGCATTGCAGCTGCCGGCCTCAATGGCTCCTACATCCCGCTCGGTGGCGATTTCGCTTACACCAAGCGTGTACCGCTTGGCGTCTGCGTGGGCATCGGCGCCTGGAACTATCCGCAGCAGATCGCCTGCTGGAAGGGTGCACCGGCGCTCGCCGCCGGCAATGCCATGGTCTTCAAGCCGTCGGAAAACACACCGCTTGGGGCCCTTGCCATTGCCGAGATCCTTCATGAGGCGGGCCTGCCGAAGGGGCTCTACAATGTCATCCAGGGGGATCGCGAGACGGGACCGCTGCTGGTCAACCATCCTGATGTCGCCAAGGTGTCGCTGACGGGCTCGGTTCCGACCGGCCGCAAGGTCGCCGCGGCCGCTGCCGGCAGCCTCAAGCACGTCACCATGGAGCTCGGCGGCAAGTCGCCTCTAATCGTCTTCGACGATGCCAATATCGACAGCGCCGTCGGCGGCGCCATGCTCGGCAACTTCTATTCGACCGGCCAGGTCTGCTCGAACGGCACACGCGTCTTCGTGCAGCGGAAGATCAAGGCGGAATTCCTCAAGCGGTTGAAAGCCCGCACCGAGGCGATCGCCATCGGCGATCCGATGGACGAGGCGACGCAACTCGGGCCGATGGTGTCCTGGGCGCAGCGCGACAAGGTTCTCTCCTACATCGAGAAGGGCAAGGCCGAGGGTGCGACCCTCGTCACCGGTGGCGGCATCCCCAACAACGTCTCCGGCGAAGGCTACTACGTGCAGCCGACGGTCTTTGCCGACGTCACCGACGAGATGACGATCGCCCGCGAGGAGATCTTCGGCCCCGTCATGTGCGTGCTTGACTTCGACGACGAGGCCGAGGTGATCGCTCGCGGCAATGCGACGGAATTCGGCCTCTCCGCCGGCGTCTTCACATCAGACCTGACGCGCGCCCATCGCGTCGTCGACCAGCTCGAGGCGGGCACGCTGTGGATCAACACCTACAATCTCTGCCCTGTCGAAATCCCGTTCGGCGGCTCCAAGCAATCCGGCTTCGGACGCGAAAATTCGCTGGCCGCGCTGGAGCACTATTCGGAGCTGAAGACGGTTTATGTCGGCATGGGGCCGGTGCAGGCGCCCTATTGAGGCAGCAGGCGGCCGGTCCCGGCAGGTAGCATTCAATTTCGCTTCGTCCCGATCGGCTCACCAGCGGGCCCGAGGACGAGGTGGTGAATCGGAAAAGAAGCACATCATGCAGCAGGCAGATTTCGTCATCATCGGCTCCGGCTCGGCGGGTTCCGCCCTCGCCTACCGGCTTTCGGAAGACGGCAAGACTACCGTCATCGTCATCGAGGCGGGCGGCTCCGATTTCGGGCCGTTCATCCAGATGCCGGCCGCCCTTGCCTGGCCGATGAGCATGAAGCGCTACAACTGGGGCTATCTCTCCGAGCCCGAGCCGAACCTGAACAACCGGCGGATCACCGCGCCGCGCGGCAAGGTGATCGGCGGCTCCTCCTCGATCAACGGCATGGTCTATGTGCGCGGCCACGCCGAGGACTATAACCGCTGGGAAGAGCTCGGCGCGCAAGGCTGGGCCTATGCCGACGTCCTCCCCTACTTCAAGCGGATGGAGCACAGCCACGGCGGCGAGGAAGGCTGGCGCGGCAAGGACGGACCGCTGCACGTCCAGCGCGGTGTCTTCCGCAACCCGCTGTTTCGCGCCTTCATCGAGGCCGGCAAGCAGGCAGGCTTCGAGGCGACCGAGGACTACAACGGCTCGAAGCAGGAAGGCTTCGGACTGATGGAGCAGACGATTTTCGGCGGTCGCCGCTGGTCGGCCGCGTCAGCCTATCTGAAACCGGCGCTGAAACGACCGAACGTGGAGGTCGTCTACGGCCACGCCCACAAGGTGGTGATCGAGAACGGCCGGGCAACCGGCGTCGAAATCGAGCGGGGCGGCAAGATCGAGATCGTCAAGGCGAACCGCGAGGTCATTGTCTCGGCCTCCTCCTTCAATTCGCCGAAGCTCCTGATGCTGTCGGGCATCGGGCCCGGCGCGCATCTGCAGGAAATGGGGATCGAGGTAAAGGCAGACCGGCCGGGCGTCGGCGCCAACCTGCAGGACCACATGGAATTCTATTTCCAACAGGTTAGCACCAAGCCGGTTTCACTCTATTCCTGGCTGCCCTGGTTCTGGCAGGGGGTCGCGGGCGCGCAATGGATGTTCACCAAGTCGGGGCTTGGCACCTCGAACCAGTTCGAGGCCTGCGCCTTCCTGCGCTCGGCGGCTGGCGTCAAGCAGCCCGATATCCAGTACCACTTCCTGCCGGTCGCGATCAGCTATGACGGCAAGGCGGCGGCCAAGAGCCACGGCTTCCAGGTGCATGTCGGCTACAACCTGTCGAAGTCGCGCGGCAACGTCACGCTCGGCTCCTCGGACCCGAAGACCGATCCTGTCATTCGCTTCAACTACATGAGCCATCCCGAGGACTGGGAAAAATTCCGCCATTGCGTGCGGCTGACCCGCGAGATCTTCGGCCAGAAGGCCTTCGACCAGTATCGCGGCCCGGAGATCCAGCCGGGCGAGGCCGTCCAGACCGACGAACAGATCGACGCCTTCCTGCGCGAGCACTTGGAAAGCGCCTATCACCCCTGCGGCACCTGCAAGATGGGCGCGAAAACCGACCCGATGGCGGTCGTAGATCCCGAAACGCGCGTCATCGGCGTCGACGGGCTGCGCGTCGCGGATAGCTCGATCTTCCCGCACGTCACCTACGGCAATCTCAACGGCCCGTCGATCATGACCGGCGAGAAGGCTGCCGACCATATCCTCGGCAAGCAGCCGCTGCCGCGCTCCAACCAGGAGCCGTGGATCAATCCGCGCTGGGAAACGAGCGATCGGTAAATCTGCCGATCGCCATCAGACAAAGCCGATCCAGCGGCCGGCAAGGAGCGCGGATATCCATACGGCCGCGGAAAGGCCCGCCTGCAGGCGCAAGCTGAACGCAGGCGCAGAGCCTGACACGGCCCGCCGCCAGGCAGCCTGGGTATGGACCACGGCCGCGTTCACGATGCCGAGCACCAGCAGCCCCAGCTTTGCGAGGAAGGCCAGATTTCCGGCGTATTCCACCGGCTTGACGCTGAAAAGGGCAAAGCCGGTGATAGCAGCTCCCACGAGCCCGACAGCCGCGGCCCGCGACAGGAACGGGCCAAGCACCGCCAGCGGCACCGAGCCGAAGCAGCCCATCAGCCGCAGATCCAGCGGCAGGATCGCCCCGATCAGCAGGCCGATCGAAAGGATATGGGCGGCGTTGACGGCCATGTAGACAAGCGCCGAGCGCCGCAGCCCTGACGACAGCGGGGTTGCGGCGAGCCATTCCAGGAACTCGATCGCCATCGCCTAGAGCCTTTCGGGGTTAAATTGAAAGGTTCTAGTTCGTCTGGATCCGTTCCGGATAGATGTCGTAGCGCTTGTCGGCGACCGTGATGCGCACGGCCTTCATCCGTTTCTCGTCGGCCTTCAGCGAACGGTTTCCGAGGACGACAATCGGATCCCCCTTCTTCGCGGAGCCTTCGACAAAGCCCGAGCGTTCGGTCTGCCTGGGATTGCCGAGTTCGACGAGCCAGACGCCGTCGGCGGCGGTCGCAACGTCGAGCGTCGGGTGCGGCCCACCCATCGTGACCTTTTCGATCGTGCCATGCAATTCCGTCTGCTCTCCCTCGGCCCACGACCAGCCGTGGTGCGCCGCGGCCCCCGACGCCAAGGTCAGCGCGAGGACCGCACCAATTGCCATCCGTTTCGAGTTCATGAGACGCATGTTCGTTTCTCCCTACCTCAGGACAGGGGCGAATTGGCGTAGCACCAAGCAATGGAAAGCTATCTCACCGAATCTTGAAGCGACCTTTATCCGCCTGATGGTCTCAAGCAACATGCAGCAGCATGGACGATGATTAGGCCTAGGCGAGTAAACGGGTGACTTCCGCGACCTTTGCCGGCGCGACAGCATCTGCGATCGTCGTGGAGAACAGCACCTTGCGGGTCGCATCCGCCACCTTGGCGAAGACATGGCGGATCTCGCAGTTCTGCTCTCCATCGCAATCATCGCATTTGCGATAAGCGGTGATCGAGAGGCAGGGAAGCGGTGCGATCGGCCCGTCGATGATGCGCAGCACCTCGCCGAAGGTGATCATGTCGGCCGGCTTCAGCAGCAGATACCCGCCCGTCTTGCCGCGGCGACTGACGACGATGCCCTGGTGCTTCAGGTCGAGAAGGATCTGTTCAAGGAACTTCTTTGGGATCTTCTGCTGCGCCGCAATGTCTGAGATCATCACCGGCTCGCCGTCATCGGCTGCCGCCAATACCGTCAGCGCCCTCAGCGCATATTTTGCCTTTTGCGTAATCATTTTTGACCGTCGACACACACATGGCGGGCGGAATCACAGACCCGCCGCAAGCAGGATCCTGTCTCTATGGCATGCGCAGCATGAACGGAATTTGAACAAGCCGGCGAAACCCTTGAGAGACAAGGTTTTTGGCCTTGTTTTTTCACCCTCGGCCAATACTGCAAATTTACGTCAAAATGCACTTGCGATGTCATCAATTCACATTTCCGATTGACAGGCAACGTGTTACTCTACTAAATCAATAGACAATTGGGCTGACCGTCGACAAACCATCGCGGTGCGGCTGCTTTTCCGCATTGCAGCGGCCGGGGAGAGATATTTGCTCCTATCGCGCCTGCTTTCGAAATCCGTTTTTCTGTCCGATCCAAGCCCGACCTGCGATACTCCGGCCAACATCAAGGACAGGATCCCCATGACTGTTGCTGCCAATCCGAACGCTGAAGCGGAAACGCTGAACGCGAACCTCGCGAGCCTTGACCTTGCGGAGCGTCTGTCGCTCGTCGCCGGCCTTGGCGGCCGCGTCGTCTTCACCACCTCCCTCGGCATCGAGGACCAAGTCATCACCGCCGAAATCGGCAACCACCGCCTTCCGATCGACGTCGTGACGCTGCAGACCGGACGGTTGTTTCCGGAAACGCTGGCGCTGATCGACGAGACCGAGAAGCAATACGATCTTCACATCAGCCGTTACGAGCCCGAACAGGCAGATATCGATGCCTATGCCGCCAAGTACGGCCTCAACGGCTTCTATGAGAGCGTCGAAGCCAGGCATGCCTGTTGTGGCGTGCGCAAGTTGAAGCCGCTTGCGCGAGCCCTGGCAGGGGCGACGATCTGGATCACCGGCCTGCGCCGTGGCCAATCGGCCAACCGCGCTGAGACGCCGTTTGCGGAATATGACGCGGAGCGTCATCTCCTGAAGGTGAACCCGCTCGCCGACTGGGACCTCGACGTTATCAAGGCCTATGTCGCCGACAACGGCGTGCCGATCAATCCGCTGCACGCCCGCGGCTATCCCTCGATCGGCTGCGAACCCTGCACCCGGGCGATCAAGCCGGGCGAGCCGGAACGCGCCGGCCGCTGGTGGTGGGAACAGGACGAAAAGCGCGAATGCGGCCTGCACGTGGCTGAAGAGGCCTCGGCGATTGCCGCACAACAGTAACCCGTCGACTTCGGGATCGGAGCGCGGCCCGTCGCCTGCGCTCCTCGAAGTCTGAAATGCACCCATTCCGGATGCCTCCCTTCCGAGAATGATTGAAGCCTGGAGTCAGAAATGCCCGATAGCCGTCCGGATACGGAACTCAACAATCCCCGGAGCGCGAAGCCGCCGCTCGACCCGCATTTGAAGGCTCTCGAAAACGAAGCGATCCACATTTTCCGTGAGGTCGCCGCCGAATTCGAGCGTCCCGTCATGCTCTACTCGATCGGCAAGGATTCGTCGGTCCTGCTGCATCTGGCCCGTAAGGCCTTCTACCCCGGTCGCGTCCCCTTCCCGCTGCTGCATGTCAACACCGGCTGGAAATTCCGCGAGATGATTGCCTTTCGCGATGAAACCGCGAAGAAATACGACCTCGACCTGATCGAGCACATCAATCCGCGCGGTGCGGCCGAAAACATCACGCCGTTCACGCATGGCTCGGCCGCCTTTACCGACATCATGAAGACCGAAGGGCTGCGCCAGGCCCTCGACGCCGGCCAATTCGATGCCGCCTTCGGTGGCGCGCGCCGCGACGAGGAAGCCAGCCGCGCCAAGGAACGCATCTATTCCTTCCGCACACCAGACCATCGCTGGGATCCGCGCAACCAGCGCCCGGAACTCTGGAACATCTATAATGGCCAGATCCGCAAGGGCGAAAGCGTTCGCGTCTTCCCGCTGTCAAACTGGACCGAAGTCGATATCTGGCGCTACATTCAGGCCGAAGACATTCCGCTCGTGCCGCTCTACTACGCCAAGAAGCGCCCCTTTGTTGAGCGCGACGGCATGATGATCCTTGCCGAAGATCCGCGGCTGGAACTGTTGCCCGGCGAAGTGCGCCAGGAAGGCATGATCCGTTTCCGCACCCTGGGCGATTTTCCGCTGACGGGCGCCATCCCATCGAAGGCGACCACGCTCGAAGAGGTGATTGCCGAACTCGAAATTGCCACTGTCTCCGAACGTCAGGGCCGCGCCATCGACCGCGACCAGTCCGGTTCCATGGAAAAGAAGAAGCGTGAAGGATATTTCTGAGATGATCGCAGCCGTAACCGCCGCACACGCCCTTGCCGTGCCCGCCGCAGATCCTGCGACGGCAACGCGCGACTCGCGACCGCTGCGCCTCATCACCTGCGGCAGCGTCGATGATGGCAAGTCCACCCTGATCGGCCGCCTGCTCTGGGATACCAAGGCCGTCAAGGAAGACCAGGCCGCCACGCTGCAGCGCGATTCCACCGGCAAGCAGAACGATCTCGGCCTGCCCGACTTCGCACTGCTGCTCGACGGCCTGCAGGCCGAGCGCGAACAGGGCATCACCATCGATGTCGCCTATCGCTACTTCTCGACCGACAAGCGCTCCTTCATCGTTGCCGACACGCCCGGCCACGAGCAGTACACCCGCAACATGGCAACCGGCGCCTCCACCGCCGATCTCGCCGTGCTCCTGGTCGACGCGCGCGCCGGCATTCTGGAGCAGACGCGTCGCCACGCAACGATCGCCTCGCTGCTCGGCATCAAGCAGTTCGTGCTTGCCATCAACAAGATCGACCTGACGAACTACGATCGCGCCGGCTTCGAGAAGATTACGCACGAGTTCCGCGAATTCGCGCTGTCGCTCGGCGTCAAGCAGATCACCGCGATCCCGATGTCGGCCCTGAAGGGCGAGAACGTCGTTTATTCCGGCGAGGCATCGATGCCGTGGTACGCCGGCCCGACGCTGGTCGAGACGCTCGAGCTTGCGACCGTCCGCTCCTCGCAGGCGACAGGCTTCCGCTTCTCGGTGCAGCGCGTCTCGCGTCCGGGGGAAAGCTTCCGCGGCTACCAGGGCACCGTTGCCGGCGGGTCCGTCAAGCCGGGTGATAGCGTCATGATCCTGCCGTCCGGCATGGTCGCCAACGTCTCCAAGATCGTCACCTTCGATCTGGTGCGCAACGCGGCAGTCGCCGGCGATGCGATCACGCTGGTCCTCGACCGGCAGGTCGACGTCGCGCGCGGCGACATGATCGTCTCGATCGACAGCCAGCCGCAGGTCGGCCTCTCCTTCGACGCGCAGATCGTCGCACTGCAGCCGGAGGGTATCGAAGCCGGCAAGCGCTACTGGCTGAAGAGCGGCAGCCGCCGCCAGCGCGTGCAGGTACAGCCGTTGGCGCAGCTTGAACTGAAGACCGGCGCCTGGGCTCCTGTCGATACGCTCTACATGAATGCGATCGGCAAGGTGCGCCTCGCCTTCGACGAACAAGCGATCTTCGACCCCTACGAGCAGAACCGGGCGACCGGCTCCTTTATCCTGATCGACCCCGACACCAACAATACGGTGGCCGGCGGCATGGTCAGCGGAAAGCGGAGCGAGCTCGGCGGCATCCACGGCGGCGATGCCCGCGTGATCCTGTCGCTGCCGGCCGACCTCGCCGACCAGATCATGGCGAGCGAACTCTTCGCCAACCGCCGCCATGAGGCGGAGGTGCGGCGCATGACCGCCGCTGAGGCGGCCGACCTCTGGTCGAACGCGGCAAGCGACATCTAGGCAAACGAAAACGGGGCCACATCGGCCCCGTTTCTCATTCTAAACTCGCCGCGTGACCCCTACCACAGTGGCATGTGGCGATTGACGTCCTTGTAGAGCAGGTAGCGGAAGCGTCCGGGACCGCCGGCATAGCAGGCCTGCGGGCAGAAGGCGCGCAGCCACATGAAGTCACCGGCTTCGACTTCGACCCAATCCTTGTTGAGACGATAGACGGCCCTGCCCTCGAGCACGTAGAGGCCGTGCTCCATCACGTGCGTTTCCATGAACGGGATCACGCCGCCGGGCTCGAAGGTGACGATGGTGACGTGCATGTCGTAGCGAAGATCGGCCGGGGCGATGAAGCGCGTCGTGGCCCAGGCGCCGTCCGTATCCGGCATCGGCTGCGGCGGGTGATTTTCCTCATGCGTGAAGATCGCCGGCGGCGGCTCCTGCCCCTCGACCTCTTGGAACGCCTTGCGGATCCAGTGAAACTTCACGGGTGCAGCACTCTTGTTCCACAGCGCCCAACGGGAGCCGGCGGGCAGGAAGGCGAAGGAGCCGGGGCGCATTTGGTGTGCCTTTCCGTCGAACTCGACGGTCATCTCACCGTCGACGACGAAGAGCACGCCTTCGGCGCGCTTCTCCGGTTCCGGCCGGTCGCTGCCGCCACCCGGCAGCACTTCCATGATGTACTGCGAGAACGTCTCGGAAAAACCGGTCAGCGGGCGGGAGATCACCCAGGCACGTGTCCCTTCCCAGTGCGGGAAGTAGCTGGTGACGATGTCAGTCATGACGCTGCGGGGGATGACGGCATAGGCCGTCGTGAACACCGCCTTGCTGGAGAGGAGTTCGGTCTGCGGCGGCAGGCCGCCCATGCTGGAGTAGAAGTTCGAGCTGCTCATTGGTTCACTTTTCACGGGCCGGGATTGTCAATCTGGTTTAAGCGCCGCATCTCTTCTAGGCAACCTTTAGATTGCCGTCGCCGCGGCAGACTGTCCGCGGTGCCTCGCTAGCTCAGGAGGGATCGATGAGTCTGGAAAAACTTCGGGAAGACTATGTTCAGAGGGTCAAGGAATACGAGGACAATCTCAAATCCATGTCCGAGAACGACGTCAAACACTTCCGCGCGGAGGGTGGCGGGCCGCTCTCCGATATCACCGAGCAGATCCGCAACGAGTATTATCGGCATATCGAGACCTATGCGACCCTGATTGCCGAAATCGATGCCATTCTCGGAGCTTAGCGCGCTCGAAGCCGGAACAGCCGCTGCACCAGCGGTGCCGGATCGAAGCAAAGGGGGCTGTGCGTCCGTAGCCGGGCCCGAGGGTCGGGGACCCTGGCCACTACGGGTGCTGCATCCGATTGCTGAAATGATTGGGCAAGCCGTCTTAAGCGATCCTGGCAAGCCTGACATCGGTGTCATCGGCCAAGATCTCAGCCTGCGCGACGGACACGTTTGCCGACGCCATCAACAGCAGGCACAGGCCGACCGCGCGCGGTACTTCGGTTTCACCCGACGCCCAGCGACGTGTCGTCGTCTGATCGACACCAAAGAGCTTTTGGACACCAGCCGCGCTCAGTCCCGTGACGGCAACCGCAGCTTTGTATTCTGAGGTCTTCATGCACTGTTCCCCGCCCGCCGAAGCGCGCTTGTCTGATATATCTTTATGTGAAGCTGCGTACTTTAGTTCTCGCTTATTTTTATGGATACCGAAATACGACATCTAAGCCTCCGTTTGCGACAGCGACGCCGATGCGACCTTTCGGCTGAATGTTCCAGAGGCTGTAGTTGTGTTGTTCACAGCAAGGAAGCTAAATGGCGGCGTAAGAAAAAAGCCCGCCTCCGCGGCTTTTCGGCTGGACATCGAAAACCTCCCGCCCGACCCGGCCCTTGGTGACAACCAAGTCAATTCCTTTTGATGGCGGATCCGGTGTTTGCCGTAGACCGCTCTAGGACTCCAAGGCTCGTCCCGAAAAATCCCGAGATATCGTGGATCTTCACGAGCCGTAAATTTACTGTCGCGTACTTAACCGTTGGTCTCGTTTGTGGTCCGCTCCACCCAGAAGACATGTTCTCTACCGACTATTGCGGCTACTGTTCCAGGCACCCGCTTGACCGCGGATGGCAAAGCGATGGTCTTCAGAGGCTCGTTTCAAGGAGGATTTCGTGAAAAGGATAGTCGGCCTTGCGGCCGTCTTTTGCTCGTTTTCTATTTTTGCTTTCGCCGCCGCGCCCAGTGATATCGCCGATCTCGTCGGTACTCGCGCGACGGACGCTGCGTCCAAGATGCAAGCCCGTGGCTACCGACACGTCAGGAGCAGCACTTGGTGGAACGACAAGACGGGCACGTGTGTCGATGTACGCGTGTCGTTTGGCCGCTACTCGCGTATCGATCAATTGAAGCCGTCTGCATGCGGCGAAGCTTCCGCCGGATCGCCGGACTTGAGCAACGTTCCGGCTCGCGCTTTGCGCGCGTGCAGCCGACGGGCCGATCGATATCAGAGCCCTCGAGGGGGAACGAACGTCGTCAAGGCAGCCGAGCGGACCGGTCCCACCTGGCTTCTGACGATCGCCACCCGACATTACACTCTAGAATGCACAGTTACGGCTTCCGGACGCGTAATTCGGATGGACACGAAGTAAAGATCCAAGATCCACTGGAGATGCACCCCACATTTCCACAGCTCGTACAGCGGAGCTTCGGCATCAGCGTTTCAATTATCACTCGTCCCCAAATCGCCGCCCAATCTCCCACCTGTCCAGCCAACAGAGATGACGGCATTTCGAGTTGCTCTTTCCGCGAGTCGGCGGCGGCGCGTTTGTCTTCGCCGTCGGCTTAAGCGAACCACAGTCGAGAATTTGTAGCCGCCGACGGCTTTCCGACGGATTGGAATTCCAATCAATTGCTGAATCTGTCGGTGAGGTTTTTGTGCGTCCATTGGCACAAATGAAAAACCCCTGCAGAGCAGGGGTTTCGGCTGGTCGGAGTGGAGTGATTCGAACACTCGACCCCCACGTCCCGAACGTGGTGCGCTACCAGACTGCGCTACACTCCGTGACCAGCGGCGCCTCTATAGACCGGCCCATCTCGTTGCGCAAGCACCAAAATTCAAAAGCCGGCGCATTTTTTGCCGACAGGGCCGGCGCACCTCCTGAGAGCACTAAGTGGAGCAAAATGACACACTTGCGGCAAATTTTGCGATTGCCAAGGCGGGCCGATTTTCTTTTGCCGGGTTCCGCGTTAAAGCCCTCGGCGGGACAAGCGGAAACCGCTGCAGACCAGCGATTCCCGCCGTCGAATGCGCGACAACTTTTCAAGGACGATAGAATGAAACTCCGCACCTTTGCCGCGGCTGGGCTTATCATTTCGCTTGCCGGCTGCACGACGATTCCGACCTCCGCAGATCCGATCTCCAGCCGCTGGGTTGGCCAGTCGGCCGGCAAGTTCTTTGCCGCATTCGGCCCGCCGATCAACGATGTCGAGAACGGCTCCAGCGTCACCTACACCTGGAAGGGCGGCTACAAGACGGTTCGCACCCCGGCGAAATACGCAGAAGGCGCGGATGGCAAGCGCGGCAAGCAGATCGCGGCTGCCCGCACGCAATACCTGCGCTGCCAGGCGGAAATCGTCACCAGCTCCGACTACACGATCCGCAGCATCCGCGTCGTCGGCGACATCCCGGGCGTGAACGGCCCGTCCTATTGCGCGGAGTTCCTGGCGCCGGCACAACCCGCGCAGTAAGAAACGGCAGAGCGAGCGTTTGGAAGGCGGCCCATTGGTCGCCTTTCTTCTATGTCGAGTATTCTGAGTTGCTACGCGGCCTCCGTTCGCGGCTGACACCGCGGCAAAAGACTTCATCATTGCTGGTGTCCTTCCCGAGAGAGGGGTGACAGTTCATACCGGAGACATGGGTTACACTTTTGGCCTTTGCGAGGAGAGCGAAGGTGCCTTTGCAGGAGTGCAACCGCATGGACGAGCGTCTCAAATTCGTTGCGCGGGTTCTGGATGGCGAGAAGATAGCGGCGCTGTGCCGCGAATTCGGCATCTCCCGCAAGACCGGTCACAAGATCATCAGCCGC
>NZ_JACUZX010000060.1:0-4413 GCF_014851575.1 Rhizobium sp. RHZ02
GAACTTGCAAACCGGGAGGAAACGATGCGCAAGTTTTTGCTGACGACAGCGTTGGTGACGATGAGTGTTGCGGGCTTGGGTGCTGCCAAGGCTGCGGATGTGAAGGAAGTGCAGATGCTGCACTGGTGGACGTCCGGCGGCGAGGCTGCGGCCTTGAACGTGTTGAAGGAGGATCTGTCGAAGGAGGGGTTTGCCTGGAAGGACGTGCCGGTTGCCGGCGGTGGCGGTGATGCGGCGATGACGGCGCTGAAGGCGATGGTTGCGGCCGGCACCTATCCGACGGCCTCGCAGATGCTCGGCTACACCGTTCTCGACTACGCCCAGGCCGGCGTCATGGGGGACCTGACGGAGACGGCGAAGGCCGAGGGCTGGGACAAGGCGGTTCCGGCGGCGCTGCAGAAGTTCTCCGTCTATGACGGCAAGTGGGTCGCAGCCCCCGTCAACGTCCACTCGGTCAACTGGTTGTGGATCAACAAGGGTGTGATGGACAAGATCGGCGGCACCGAGCCGAAGACCTTCGACGACCTGATCGCGCTGCTCGACAAGGCGAAGGCTGCCGGCGTGACGCCGCTGGCGCTCGGCGGCCAGAACTGGCAGGAAGCGACGATGTTCGACTCAATCGTGCTGTCGACGGGCGGCCCCGAGTTCTACAAGAAGGCGATGAACGACCTCGACGAGGAGTCGCTGAAGTCGGACACGATGAAGAAGTCGTTCGACAACCTGCAGAAGATCGTCCAGTACGTCGACCCGAACTTCTCCGGACGCGACTGGAACCTTGCGACCGCCATGGTCATCAAGGGCGATGCGCTCGTGCAGGTGATGGGTGACTGGGCCAAGGGCGAGTTCGTCGCCGCCAAGAAGACACCGAACACCGACTTCCTGTGCTACCGCTTCCCGGGCACCGACGGCAGCGTGATCTACAACTCGGACATGTTCGGCATGTTCAACGTGCCTGACGACCGCAAGGCAGCACAGGTGGCGCTTGCCAAGGCAACGCTGTCGAAGAGCTTCCAGTCGGCGTTCAACGTCGTCAAGGGCTCGGTTCCGGCCCGTACCGACGTTCCGGATACCGATTTCGACGCCTGCGGCAAGAAGGGTATCGCCGACCTGAAGAAGGCCAATGAAGGCGGCACGCTGTACGGCTCGCTGGCCCAGGGCTATGGCGCGCCTCCGGCGGTTGCCAATGCCTACAAGGACGTCGTCTCGAAGTTCGTGCATGGCCAGATCAAGACCTCCGACCAGGCGGTCGAAGAGCTCGTCAAGGCCATCGACGACGCCAAGTAATCAAGGCCTCCCACGGTCTTCCCCGCCGGTGTCGGCGGGGAAGATTCCGCCACGGACGATCTCGTTGGAGGAGATGACCCCATGAGCACCATCGCTACCGATAAAACCGTTCTCACGCCGCACCGTGGAACGCCCATTTCCATCCGCGCGCGCCTGCAGGACGCGCTGCCGAAGATCGTGCTCGCGCCGAGTTTCGCCATCACGCTTGTGTTCGTCTACGGCTTCATCCTCTGGACGATCTATCTGTCCTTCACCAATTCCAAGACCTTTCCGTCCTACGTGCTGACGGGCCCGCGCGCCTATCAGCGGCTGTGGCGCTGGACGTTCGAAAGCGATCCGCCGTCCAGCTGGTACACCTCGATCACCAACATGGGCATCTTCGGTGTGCTCTATGTCGGCATCTGCCTGGCGCTCGGCCTGTTTCTGGCGATCCTGCTCGACCAGAAGATCCGCGGCGAGGGCATATTGCGGCCGATCTTCCTCTATCCGATGGCGCTCTCCTTCATCGTGACAGGCGTTGCCTGGAAATGGTTCCTCGATCCGGGGCTCGGGCTCGAGCAGACGCTGCATCAGTTCGGCTGGACGAGCTTCCACTTCGACTGGATCAAGAACAAGGACTTCGTGATCTATACTGTCGTGATCGCCGGTGTCTGGCAGGCGTCCGGCTTCGTCATGGCGATGTTCCTTGCCGGCCTTCGCGGCATCGACAGCGAGATCATGAAGGCGGCGCAGATCGACGGGGCGACGACCGTGCAGCTCTATCGCCGCATCATCATCCCGTTGCTCAGACCGATCTTCCTGTCGGCCTTCATCGTGCTCGCCCACATGGCGATCAAGTCTTACGATCTGGTTGTGGCACTGACCTCGGGCGGCCCCGGCGGCTCGGCCTGGCTGCCGTCCAACTTCATGTACGAATACACCTTCAAGCGCAACGAGATGGCCGTCGGCTCGGCGAGCGCGGTGATCATGCTGATGACGATTTCGGCGATCATCGTTCCCTATCTCTATTCGGAACTCAGGGAGAAATCGCGATGAGCGCCGTCACCTCGACCCTGCCGAGTGCGGCCAGCGCCTCGCGCAACAGACTGTTCAGCCGGATCTTCATCTACGGGCTGCTTGTCATCTTCGCGATCATCTACCTGATGCCGCTGTTCGTCATGCTGGTGACCTCGTTCAAGACGATGGACGAGATCCAGAACGGCAACATGCTGGCGCTGCCGCAGTCGCCGACCATCGAGCCCTGGTTCAAGGCCTGGGGGCAGGCCTGCGTCGGGCTGACCTGCGCCGGCATCAAGGGCTACTTCTGGAACTCGATCAAGATGGTCGTTCCGGCCGTGGCGATCTCGACGATCATGGGCGCGCTGAATGGCTACATCCTGACCAAGTGGCGCTTCCCCGGCCACACGCTGGTGTTCGGCCTGATGCTGTTTGCCTGCTTCATCCCGTTCCAGTCGGTGCTCTTGCCGATGGCGACCATCCTTGGCAGCCTCGGCCGCTTCGGGGCGACGCTGCGCGACCAGATCGGCATGTCGCTCGGCTTCGGCAATCCGACCGTCAACCTCGTCACCGTTCACGTCGTCTACGGCCTCGGCTTCACGACGCTGTTCTTTCGCAACTATTACGAGGCCTTTCCGACCGAACTGGTGAAGGCGGCGCAGGTCGACGGTGCCAGCTTCTTCCAGATCTTCCGCCGCATCATGCTGCCGAACTCGCTGCCGATCATCGTCGTCACCGTCATCTACCAGTTCACCAACATCTGGAACGACTTCCTGTTTGCCTCGGCCTATGCCGGCACGGGCGATTCCATGCCGATGACGGTGGCGCTGAACAACGTCGTCAACACCTCCACCGGTGTCGTCGAATACAACGTCAACATGGCGGCGGCGATGATCGCAGCGCTTCCGACCCTCCTCGTCTACATTCTCGCCGGCCGCTACTTCGTGCGTGGCCTGATGGCGGGCGCTGTCAAAGGATAATCCAATGGCTTTCCTCGAAATCTCAGGTCTCAAGAAGCGCTTCGGCTCGCTGGAGATCCTCAAGGGCATCAACCTTGACCTGGAAAAGGGCGGCTTCCTCGTGCTCGTCGGCCCGTCCGGCTGCGGCAAGTCGACCTTGCTCAACACCATTGCCGGCCTGGAATCGATCACCGAGGGCGACATTCGCGTCGATGGCCGCAGCATTGCCGACCTGCATCCGTCGAAGCGCGACATCGCCATGGTGTTCCAGAGCTACGCGCTCTACCCGAACATGACGGTGGCCGGAAACATCGCCTTCGGCATGGAGATGCGCGGCGTGCCGGTCGAGGAGCGCAACAAGGCGATCGACAAGGTCGCCAAGGTGCTGCAGATCGGCCACCTGCTCAATCGCAAGCCGAGCCAGCTGTCGGGCGGCCAGCGCCAGCGCGTCGCCATGGGCCGCGCCCTGGTGCGCGACCCGAAGCTGTTCCTGTTCGACGAACCGCTCTCCAACCTCGACGCCAAGCTGCGCGTCGACATGCGCATCGAGATCAAGCGGCTGCACCAGGCGACCGGCACGACGATCGTCTATGTGACCCACGACCAGATCGAGGCGATGACGCTGGCCACCAAGATCGCCGTCATGCGCGACGGCGAGGTGCAGCAGTTCGGCACGCCGGCCGAGATCTACAACAACCCGGCCAACATGTTCGTCGCCGACTTCATGGGCTCGCCGGCGATGAACCTCCTCGCGGGGACGATCGAGAAGGGGGCGTCCGGCCTGACCGTGTCGCTTTCGCGTCCGCAGGGCGAGCCGATCCGGCTGCCTGTCACGGCGGGCAACGGCGCGCTCGAAGCGCATACCGGCCGCGAGATCGTCTTCGGCATCCGCCCCGAGGCGCTGACCGATCCTGACGGTGCGGACCGCAACGCCAAGGCGCTGGCCGAAAGCGACTGCCTGATCGAGGTGGTGGAACCGGCCGGATCCGACACCTTCGCGGTCACCAAGCTCGGCGGCAAGGAGGTCGTGGCGCGGCTCAGGGCCGACGCCCGCATCCAGGCCGGCCAGCACGCCCGCCTCGCCTTCAACCTCGACAAGGCCGTGTTCTTCGATCCGCAAAGCCAAACCCGAATCGCTTAAACCAGGAGCCAGGATTCCAAACATGAACAGCTC
>NZ_JACUZX010000061.1:0-4190 GCF_014851575.1 Rhizobium sp. RHZ02
CTTCGCCGCCGAAGCTGCGCATGTCGCGATCTGCGTCTTGGTACTCTTCGTATTCCCAAGCCATCTCAGGATCGGTCGTCCATTCGCAGCCTCTATCGAGGTAAAACGTCGTGCCGTTTCGGCTGCAGCGTTCCACATTGTAACGAACGACGAGGGTCATGCTGGCCTCCCAACTC
This sequence comes from Rhizobium sp. RHZ02, assembly GCF_014851575.1. NCBI lineage: Bacteria > Pseudomonadati > Pseudomonadota > Alphaproteobacteria > Hyphomicrobiales > Rhizobiaceae > Rhizobium > Rhizobium sp. RHZ02. Next base: position 177 of record NZ_JACUZX010000061.1, read on the forward strand.
TTTTCCTGGAATGACCTTGCTGGATAAGCGCTATGTAACTTGCTGTGGTGCCGTATTTTTCGGCCGTCTCTACCCTCGGCTCGACGCCTCGAAGCGCTCTGATGGCAAGTACGTCATGATCTGAAATTTTTGTTCTGTAATGCCGGTCACCAATAGACGCAGACCCGTCCTTTACGGCATCAACAAAGTTTTCCTTGTATGTGCCCCACCGGAGATGGTTTGGGTTTACACATCCACCTTTCCCGTTGTTACAGGAGTGAAGAGCCATCAGGCGATCGCTTGAAGGATCACCGTGTGACAACGAGCACACAAGCCTATGCGCACCAGTGCTACGGCCATTGATACGTATTTTACCGTATCCTTTCCCAGCGCCTGCATATGGCCAAATGATGCATTCCTTGTCGGTTCTTCCCACTAAGGAACGTGCGAACTCAAGCGGTTCAAGCCAATTGGTTTTATTACCGCCTAGCGGATTGCCATATCTGCGATGGCGCATGTAGTGGCTGTTGCAGTATCCGCTGGCCTTGTGCGGGTTCTCGCACCCATCCACACTGCAGTGCTTCCAGCGTGTAACGAGGCCGCGCATCATGCCCAATCTCCCTGAGCCGCGAAATCCGCGTCACGATCTTCGTAAGTCGCCATTTCAAATTCGCAGACAGCTTCGTCGTTTCCGTCCTCCAAAGCCTCGATCGCTTCCTGACGAGAGCATCGGTAATAGCGCATGGTGATTTTGATATCTCGCTCGTCGATTCCCATTGCCTCACCTCTGTTCGATGCCGATCAACGTTTCTCGCGTGCCGTGGGGCAGGTCTCGTCGGTCGGGTTTGGCGGTGGGGTTGTTCGAGGCTAGCGCCCCACCGCTATCTGCTAGCTGTCCTTCACATGACGGCCTCCGTTCAGTTGAGAGGTGCGTCTCTGCGCTGGTTACGAAGAACAATGTGCCACGTGGCAAATTATTTGACAAGTGGCAAAATGCCATCTGGCAAATCTTTTTGTCATGTGGCAAAACAAGGTATGGACACGCAAACACCCAAACAGCTTTCAGCGGCTGGATCTTTCTATCGGATGCGGGACAACTGGATTCGGTACATGCTCACTCGACCAAAGGCCGAGTACTCCTACGTGGAGAAGCTTGTGGCGGTGCGCATCGCCACGGCAATCAATCCAACGGATCGGTCGTGGGTCTTGTCCCAAGGACGGATCGCGGAGGAATTTGGGTGCGGCATCAGGATCGTGAAAAGCGCGGTTGCCAAGCTCAAGGCGGACGGCTTAATCCGTGCCACCCGAGTTCGGGTGCCGGGGCACAACAAGCTGTTCAATTCGTATCAGCTTGTGCCTGTCGAACTGTCTGGCCCGTTCTGAGGTGCATGGTGGTGCACGTGTTGAGGTGCATGGTGGTGCACCCATAATAACGGTCAGTCTTAATAACAGAGTTTTATTAGTTTATAAGGTTCTTGCTCTGAGAGGAGTAATTGGAAGGGTGAGAAACGTTTATTTTGTTTCTCTACTAGCAACAGCAATCTTCTCAGAAATCGACCGCCAAAGTCTCGCCTGGTCATCGGTTGGCGCCATCCTCACCAAATCCGCGATATCTCGAATGTAGTCATCGACGATGGATTCGGGCGGATAGGTTCGCTCGAGCAATGTCAGCAGCTCGGCGTTGACTGATCGATCATTCTTCTCTGCAACCAGACGGATTCTTTCCTTGAGCCCATCCGGTAAACGGATGATGATCTTGTCCAGAGATCGGCTAGGGCTTTGATCAGTCATGCGAAATGCATAGCGGTTGCAATTAACCAAATAAATATTGGCCACTGGCCATACGCTTGAACTACTGGAACCGGGGGCGCGGGTTTATTACGATAGGTTGAGCAGTCCAAAGGGAGGAGAAGACCGCCGGGGAAAAGAGGAGAGGGCGAGGCCCGTTAGAATATTGGCCTTGTTTTCAAATGGGATAACGCAATTAAGAATGGAATTTTCAACATGCGAATGCAGACTACTATTGTTGTGCGTGTTTCTGCAATTCCCAATTGTGAGAATCAGAGGACATGCTGTCGGTTGGTCTCCCCTCTTGTTATGGGGGGTGCAAAATGAATTTAGACGGCAGGGCGACTTCAGTCGCAGTTTTGAACGATAGGTTCCGGGTTCACCCAGTTTTCGGGGACACGATGGAGCCAGCGCTTCGCGGCGGACGAGACTATGTGCTCACCGCTCCGGTAACGTCATACGAGGGCGAGGGCGTCTACCTCGTTGATGCGGGGCTAGGCATTGAACTATTTCGGGTCACTAATGTTCTGGGCCCGGATGGCGGATTGCTGCTCTCCCGAGAGAATGCCATCTACCGATCGCATTACATGGATCGTGAGAAGTTTAACGACGTTGTTGTCGGCAAGGTCGTCGCGGATATCCGAATCCGTGATGAACGCCAATTCGTAGCTTTCGGATGAAGCCTAGGGCGGTCATGCCGCCCTTTTCGGTTAGATCGTAAAGCGGCCGATATAGCGGCCCACGATCTGGATCTCGTCGAGATTTAGTTCGCGCGTTGTGTGTCGCGGGTTGTCCGAGGAGATCTGAACCTTGATCATCTCATCGCCTGGACGAGACGTGACCTCAAGGCGTTTCACCACCACGCCTCCAAACTCGTCAGCAAGCGCGTAGATGCCGGGAGGCGAGGGGACGCGGTGGCGAGTGTCGATGAAAACGACATCACCGTCTTCAATGGTGGGGGTCATCGAATCCCCTCGTGAAGGAAACGCTGCGACATGGGGAGGACGGACACCCATGCGGCCAAGCATCCATTCCGGAACCCGCCAATGATCCCGAACGGATTCCCGGTGAAACGTGATGCCGTTCTGCGTCGTGTTCTCGACGATTGATATCCCGCCGCCCCCAAGACCCGCAACAAGATCAATCTCAGGGATCGCGTCGTTCGCTGCGCCGTCGGCCGGGATGGCTCCCATGGGCATATTGCTCGCTTCGGTGAGCTGCTCGTGGTCGTACTCGTCAGTTAGCTCCGAAGGGTCAACTCCTAGGGCGCGCGCCACTTTGATGACGTTCTCCAAGGAGAAACCGCGCGTTCTGGCTTCGATCCTGGAGAGGTGAGTAACGGAGATGCCCGTTGCCTCGGCCAATTCCTCGAGTGTCATCTTCGGTTTGCGAACTTCGCGGACTCGGTTTTCATGGATTTTGTTTGTCATGGCCTAGCTATTTGCCATGTGGGGAAATTTTCCAGCGCCAAATGGCAATTTGCCAGTTGACAAATATGTGCCATGTGGCAAATTGTGAGCATGAAGCTCGAAACGTACCTCTCCGAAAAGAAGATCAAGCCGGCCGCATTTGCTGCCAGCATCAACGTGGCGCCTTCCACGATCACGAGGATCATTCGCGGCGAGCGAACGCCGCGCATCGATCTCATCGCAAAAATCAAGGTCGCGACCAGAGGAAAGGTCAAGGCTGAGGATTTCATGGAGCAGGTGGCGTGAGCGGCACATTCTGGATGGTCTACGGCTTGCACCAGCGCGCACCGACGCATCGTCACAAGACGGAGCTGAGCGCGATCACCGAGGCTAAGCGCCTCGCTCGTCAAAGCCCAGAAGTGGAATTCTACGTCCTCGAGGCAACCCACCACGTCGTCAAGCGCGACGTTGACGTTACCGACATCGGAACGCGCGACCGTTGGACGCCAGACGATGACATCCCGTTTTAGGAAGGGGCATGAAATGAAATACGCACTAGCACTTTCATCACTTCTCATAGCTTCCCCTGCAATGGCTGAAGGAAGCCTCCGGACTGCTGCACTGACTGCAGTCGGCATCGAGGTATGCGGAGCGCAGGTACAGAAGGGCGTCCTTACTGAACTCGTCACACGCGGCGCAGAAGAAACCGGCATCCCGGCAGAAGCAGCGGCATACATCGCTCTCGGCATGAAGCTGGCATACACGGACATCATCGCTCGCACCAACACTGCTGCTGAGTTTTGCTCTGCCACCAAGACGGCGAGGATTGGGCAGTGAG
>NZ_JACUZX010000062.1:0-3483 GCF_014851575.1 Rhizobium sp. RHZ02
CATTATGCCGTGGGCCGGATTATGCCGCATGACCGAGTTTAGCCGTTGTCGAGCCTCGTTTCGGCCATGCGGTAGTTCGGCATAATCGGAGCAGTTAGTCATCAAGCAGCTTCAATGCCCAATATGACGACAGCTGACGCTATTTAAGATACCGAATGAGAAAATCGGCGACACTGACGAAATTGGGTTAAAAAATACGACTGCGGCGTGAAAATTGTTGCTCCAACAACACGGAGCAAAACAATGGAAATGTCCGGACAGCCTACCTGCCTCGATCCGTACTTCGTATCATTCGAGGAAAGCCTCACATCCAAGAGCTACAAACCGGCTACGCTTGAGAATTACCGCTACCTGCTTCGCCGCTTCGGTCACTTGCTCGACGCTGAGGGTATTGCGCCGTCAGCATTGACGCTAGACCTTGCTGTCGAGCTCGGGCGGCGATTGCCGACCACACCGAAAAGCCAGATCAAGGTTCCAAATCTCGCAAGATTGTTCGTCGCGCATCTGATTGAAATAGGCGTGACGACACGACCGCCGCTGACGCCTGCACAGGCTGAACGCACTGATCTGCTTAGTAAGTTCGAAACCTACCTTCATCGCCAGCGCGGCCTCAGCCCGCGAACGATCTACCATGTAATGAGGTTTGCGGATCGCTTTCTTAAGCATCGCTTCGGCGAAGATATGCTCGACCTACCGGCATTAAACGTCCGGGATGTCGTGGCGTTCATGGAGCACCTGCTTGCACGAAAGAGCCCTTTCCGTGACAAGACGCCGGCCACGCATCTGCGAAGCTTCTTTCAGTATTTGTTCGCACAAGGCCTGACGACGACCAACCTATCACTCAGTGTGCCCAGCACGCATAAGCCCTGGGGCTCCAGGTTGCCTCGTTATCTGTCGCCCCCCGAGGTCGAAGCTGTTCTGGCGTCAGTGCGGGGTAATCCGCGGCGAGGCGCCCGCGACTACGCAATGTTGATGCTGATGGCTCGCCTTGGCTTGCGCGCACCGGAGGTCATCGCGATGCAGCTTGATGACATGGACTGGCGCGCCGGCGAGTTGCTGGTTCGAGGGAAAGGGCAGCGCCACGACCGGTTGCCGATTCCGCCAGACGTCGGCGAAGCCATTATCCGGTATTTGCAGCAAGAGCGGACCTCGACGACCACGCGCACCCTGTTTGTGACGCACAGAGCGCCGAACCGCCCGTTCAAGGACAGCCAGGTCATCAATACCATCTTGAAGGAGGCGTTTGCGGCTACCGGCGTGAAGCCGCCGACACCTTACGTAGGTTCGCATGTTCTACGCCACAGCCTGGCAACAAATCTGGTGCGCTCCGGCGCGTCGCTTGAGGAAATCGGCGATCTGCTAAGGCATCGGTCTCGGGCGACGACGATGATCTACGCGAAACTCGACACAGATGGCCTGCGATCCATCGCGCAACCCTGGATTGTTAGGGAGGAGTCATAATGAGCTTCCTTTGCGAACTTGACCGCTATCTCACCCTCCGAAGAGCCCTCGGCGCTGTTCTGAGCACCGAAGCAAGGATAATACGTCGCTTCGCCACCTTCGCCGACAGCGATGGCGCGCAGCACGTCAGCACCAACCTGATCATGCGCTGGCTCGAGAGCCTGCCATCCGCCAGTCCCGGAACCAGGGCGACTCGCTTCAGGGTGGCCCGCCAATTTGCCGAATGGTTACACGGCATTGATCCGAGGCATGAGGCCCCACCGCGAGGATTGGTGCCTGGCCACCTTCAGCGCGTGCATCCATATATCTACAGCGAAGCCGAAATCATTGCGATCATCGAGCAGGCACGGACTCTGCCGTCAGTTTATGGCATGCGCGGCCTTACTTGCTCAACACTCTTCGGCTTGATCGCCGTGACCGGACTCCGGATCGGCGAAGCTCTCGGTCTCGATCCTGCCGATCTCGATGTTGAAGCCGGTCTACTGCAGGTCCGACACGGCAAGCTCGGCAAGGAACGACTTTTACCGCTGGACCGAAGCGTCGTTCAACGGCTGGAAGGCTACGGTCGCGAACGGGATCGGCTGCTCGGCCGGCGCCCGGAAGCATTCTTCGTGACCTGCGAAGGGCATCGACTAGGCGACTGTGGTGCGCGTTATAACTTCGCGCATGTCTGCCAGCAGATCGGGCTGCGAGAGCGGCAGCTTTATCTCCGGCACGGTCGTGGACCGCGCATCCACGATCTTCGCCACACCTTTGCGGTGCGCACCATGCTAAACTGGTATCGATTGGGCAAAGATGTGGGCCGCGAGATGATCAAGCTCACGACATGGCTCGGCCATGCGGACCCCGCCCACACCTACTGGTATCTGAAGGCTGTCCCGGAACTGCTGGAGCTGGCTTCAGCGCGAATTACTGGCGCAACGGCGGAGGCAGAAACCCAATGAAGGCTGCCAACTTCCCCGCGCTGATCCAGCGCTTCTTTACCGACAGGCTTTCTACGCAGATGGAGGCGAGCCGGCACACTATCGCTGGCTACCGGGACACATTCCGGTTGCTGATCCAATATGCGAGTTCAAGGTGCGGAAAGCCGCCCACGAAGTTGGAGATCGAAGATCTCGATGCTGACCTTGTCGCCGACTTCCTGACCCATGTTGAGACCTCGCGCGGCAATACGGCGCGCACCCGCAACACGCGCCTTGCCGCGATCCGATCCTTCTTCCGCTATGTTGCAATGACCGAGCCGAGCCGGCTTCTTCATTGCCAGCGCATTCTCTCGATGCCGAACAAGCGATATGTGAAGCGGAGCGTGACGTTCCTTGCAGCTCACGAGATCGCGGCGTTGCTCGCAGCACCCGATCGAACGACATGGGTGGGACGGCGTGATCATGCCCTGCTGGTGCTGGCACTTCAGACCGGATTGCGGGCGTCCGAACTGATCAATCTGCGCTGCAGGGACGTGGTTCTTGGGACTGGCGCTCACATCCGCTGCATCGGAAAGGGGAGGAAAGAACGCAGCACGCCTCTTCGTCGCGATACGGTCAAGCTGATCCAGGGCTGGATGGGCAAACGCCAAGACAGCGACGGGCCATTGTTCCCGTCAATCCGAGGCGAGCAGCTCAGCCGCGATGCTTTGGAACACCTGGTGCGCAAGCATTGCCTGGCGGCATCCCGAGTTTGCCCGAGCCTCATAGGCAAACGCGTCACGCCGCACACGCTACGCCACAGCACGGCAATGGAATTGCTGCACCATGGCGTCGACCAATCCGTGATCGCGCTATGGCTTGGGCACGAATCCGTGGAAACCACGCAGATCTATATCCACGCTGACATGCGCCTGAAGGAAAAGGCCCTCTCTCAGGTCGCCACCCCAGAAACCCATCCAGGACGGTATCGCCCGAACGACGAACTGCTGGCCTTCCTCGAAGCGCTCTGATTATGCCGAACTACCGCATGGCCGAAACGAGGCTCGACAACGGCTAAACTCGGTCATGCGGCATAATCCGGCCCACGGCATAATGCGTC
>NZ_JACUZX010000063.1:0-2962 GCF_014851575.1 Rhizobium sp. RHZ02
CGCCATGGCGCTCACCAAGCCACCCAGACCAGCCATGGCATGAGCGCCAGAGGCCGCCAACTTCGCCCCGCCTCAGAACCCAACTAAAACAACCAACGTCCAAAAAACAAACCCGCCGAAAATATCGACGGGTTTGTCAGCAGTCTGAGGGCGGTCTTCGGACCGCCCTTTTTCGTTCCGGCGCATGATTCGCCAGGTGAGCTTTTTCAATCGTCAGGTGAAACGTTTAACCGCATATCTGAATGCGCCTCGCATTCGGCGAAGCTTTCGCAGAGCTTGTGAGCCTGCATTATTTCTTCCAAAAGCTGTGTTATCCGTTCGCTGCAATTTTATGCACATTTCAGAGCTCAGGAGAGCATTGAAACCGGTTGCACTTCGGCAGCTGCGCATTTTTTTGCTCTTTTTCGCGTCCCCCATACTTTCACGGTTGTTTTTCCACTCACAGTAGCGATCGGCATTATGCAAAAAGCGGATTGCCGTTTGCATGAAAGTGCCTATAAATCCCCTCGCATTCGGCGCGTGTCATCAGCCGATGGGTCACGATGCGCATCGATCCTGACCACGAGAATGCGACGTAGGATTCGGGACAACCCCTTCCCGAAAAATATATTAGAAGTTGAGTAACGCCCCCGTGAAATTGGAAGCGGTTCCGTGAGAAGAACCGGCAATCCAGACCCCATTTCCCGGTCGCCCGAGCATGATGCGCGGTGCAACATGAACCTGCTCATTTTTGCCGGACGTGCGGCGGGGGAAGCCGCACCTAAGCTGGGGAAAAATTTGTTCAAAATCGCGAGAACCAACGCCGCGGCACCGCTTATGCCGGGCTCACTGGATATCAGCAATCATGATCCTGAAATGCTGGCGCAGTTTTCCATTTCGGAAACCTGGGTCGGAGACCTGTCCAGCGGCGTGATCCGCCTCAAGGAATGGAGCGCCCTGCTGCACGGACTCCCGGCGCGGGTATGCGGGCTTCTGAGCCTCATGCGCTGCTACGATCCGAAGGATCACGATCACATCCTGGAACTCTTCGAGCAGGCTGCGACGCTCTCCTCATCCTTCTGTTTCTCGACCACCATCATGATGTCGAATGGCTTCCGTCAGCCGTTGTTCTGCATGGGCGAGTCGAACGGCCACGACGATGCTAATCACGGCAGCATGCTCGGTGTTTTCATCTTCCCTCGTTTCAAGACGAATACCGGCGGCGAGTTTGCCAGGCGCCAATAGACGCTCCCGCACATGAAAAAAGCCGGCCTTTTGGACCGGCTTTTTGCATATTTGCCTCAGATTTACGCAGGCCGTGCCGGGATATTCAACCCCTTTTCCGAGGCCGGCCGGGCGATGCAGCGCTCTAGCCAGTCCATCACGGCCGGGAAGCTCTTATAATCCAACACCTCACGCCCGCCGTAGAAGATGTCGGCACCGCGGAGCCACGGGAAAGTGGCGATATCGGCGATCGTGTAGAGATCGCCCATGATCCACTGGCGACCCTGGAGGCGTGCTTCCAGTACGCTCAGAAGCCGCTTTGATTCGTCGCGGTAGCGCTCCATCGGATACGAGTTGTTGGCAACCTTATCGGCCGCGAATTTGTAGAAGTGCCCGAACTGTCCGAACATCGGTCCGATACCGGCCATCTGGAAGAAGACCCACTGGATCGTCTCGTAGCGCCCGGCTGTATCTGATGGAATGAGTTTGCCTGTCTTCTCTGCCAAATAGAGCAGGATGGCACCGGATTCGAAAATGCCGATCGGCTTTCCATCGGGGCCATTGGGATCGATGATTGCCGGGATGCGGCCATTGGGATTGAGCGATACGAATTCCGGCGACTTCTGGTCGTTCGTGCTGAACGAGATCAGATGCGGTTCATAGGACAAGCCAAGCTCTTCAAGCGCAATCGATATCTTCACGCCGTTCGGGGTTGGCAACGAGTAAAGCTGGATGATATCCGGGTTCGCTGCTGGCCAGCGCGTCGTGATCGGAAATGCGGAAAGATCTGCCATCGGGGTCTCCATCTTGGGCGGCCGACCATAAAAGAGGCGCACCATCGATGGCAAGCCGACTTCGCCAAGATCGGTCGTTCAATAATAGAGAACGAAGTGTCCCTTTCCGTCTATCTTTCCAAAACAGCAAAAAAAGGCGACAAAGTGGCATCCGAGGTTGCAACCGTGCCGGGGCACAACAACCTCAAACGCCATTCAACGGAGACAACGTTCATGTCGAATACCAACAATATTGTCATTCTTGTCGCTCGCGTCCTCTTGTCGTTCATGTTCATCCTTGCCGGCTTCGGCAAGCTGACCGATCCGGCTGGAACCGCTGGCATGATCGCCGGTGCTGGTCTTCCGGCGTCGACTGCCCTGACCTATCTCGCAGGCGCCTTTGAATTTGTAACTGGCCTCGCGGTTCTCGTCGGCTACCAGACGAAGACCGTCGGCTGGCTGCTCGCCGCCTTTTGTATCTTCACCGCTGTCGTCTTCCACCTGCCGACGGTCAACGTTCCGGATTTCCCAGCTGCCGCTCTCGGCTGGATCAACGCCCTGAACCAGATCATGGTCATGAAGAACTTCACGCTGGCCGGCGCTTACATCTTCCTCGCCATTGTCGGCCCGGGCCTCTACTCGCTCGACGCACGCCGCGGCGCCTACGCAGTCGCCTAAGCGATCAAGCATCCTCCCAAGCATGAAAAACCCGCCGTCACCAGACGGCGGGTCAGATTGCTGACAAACCCCTGGCACCGTCTGGGGGCTTGTGATTCATTGGGACATGTTGAAGAAACCTGCCCCCACCCAGACGGCTCTTGAGATGGTGACGCTCGACAGTCTGGTGCCGAAGGATCACCATCCGCTCGGAGCGTCAGTTGGTGCGCGAGATCGAGGTCAACGTCGCCTATCGCTGGTTTCTGCAGATGAAGCTGACGGACGGTGTGTTTGACGCTTCGACGCTGTCGCAGAACCGCCGCCGGCGC
>NZ_JACUZX010000064.1:0-2601 GCF_014851575.1 Rhizobium sp. RHZ02
TGTAAGAAGCGAACGCAGGGAACTGAAACATCTAAGTACCTGCAGGAAAGGACATCAACCGAGACTCCGCAAGTAGTGGCGAGCGAACGCGGACCAGGCCAGTGGCAATTGTGTTTAAAGCGGAACATTCTGGAAAGTTTGGCCGTAGCGGGTGACAGCCCCGTACGCGTAGATAGCATGATTGTCCTAGAGTAGGGCGGGACACGAGAAATCCTGTCTGAACATGGGGAGACCACTCTCCAAGCCTAAGTACTCGTGCATGACCGATAGCGAACAAGTACCGTGAGGGAAAGGTGAAAAGCACCCCGACAAGGGGAGTGAAATAGAACCTGAAACCGGATGCCTACAAACAGTCGGAGCCCGCAAGGGTGACGGCGTACCTTTTGTATAATGGGTCAACGACTTAGTGTAACAAGCAAGCTTAAGCCGGTAGGTGTAGGCGAAGCGAAAGCGAGTCTGAATAGGGCGATTTAGTTTGTTGCATTAGACCCGAAACCGAGTGATCTAGCCATGAGCAGGTTGAAGGTTGGGTAACACCAACTGGAGGACCGAACCCGCATCTGTTGCAATAGATTGGGATGACTTGTGGCTAGGGGTGAAAGGCCAATCAAACTCGGAAATAGCTGGTTCTCCGCGAAATCTATTTAGGTAGAGCGTCGACCGAATACCCTGGGGGGTAGAGCACTGGATGGGCTATGGGGACTCACCGTCTTACTGATCCTAACCAAACTCCGAATACCCAGGAGTACTAGTCGGCAGACACACGGCGGGTGCTAACGTCCGTCGTGAAAAGGGCAACAACCCTAACCTCCAGCTAAGGTCCCCAAGTCATGGCTAAGTGGGAAAGGATGTGAGGATCCCAAAACAACCAGGATGTTGGCTTAGAAGCAGCCATCATTTAAAGAAAGCGTAACAGCTCACTGGTCTAAATAAGGGTCTTTGCGCCGAAAATGTAACGGGGCTGAAGCCATGCACCGAAGCTGAGGATGTGTAGCAATACACGTGGTAGCGGAGCGTTCCGTAAGCTGATGAAGGGAGACCCGTGAGGGCTCCTGGAGGTATCGGAAGTGCGAATGTTGACATGAGTAACGATAAAGAGGGTGAGAGACCCTCTCGCCGAAAGACCAAGGGTTCCTGCTTAAAGTTAATCTGAGCAGGGTTAGCCGGCCCCTAAGACGAGGCGGACACGCGTAGTCGATGGGAACCACGTTAATATTCGTGGGCCTGGTGGTAGTGACGGATTGCTCAACTTGTGAGGTCTTATTGGATTGATCTTGCAGGGACGCGGTTCCAGGAAATAGCTCCACCGTATAGACCGTACCCGAAACCGACACAGGTGGTCAGGTAGAGTATACCAAGGCGCTTGAGAGAACTATGTTGAAGGAACTCGGCAAATTGCACGCGTAACTTCGGAAGAAGCGTGACCCCATTTTACGCAAGTGAAGTGGGGTGGCACAGACCAGGGGGTAGCGACTGTTTATCAAAAACACAGGGCTCTGCGAAGTCGCAAGACGACGTATAGGGTCTGACGCCTGCCCGGTGCTGGAAGGTTAAGAGGAGAGGTGCAAGCTTTGAATCGAAGCCCCAGTAAACGGCGGCCGTAACTATAACGGTCCTAAGGTAGCGAAATTCCTTGTCGGGTAAGTTCCGACCTGCACGAATGGCGTAACGACTTCCCCGCTGTCTCCAACATAGACTCAGTGAAATTGAATTCCCCGTGAAGATGCGGGGTTCCTGCGGTCAGACGGAAAGACCCCGTGCACCTTTACTATAGCTTTACACTGGCATTCGTGTCGGCATGTGTAGGATAGGTGGTAGGCTTTGAAGCAGGGACGCCAGTTTCTGTGGAGCCATCCTTGAAATACCACCCTTATCGTCATGGATGTCTAACCGCGGTCCGTTATCCGGATCCGGGACAGTGTATGGTGGGTAGTTTGACTGGGGCGGTCGCCTCCGAAAGAGTAACGGAGGCGCGCGATGGTGGGCTCAGACCGGTCGGAAATCGGTCGTCGAGTGCAATGGCATAAGCCCGCCTGACTGCGAGACTGACAAGTCGAGCAGAGACGAAAGTCGGTCATAGTGATCCGGTGGTCCCGTGTGGAAGGGCCATCGCTCAACGGATAAAAGGTACGCCGGGGATAACAGGCTGATGACCCCCAAGAGTCCATATCGACGGGGTTGTTTGGCACCTCGATGTCGACTCATCGCATCCTGGGGCTGGAGCAGGTCCCAAGGGTATGGCTGTTCGCCATTTAAAGCGGTACGTGAGTTGGGTTCAGAACGTCGTGAGACAGTTCGGTCCCTATCTGCCGTGGGTGTAGGAATATTGACAGGATCTGTCCCTAGTACGAGAGGACCGGGATGGACATATCTCTGGTGGACCTGTTGTCCTGCCAAGGGCATAGCAGGGTAGCTACATATGGAATGGATAACCGCTGAAGGCATCTAAGCGGGAAACCAACCTGAAAACGAGTATTCCCTATCAGAGCCGTGGAAGACGACCACGTTGATAGGCCGGGTGTGGAAGCGCAGCAATGTGTGAAGCTTACCGGTACTAATAGCTCGATTGGCTTGATCGTTCTCATTGATCAATGCTCATCT
>NZ_JACUZX010000065.1:0-2583 GCF_014851575.1 Rhizobium sp. RHZ02
CTCACTGCCCAATCCTCGCCGTCTTGGTGGCAGAGCAAAACTCAGCAGCAGTGTTGGTGCGAGCGATGATGTCCGTGTATGCCAGCTTCATGCCGAGAGCGATGTATGCCGCTGCTTCTGCCGGGATACCGGTTTCTTGGGAGCCGCGCTCAACCAATGCAGTGAGCAATCCCTTCGGAACCTCTGCACCGCATACCTCGATGCCGACCGCAGTGAGAGCAGCAGTCCGTAGGCTTCCTTCAGCCATTGCAGGGGAAGCTATGAGAAGTGATGAAAGTGCTAGTGCGTATTTCATGCTGCAAACTCCTCTAGGGACGTGATGCGATGTTCGATCGCGTGCTTACGGCCTACCTCGGCAAGTCTGTCTGCCTCTTCATTGCCTTCGATGCCGCTGTGGCCACGAACCCATGTGATCGCGCATGGAAAGGCGTCATGGGCCGCTGCGATCGCCTTCCAAAGACCGGCATTCTTCAGGCTTGCCTTGCCCTTTTCCCAGCCCTTGCGGGCCCATCCGTGACGCCACTCGTTGCAGCCCTTCACGACATATTGGCTGTCGCTGAAGATGCGGACCTCGGTGAATTTCATCCTATGGGCAATGCAGTGCTCAATAGCCGCGAGAACTGCCGTCATCTCCATGATGTTGTTCGTAGAGGAGACATCCCCTCCGAAGCGGATCTGCGTGTTGACGCCATTTTCGTAGACCACAAAGGCCCATCCGCCAGCGCCGGGGTTAGGCTCGCAGGCCCCATCCGTGTAGATACTGATCATGACGCGGCCTTCTCTCTGCGCTGCGCAGACTCGAACCCGACAAGCAGATCGTTTGCCGTGACCTTGCCGCTCGTGGCGAGGAAAATCTTCCGCATGACCGCAGGCGGCGGGAACCGGTCGCCGGCGAGATATCGACTGACAGTCGCCTGCGTCACGCCGATCAGATCAGCGAACGCTGCGTGCGATGTCTTGGGCTCGGTGTTGAGAAAATCATTTAGGGTCATACCAAGCACAATACCATTTTGGCATCGGCTTGCAAGAGTTATTTATGTCATTTTGGTTTTTGATGTTTATACCGCAACGGAATAATATCTCGTTTATGAACATGATCAAAGAGTTACGCGAGAAGATCGAACTCAGCCAGGCGGCTTTGGCCGAGCGGGTTGGCACGTCACAACCACAGATCAAGAGGCTTGAGAGCGGGGAAAGGAAGCTCACGAAAGAATGGGCCGAGAAAATCGCGCCTCATCTCAACATTACTCCGGAGGCTCTACTGTTCGGGAATGGGACGGAGACGGGTGTTAACGATGTTCCAAAATCGGATGCCACGCCCCCAACTTTTGATCCCCCAAATGCCATAGTACGAGATAAGGTTGAAGGTCTTGGACGGCGGATACCGGTTTACGGGCAAGCCGTAGGAGGCGTTGACGGGGAATTTCTGATGAACGGTACAGTGCTTTACGAAGTTATGGCGCCGCCCGTGATCTCGCATATCTCAGGTGCTTATGCGGTATCCGTGGCCGGTTCGTCGATGGAGCCAAGATACGAGGATGGCGAAATCTGTTTCGTCGATCCGAAACGGCGAGTGAAGCGGGGTGATTACGTGATTGCCCAGATTCACCAGGAAGAGCATGGGCCGCTTTTGGCCTACGTGAAGAGGTTTGTTAGGCAAAACAACATCGAATTGGTGCTTGAGCAGTTCAATCCACCGAAAGAGCTGCGTTTTGCGAGCAGTATGGTCGCCTCGGTGCACTTCATCGCCTTGGCTGGCGTCGCCTGATTTTTCAGGCTTTGGAAGACGAAGAATTCAAAAATCGTCTTCTCACCCTTCTACTAATTACCCTTATCCTAAGCCAAAACTAAAAGAAGATAACTCCGTCTATATCAGCACCCGTCTATATTGTGTTGTTCACCAGCAACACGTAATTGGTTGCTCCACAACAACATAAACTCATCAAATCGGCACCTGAATGCGGTACACGTTACCAGCGCGTTTCTGTCGATCGACGGCCATGTAGCCGATCCCCTCCAAGAACTTCACAGCTTTGTGGACTGCTGTCCGTTCGCAGCCGACGTGCTTGCAAATGTAGTCCATGCTGGTCGCACAGAACGGAGCATCAGGCGTTCCAAACGCGCCGATGAAAACAGCAGCGCAACGCTGAACATGCGTCATCGAAGTCATCTGATTGACGCGCCGAATCCACCGTCTTTGCATCGCTAGGAATGGGGCCATTGGCACCGGAGGGTACTTCTTCCGGATCAACCTGATTCTGTCTGTGGTCGCTTCATCTTTTTTGTTCATACCAGTCTTTTATACCACCTCGGTATTGACTGTCTATGCCATTCTGGTATTCTGCATATACCAACGAACGACGACTGACCGCCCGAAAGGGACAAAGCGAAACGTCGATCGGCATCGAACAGAGGTGAGGCAGATGGCTCTCGTAACACGCTGGAATGTCGAGAAATGCAGCCGAAACGGCACGACGTTTTACCTCGATAGAGGCTGCGAATGGACGACCGATCCTGAGATGGCTTGGGAATACGAAGAGTACCAAGACGCAGATCGCGACATGCGCAGCTTCGGCGGCGAAG
>NZ_JACUZX010000066.1:0-2149 GCF_014851575.1 Rhizobium sp. RHZ02
CGAACGAAAGTTCAGGCCCGCTAGGACCAACCGCTCTGCGCATCGTCACTGCGGTGTTGCAATCACCTCAATGGCAAACGAGGCCGGTGCATCATAACCGATGCACCGGCCTCGCAATGTATAAGGCTCGCCACTACAGCGAGCCTCAGGCGTGCCCTAACCGACGCCGGGGCAGGCGGGGAAATGTATCGAATTCACTCCGATGACGGGTACCGTTGAGCGGTTGAAGCAGCCGCACTCCTAAACGCTTCCCAATCGACAGCCGCAAATCTGCGTCCACGTTCCTGAGCCGCCTTCTCAAGCAGTACGGCGAATGCACCGAGGCTCACCTTGTCGGCCCGCAGCATTTGCCGGATCAGAGGATCTTTCAAAACTTCTGACATAGATAGGTCCTGCATGGCCATTCTCCTTCACTGGGGTGTGAAGTAGCACGGCGATGCAACGGTCAGATGTCGCCGGCGTGGCGGAAACAAGGCTATTCGACCGTGAGCGTTCCGCCCCCCTTGGAGTACTTCTTCCCTCCAAGCGAATTGATCGTTGCGCATTTTTCCTTGTCAAACTTCTCGCAAATCTTGTTGCCCTTAATGCTCCATGTGCCCTTGTAGGCAGTCTTGTCCCCGTCGACAGTCGCTTCAATTGTTCCGTCTGGTTTGTAAGTTGTGATACCCGATTGCGTCTTGGACTTCCAATGGATTGGGTGGCCTACCAGCTCGCTTTTCAACTGGTCCCCCGTTAAGGTCGCGGCATACGCTCCAGATGCGAAGGCTACCATAATGAGGCCAGAAATTGTAATCGCTTTCACCGTTCCACTCCCTCCTTGCAAGCCGCATCTGCCGTCTACTTATACGACATCACGATTGCCCTCTCCACAGATCAAAGCGATGTCAGCCTCCCACGGAAAGGCACTGAGGTTCTGTGGTTGGCCGGATCCCTGCCCGGTACTTCCCACGGTTCAGGCCGCCGTTGACCACAGTCTGCTGTCATCGGCGGATGACATCTTGACGCCGGGTGTCTTCGCCATCATTTCTCATCCAACTTCGGGGCGGAAGCTATCTCATCTCGTGCGGCGCACAGACCTTTCGAGGAGATGATTCCGATGTTCACTGCGGCCAAACACCAATCCTACCATTCCGATTACAATGGCTATCGGCTGTCGGCGACGTGCGCCTATTGCAGGCGACATAAAGCCTACGCGACGGATGACATCCGGGAGAAGATCGGGGATTGCCAGCTCGACGGCCTGAAGACCGCGATAGGCACCGTCTGGGGCTGCGATAGGGTCTATAGCGTCAATGCCGACCAATGCGGCCTGCGCGTGGAAATCACCGGGAAGATCAACAAAACACCCGACATCATTCGGAAAAGAGATGATAAGCCCAGGTCCAAACGAAAATCTAGCTAACAGGTCAGCCCGGGTGGACTATCAACCCAAACACAAATGGCGAGAGACGTGGCTTGACGAAAGCCACCAAGACTTTGCAGCATGGGAAGGTGATCTACAGTTCGGGAGGATCTTCCTCGATCTCACGAGCCTCAAGAAGGGCCAATGGATATGGGCGATAAACCACATTCCCTGGCAGAGGCGAACGATCATGCCGCACCATGGATGGGCGGTTGATGTCCGAGAAGCATCCCGGTTGGTGGAAGAGACTTATGATAGGCTGAAGGTTCTACACGGAAGGTGATGTGATGGATATGGTCGAGAAGGTTGCTCGGGCGATCTACGAAGCGGAACCGTTTGACGCCGTTCGCCACGAGATCCCGTGGGCGGACGTTCACGATACCCAAAAGCGCGGGTTCCGCGTCAAGGCCGTTGCTGCGATCGAAGCGATGCGCGAGCCAACGCCCGAGATGCTGGCCCCCGAAGAAGTCCACTACGGCTATGCCTGCCATGTGTGCGGAGGCTTGAAGGAGGGCTATGAGCTTATGCTAGATGCAGCCCTAAAGTGTCAGGAGAAGGTGTGAACCGCTTCGAGATCCCTGGCACTATTTTCGCCTTCCTCATCGTTGTCGGCCTTATTGCGTCGGCCGTGAAGAACACGGAAGCTGCTGATTAGACATAGGAATCGAAGGATCTGCAGATCTTCTAATTGCCGGAAACAGCCACCGAACGGGCTGTTTCCTTGCAAAATCAGTTTGAGGTTTCCCT
>NZ_JACUZX010000067.1:0-2139 GCF_014851575.1 Rhizobium sp. RHZ02
GCGGCTGATGATCTTGTGACCGGTCTTGCGGGAGATGCCGAATTCGCGGCACAGCGCCGCTATCTTCTCGCCATCCAGAACCCGCGCAACGAATTTGAGACGCTCGTCCATGCGGTTGCACTCCTGCCAAGGCACCTTCGCTCTCCTCGCAAAGGCCAAAAGTGTAACCCATGTCTCCGGTATGAACTGTCACCCCTCTCTCGGGAAGGACACTCAAGCCGCCCAGCACGTGCGCGTCTCTTGAATCGTTGGGCGTCCTTGTGAAGGCCATAGTAAATCCCACTAGGTCGCTGGTGACATTCTCCTACGGCACGCTCAACCGTTGATGTTGCCCTGGGTGCGGGCGCACCCTAGTATCTCCGTGCTTCCGGGATACGCCGCCGTGACCGATACGATCGCCCCACAACTGATATTCACTCTGAACATCGCGTGGGAAATCGCCTCGCAGGAGAGCCCGGACTATGACCTCGTCGTCTATTTCATCCAGCAGGCTCTTCGTGCAGCTCAAGAAGAGGCATTGCGACACGGCGTCATTGTCGATTTCGAGCAGAAATCCGAGCTTCAATAGGGTGTCCGCTTGCAGTAACAGCCGAAGTCACGAGGCTAAGGTCTACCGCGTAGCCAGTTGAGATCGAGTAGCAGATGTCATCTATTTTCCGGTACCGCCGGAGAAAGGCGGCTGCGGCGTTAGCAGCATCTGCAACTGGTCCATATCCGTCTCGCCGCTGATCCGTTTCCTCAGGATGCGGCCGATATGTTCGCCGGTGGCCGTAAGGTCCTCATAAATCGTTTCCACCTTCGGCTGGATGGCGGAAAGTAACTGCGAGGTCTGCTTGGCGACGATGTCGTATTCGACGCCAAGGGTGAGGCCGCAATCGCTCATGCCGGTGATCGTGGCAAGCGCGCACACTTCGCCGCCGCACATGAAGGCGTCGGGTGGATCGGCTTCGCGATGCCGTCGGGCGATACGGTCGCGAATCGCGCCCGCCGGATGATCGAGGTTGATCTCGGAGATAATCTCGTAGGCACAGCCGGCTTCGCGCACCGCGGTCATGAAGCCGTGCAGGATATGGCTGCCGAAGCTGAACTGCATCGGACCGCCGATCAAAGCGGGCTTACGACGCCCTTTGGCGATCAGCCGCTTGGTTGCCTCATAGGCGAACGTGAAATTGTCGTAGTCGACATAAGGATGCGGCGTGGAAAGTTCGGTGCGGCCATGGGTGACGAACGGAAAATTGTGCTCCATTAGCAGCCGCACGCGCGGGTCGAACGGTTCGGTGCGCGACATCACCAGGCCGTCGGCCATGTGATTGCGCATGATGTAGTTGACTGCCTCGATATTGGTCGTGTGCGGCAGGTTGGGCATGACGATCAGATGGTAGGTGGTGCCCTGCAAAGCAGCGGCGATGCCGGACATGATCGAGGTGCCGTAGCCGAGGATCTCCTCATGCGATTCAAGAAGGATGGCGATGACGTTCGTGCGGCCGGTCTTCAGGCGCTGGGCCGCTCGATCTGGGGAGTAACCGACCTGCAGCGCGATCTCCCGGACGCGCTTGCGGGTCTCGTGGTTGATGACCGGGTCGTCCGAAAGGGCTCGCGATATCGTCGTCACAGCAAGGCCCGCGATGTCCGCGATGGTGCGCAACGTCGGCTTGCCGCTCCTGCGGGTCACTCCGGTCGTGGGCGGCATTGTAATGCGAGACACGCTCGACTTTCCTCCAAAGCGTCGATTGGCCGGACACTAGCGCGATATCGGCGCCGAAAGCAATGCTATTATGGAAACGTTTTAAATAATCGGCTTCCGTTTTCCAAGCAATAGGGCTGCGTCTGAAAGACAAGTAAAAACAGGCAGTAAATGATACTGCCTCCGACAAAGAAAGGAGCGTCGCTACACTTGACTTGCTTATGTTTATAACGTTTTAAATTAACCCATGCGGCGTTCGCGCCGTATAAGTAGAGTCTTTCGCGCGGGGAGCGCAGGGGCTTTTTGACCGCGGATTTTCCGCTTTTATGAACTTGCAAACCGGGAGGAAACGATGCGCAAGTTTTTGCTGACGACAGCGTTGGTGACGATGAGTGTTGCGGGCTTGGGTGCTGCCAAGGCTGCGGATGTGAAGGAAGTGCAGATGCTGCACTGGT
>NZ_JACUZX010000068.1:0-1917 GCF_014851575.1 Rhizobium sp. RHZ02
TATCCCGGTAGGGACGCCCGTTGCCGAGCGCCCCCCGGACAGATCCGAGCGAGCGGGATTCCCGCACTCGGCTCCTACCTCGGGTGAGTGACGGCGAAGCGGACGCTTGGCCAGGGATGAAGAGTACGCGGTTTGGGAAGCCAGTCGCCCGAGATCAGAGCGATCCTTGTCCATGTGGTTCGGTCTTTCTGGCTGCGGCGCTGGAGCGCCCGCCGCCAGAGGTTCACCACATGGTGGTGGAATGCCGAGATTGCGCGACTGTTGGTGGGGACTGCAAAGTAGGCAAAATGCCCGGTCACCACCTGCCTCAGCCATCTCCCTTGTTCAGGGATCGACTGGTGCCATCGACGTCGTAGCTCCTCCTTGATCTCCTGGAGCTTCGCCCGCATCCGATCCCCGCGGGTCTTCCGTTGAAGCTGGAAGAGGCCGCGACGGGATCGTCCGCAGATGAGTGTGAACCCCAAGAAGGTAAAGGTCTCCGGTTTTCCGAGCCCGCGCCGCTTGCGATTGACCGCCGCAAAGCGACCAAACTCAATCAGCCGGGTCTTGTCCGGATGGAGCGTCAGCATGAACTCCTCAAGCCTCGCACGCATCGCATCGAGGAAACGACGGGCGTCCTCCTCTCGCTCGAAGCCGACCACCACATCGTCCGCATAGCGCACGATGATCATGTCGCCGGTGTTCTCGCGCTGTCGCCAGCGCTTGGCCCACAGGTCGAGAACGTAGTGCAGGTAGATATTGCCAAGGAGCGGCGAAATCACCGACCCTTGACCCGTTCCCCTGTCATCAACGGTCACGATCCCGTCTTCGAGGATACCCGCCTTCAACCACTTCTGGATGAGGCGGATGATGCGCTTGTCGCCGATCCGATGTTCCAGGAAGCGGACCAGCCATGTCTGGCTGACAGCCCCAAAGAAGTTTTGGATGTCGGCGTCGATGATCCAGTTTACCTGCCGCTTGTCGATCGCTGTACACAGCGCATCCAACGCATCGTGCGGGCCTCTCCCTGGCCGAAACCCGTAGGAGAAGCCGCAGAAGTCACCTTCGTAGATGGCGTTGAGCACGATGACGGTAGCCCCTTGGACAATCTTGTCTTCCAGAGCCGCGATCGCTAGCGGCCGCCGCTTCCCGTCCGCCTTCGGTATGTATGTCCGGCGCGACGGTTGCGGGCGGTACGCTCCCCGATGAACTCGTTTGTGCAAATCTACGAGCCGAGGCTCGAGGTCTGCCTCGTAGTCCTGCCACATCATGCCATCCACCCCAGGGGCGGCCTTGCGCCTGAGCGCGAAGAACGCCGTGCGAAGTGCATCGACAGTGAGGTGGTGGAAGAGCGCGGTGAACCGATCCTTCTTCCTCAGCCTTGCGGCTTTCCGTACGCGATCCAGCGACTGGGTCATGCGAGCCCGGCCCTGTGTCCGGTGCATGCGTTGTTGTTCCGCGTTCCCCTTGGTCCCCGGCCTTGGCTCCACCAACTCCGCCACCGGTTGCCCGGCTTTGTTCGTCAGCTTCACAGCTACTATGCCAGAGTCAGACTTCTCCGTGTCGTGCATCAGCGGCTACGGCTCCTCGCCTTCCCGCTGCGGACCATGTCCTCCAAAGAGGCCATGGCCGACCCGGAGATCTCCCGGTTCCCGTACAAAGAGCGTCCATGCATGCCAGGGTCTAAAGACCGCGCCGGATTGGTGAGGCACTCGCATAGCGCACCTCCCATATTGCCTTCCGCTATGAGGACAGCGTCGGCATCCGAGATAAGATCCTTTTCGCGGCTCAATGGCTGGCCTGCATGCTCCCCTACCGACGCTTCGCCGACATCCTCGCGGATGCCTTCGCACGGCTCGGGGCCGACGTGGTTCGCTACACCTTCATCGTAATGGACTTTCACCATCTACTCCTTGCCGGTCTCCCGGCGCACCCTCA